>JBDTNM010000154.1:0-7478 GCA_039933735.1 bacterium | reverse complement strand
GCCGGGATTCGATACCTATGACCTCGATACCGCAGAACACGCCCAAAGGCAGCCCCGTCTCCAAGGGCACCCGCTTCCGCGCTAGCTGGGGCGGGATCGTGATCCCTGTCGCCATCATTGGCGCCATTTCGGCGGTCGAAACTGCCCGCACCACGAATGCCTCTCGCGAAGTCTTCTTCAACATCAAAACGCCGTGGCTGATGTATTTCGTCTTTGCCCTGAGCATGGCGTTCATCATCGGTGCTTTCGTCCAGCGGGCGCGCATCTGGCGGCTGGGCCGGCCGCACCAGGTGAACTCCAGCCTTGGCGCCCGCCTCACCCAGGCCCTGACCATGGGCGCTGGCACCAGCCGCGTGAAGAACGACCGCTTCGCGGGAATCATGCACGGCTGTATCTACTCGAGTTTCCTCGTCCTCACCCTCGTCACTGCCCTCCTGGCGATCGATGACTACCTGCCGATCATCTTCCGGGCGAACACCGAACACGCGTTCCTGAAGGGCGGCGTTTACCTGGGCTACAGCCTGCTTGGCGATACCTTCGGGCTGGTCGGCCTCGTCGGCGTCGGCATGGCTGTTTACCGCCGGTATGTCTCGCCTCCCAACAAGCTGACCTGGGACCGGCGGAGCACCGAAGACGCGCTCGTCGTCGGGTTGCTCGCCTTCGTGCTGTTCACCGGCATCCTGGTCGAAGGTCTGCGCATCGGTGGCAACGAAATCCCCGCGGGCCACGAGAACTGGTCGAAGTGGTCGCCTGCCGGGTACGTGGTCGCCAAGATCCTTGGCGGACCTATCAGCGAAGGCAAACTGCTCGACACCCATGTCTGGTGGTGGTGGTTCCATGTGGTCGCGGCCTTCTCGCTGTTGAGCCTGATGGCAGTGACCAAGTTCCGCCACATACTCTTTGCGCCGGTCAACGCGTTCTTCAAGCGGCCCAGCACTCAGCTGTATCTCGCCCCTATGGGCGACATCGAAGCGCTGATCGAATCGGGCGCCGGGCTCGGTGCGGGCAAGCTTGAGGACTTCACCTGGAAGCAGTTGTTCGATGCGGATACGTGCGTCCGCTGCGGGCGCTGCACCGACGTCTGCCCGGCGTACGCCGCGGGTCAGCCGCTTTCGCCGATGGCCCTCATCCAGGACATGAAGACCTACATGAACCACGCCGGCCCGCTGACCATCGCCGGGAAAAACCCGAGCGACACGCTTGAGCCGCTGGTTGGCGGCTACATCAAGGATGAGACGCTCTGGGCCTGCCGAACTTGCGGCGCCTGTGTGCAGGAATGCCCGGTCATGATCGAGCACGTGCCTAGCATCGTCGACATGCGGCGCTACCTCGTGATGGAGCAGGCGCGGGTGCCCGCGACCGCGCAGGCCGCACTCCAAAACATCGAACAGCGCGGCCATCCCTGGCGCGGCACACAGTTCACCCGCACGACCTGGATCGAGCAGCTCGAAGAGAAGGGCATGGAAGTGCCGATGTTCGACGGCTCGCAGGAGTACCTCTACTGGGTTGGCTGCTCGGGCGCCCTCGTCGAACGCAACGTCCCCATCACGCAGGCCGTCACCAAGCTGTTGATGGAATCGGGCACGAGCTTCGGTGTGCTCGGACAGAACGAGACCTGCAACGGCGACCCGGCCCGCCGCATGGGGAACGAATTCCTCTATGCCACCCTCGCCCAGACAAACGCCGAAGCGATGAACGAAGCCGGCGTAAAGCGCGTGATCACGTCGTGCCCGCACTGCTTCAACACATTCAAGAACGAGTATCCCGATTTCGGCGGGAAGTACGAAGTCACCCACCACGCCGATTTCCTCCAGTTCCTCCTGGCCAAGGGCGACCTCAAGCCGAAAGAACAGAACAACGCGACCATCACCTACCACGACAGCTGCTACATCGGGCGCGGGAACGGCATCTACGATTCGCCTCGGCAGGTGCTGGAAGCAATCCCCGGAGCGAACCTGATTGAGATGCCGCGGAATAAGGAGAAGGGCTTCTGCTGCGGCGCCGGCGGCGGGAACATGTGGCAGGAAGAATCTGGCACACGCGTGAACCATTTGCGCGCCGCTGAAGCCGCGAACACCGGCGCCAGCATCGTCGCCACCGCCTGCCCGTTCTGCATCCAGATGTTCGAAGACGGCATCCCCGGCGTTCAGCCCGATGAAGAGAAGCGCACGATCAAGGCGTACGACATCGCCGAGCTGCTTGAGGTGAGCGTAAAGCCCGCCGCCATGGCGATGGTCGATGGAGCGGTGGAAGTGCCTCCAGGAGTCGGCTAGGCCACCTCAGGCCGCCCTCAGTTCCCCACCCAGGCCCTCTCCATCGACGGATGGAGGGGGCCTGTTGTTTGGCGCGCGTTGGACATCGACTCCTGGCCGGAAGGCTAGCGTTCCTCGACGAAGATGCGGAGTCGTTCGAGCGCAGAGTCCCATTGGGCCGACAGCTCGTCGATCCATTTACGGGCTGCATCGAGACGCTCCCGCTCCAACGCCCATACCTGTTCCCGGCCCCGCCGTTCGCCACGCACCATGCCCGCTTCCGCCAGCACGTGGAGGTGCTTGGTGATGGCCTGGCGGGTCATCCCCTCGCCTTCGGTGAGGCTGGTGATGGACCGCGGAGTTCCGTCCCCGAGGCGGGCGACCAGGCGGAGGCGCGTTTCGTCGCCGAGCGCGGCAAACAGGGGCGCCGCCTCTGCCACGGCGCTAGGCACCGAGATGCGCCTTGATGCGACGCAACTGCTCCGCCCAGCCGCCTTCGTTCATCTCGAAAGCCAGCGCTCGACGCGACTCCGGGACCGCGTTGAAGCCACTCTCCGTCAGTGTCAGGAGCGTGCCCGCCCCGACCGGGTCGAGGAAGAATTCGACGAGCGTCATCGGTTCGTGCGAGTAGTCCACTTGCTTGTCGAGGGCGAACGGGTGCCAACGGAACGAGAACAGTCGGCCGGCTTCCATGCTGACCACTTCCATCATGAATTCCATGCCGTCGAACTCGCCGGGGTTCGACATCTTCACCGAGACCGTCTTGCCCGGCTCGAAGGTTGTGCCCTCGGTGTGCAGGCCAAACCACTTGCCGAACTCCTCGGCGTTCGCGATTGCGCCCCAAACGCGTTCCATCGGCGCGTTCAACGTGACCTGCTTTTCGATGCGGTCGGTGCCCGAAACGTAGTTGGCGACGCGCCCCAGCTGTTCGGCCCAGCCTTCGTCGTTCCCGCGCAGCATGGCCTGGCGCTGGTCGGCCGGGACGTTTTCGAATCCGGTCTCGACCACGCGGAGGCGGGTGCCGTCGGGATGTTCGTCCAGTTGAAATTCGACCAGGGTGGAGTTCGAAGTGTCGATCGCCGCGCCGAACTCGTGCGGCTGCCAGCGGAATGAGAAGCGCCTGGGCTTCTCCATCTGTTCGACGCGGACCATGAACGTGCGACCCACGAATCCCGGTTCGGTGAACTCGGCCTGTACGTCTCGGCCGGGTGCGAAGGGTTCTGGAAAACGCGCCTTGAACCACGCGCCGAACTGGGCTGAGTCGCTGACGGCCTGCCAGACTCGCTCAAGCGGAGCCTTAAGGATTACTTCTTTTTCGATCCGATTTGTGACTGTCGATACCATATAGTGCAACCTCTTGATTGCACTATATGCCCAGGTGATTCCTGAATGCAACTATTTGGTTGCTCAATTGTTCGCCACGACCATCCGCCGTGTCGCAGAAGGGACCGGGAATGGCTGGCCGCTAGAACTGCGTAAGGATTGGCAAGAGCGCAGCAAGGAGCACGCCGACCTGGAGTCCGCGCGTCACCGGCCCGGCGACAAGTGCATCGCTATGGACCAGGTAGTGGTTCCTCCGTCCGAAGCGCTCGCGCGAGATGTACCCTTCGCGTTCCAGGTCAGCCACGATGCGTTTCACAGCGCGCTCGCTGATCTTGATACGGACCGCGAGGTCCCGCAGGCGGATGTCCGGCTCGTCGGTTACACAAAGCAGGACGTTGGCGTGGTTGGTGAGAAAATTCCATTCGGCCATTGCGTGACTGACGTTACCCCAATTGCACGCCATTGAACCAGCGATGTGCATTGCGTGAATTAAGTGGCCTTTATCGTTCTACCTGGAAGGTGCCGATCGAAGGGTCGGGGCGCAAGGTCGACGTTTCGACGCCATCGACCTGCGCTCCGCTGGGGCCACGTTTGCAGGCGACAACAAACTGTTTCACGAGTGTGCGTTCGCCCTGGACGATGGCCTCGCAGGACCCGTCTTCGAGGAGTTTGCAGGTGCCCACAAGGTCGAGCGTATTCGCAACGTTTCGCAGCCACAGCCTGAAGCCGATGCCCTGGACGTTGCCATGAATCACCACCCGGCGCCGGTGCGGCACATAGATGTCGATTTTCGCCACGATCCTATTGTCGGCAGCTTCTGTGCGCAGTTGAGAGCAGGGCCCGGCTCGACTCCGAGCCCCGCCGCAGCTACTACGCCAGCAGTTCAGCCGGCGTCAGCTTGAAATCACGCAGGACATCGACTGCGTAGGTGATGTGCCCGGAGTTCACCGAGGCATCGCCATGAACGAGGTGGAGGCAGGCTTCAGCCATGTTCTCCACGGGCACCGCCATGTCCTTATTCGAGTCGTTCACGAGGCCGTGATGGAGCACACCCGGCGTGGCGATGAGGCCCGGGGAGATGACGTTCACGCCGATGTTGTCGTTGCTGGCTTCCGCAGCGAGGCCTGTGGTGAAGCGTTCGAGGGCCGCTTTACACATGCCATAGACAGTACCGCCGCGGCCGGGAGCATTCAGCTTCGGGTGCAGTGCCGCATGCGAAGAGATGTTCAGGATCCAGCCGCTCTTCTTCTCCCGCATCTTCGGCAGCACGAGCTGGGCGAGGTGGAACGGTCCGAAGACCTGCACTTCGAACATCAGCTTCTGGCGCTTCTCCGGGAAGTCATCGACCGGGATGAAGTAGGTGATGGCGGCATTGTTCACGAGGATATCGACCGGGCCGTAGGCGGCTTCGGTCGCCTTGATCAGGTTCTCGCGATCGTCGTGGCTGGCGAGGTCTGCTTTAACAGCCAGGGCTTCCCCGCCCGCATCCTTGATTCGCTTGACGACCCCGTTGATGCTGCCGGGCAGAATGTGGTCACCATCATCGACGGTGCGGGCGGAGACGACGACTTTCGCTCCTTCCATCGCATAGCGGATGGCGATGGCCTCGCCAATCCCGCGCGAAGCGCCGGTGACGACGGCGACCTTGCCGGCGAGCACGCCGTTCTTGTTCACAGTTGCAGCCATAGGTTTGTTCGAACTCCAAATACAAAATGTGCCCGGCAATCTTGGCCGCGCGCGCCCGCAATGTCACGCCGAGCCCGCGAAGCCCTGATCCGACCTTCAGGGAGGCGGGAGTGTCGGCGTGAAACGGCGAAGGCCGGGCGTTTTGCCCGGCCCCCACGAATCGTTAAACCGTTCGGAGCCTAGCGCCCGGTGAATTCTGGCGGGCGCTTCTCGAGGAATGCGGCGACGCCCTCTTTGAAGTCGTCCATGCCGAACATGACGTTCAGGTGCGCCATGAGGTGGTCGACAGTCGTCTCATAGGTTTCGTTCAGTCCCTGGCGCATCATCCGCTTGGTGGTCTGGACGGCCATCGGGGCGTTGGCTTCGATTTCCCTGGCCCATTGGCGGGCCGTAGCCATCAGTTCGTCCTGGGGGACGACCGTGTTCACGAGGCCAATTTCAAGGCACTGCTGAGCGTTCAGGGTCAGCCCGCGGTAGAACATTTCGCTGGCTTTAGCCCAACCGACGAGCCGCGGCAACAGCCACGAGCCGCCGCTTTCGGGGAGCAGGTTGCGGCGGGCGGTGATGGCGGCCATCTTGCCGTTTTCGCCACTGATGCGAATGTCGCAGAGCATCGCCAGGTCCATGCCGTAGCCAGCGGCGGGGCCGTTGAGGGCGCAGATGACCGGCTTGTCCATGTTCCACAACACGGTCGGAACGGAGTCGTGCAGGTCGAACAGTGAGCGCGCGGGGCGAATACCGCCGCCGGCCGCATTGGGGTTGTTATCGACGAGGTCCAGGCCGGCGCAGAAGCCGCGGCCGGTGCCCGTAAGGATGACGACGCGGACCTCGGGGTTCCGGTTCGCTTCGGTCAGGAGCCGGGCGAGGTTGCCGAGCATCGGGCCGCTGATGGCGTTCATGCGTTCCGGGCGGTTGAAGGTGAGGATGAGGGTGTGGCCGTCGCGCTCGGCGAGGAGGTGGTCGGTTCCCGTGTCGACGCGCGTTAGATTCAGGGGTTCAGCAGTGGTCATGTGTTGTGGCTCCAATCTGGAAGTAGCTTCGGAATCCTACCACTCCCTCCGAGGCGACGAATCCGAGATGCGCACGCGGCAAGTACCGCGCTGGCGCCTGCCGCTAGGCCGCGGGCTTTTCCCACATGGCCGGCCAGCGTTCGCTGCCTTTGACCGCTTCGATCATGGCCAGGCGTTCGAGTTCGACGGCGACGACGATCGCCTCGTCGAGGGCTTCGCGGGCGGCTGGATCGAGGCGAGTCTTGAGGACGGCCAAAGCGTCGCGCTCGATGAGGCCGCGGACGGTGTGAGGCCAGATGAAAAACGCAAAGCCTTCCGGCGCTCCGAACGAACTACGGTGTTTGCCGAGCCAGAGATAGCGTTCCTGGACTGAGGCGACAGGTTCCACCATGGCGGCGTACTGCCCGTCGGTCTTGTTCGAACGCGTGTCGATGAGCAGCCGTTCGGGAAAGAGCGTGAAGCCGATGGTGATGAGGTCGGAAGTCCCGAGGAGTCTGTCCAGCGCTTCTCGGTCTACTTCGAGTCCGTTCTCGTTTCGCATCGTCGTGCTTCCTTCGGATGTCTGTCCGCGACGGTAGGTGGGCGTTGACTCTGGGCGGCCGGTGTGGGCCGGGCACCCGCTTTTGAGAGAGAACGAAGGGGTGGGGCTTGCGCCTCCACCCCCTCGGGATTGTGCTTCACCAATCCGGGCTGGTGGCCCGAGGGTGTTGCGGTCGGGCCTAGTACATCGGAGGCGCGCCGGAGGGCATGCCCGACGGTGCGTTCTCTGGCTTCTCAGTGATGAGGCAGTTCGTCGTCAGGACCATCGCGGCGATCGAGATCGCGTTTTCGATGGCCGAACGAGTGACCTTGGCCGGGTCGATGATGCCCTTGGCAACCATGTCGCCGAACTCGCCCTTCTGTGCGTCGTAGCCCTGGCCCTTGCCGAGCTTCTTCACTTCCTCAACGATGACCGATCCGTCCTTGCCCGCGTTGATAGCGATGCGGCGGAGGGGCTCTTCGAGGGCGCGCCGAAGGATGCGGACGCCAGTGGCTTCGTCGCCTTCGAGCTTGACCTTATCGAGGGCCGGAAGCGCGTTGATGAGAGCGACGCCGCCACCAGGGACGATGCCTTCTTCGACAGCGGCGCGGGTGGCGCTGAGGGCGTCCTCCACGCGGTGCTTCTTTTCCTTGAGCTCGACTTCGGTAGCGGCGCCGACCTTGATGA
>JBDTNM010000153.1:0-7560 GCA_039933735.1 bacterium | reverse complement strand
TCTGGGCGGGAATGTACAGCCACGGCGGCGCGAAGCGCGAGCCTCTACAGCGCGGGCAACTTCCGCCCGGCTTCCTGCAGACGTCTCCGGCGCTCGCGAAAGTCGGGGAGTAGCTCGCCTACCGCATTCCAGAACGAAGGCTGATGGTGTTTGTGCTTCAGGTGGACGAGTTCGTGGATGACCACGTATTCGGCCAGGGCTGGATCAACCATCGCCAACCGCCAACTCAGCCGGATCGTCCCATCCGGCCCGCAACTTCCCCAGCGGCTCCGCTGCGTCCGCACCAGCACCGTTTTCGGGGTCAGGCCCGTCCGCTCGATGAGCGACTGAGCGAGCGTCCCAAGGGCCACCTCTGCTTCTGTCCGATACCACGACACAACGGCGCCCGAAACGGCCGCGTCGAATTCCTCTGGCGTCTCTCTGGCCCGAACCTCAACCGCGAGGCGGTCGCATTCCAAATTCGGTCGTCGAGGCCTCCCACTCGTGGCTCGCACCTCAAGGAAGACTTCATTGCCAAGGAACGGCAACGTCGACCCGTCGCACAAGGGCGACAGTCCTGCAGAACTGCTCAACTGCAACCGACCGACCACCCACGGTCCGCGTAAGCCAACCAGTTCCCGCACCTGCGCGTCCGTTGTCCGCATCGGCGCCCGAACACTTACTGCCCCACTTTGGACAGAAATAGCGATCGTCCGTCGACGGCGCGAACTGCGAATCACATCCACGCTCAGATCCCACGCGTCGTCGGGCATCGGCAAGGTAACGGTCAATGTGCGGCGGGTTTCGCCTCGTCGCTGCATCACTCGCCCCGGGCTGCTTGTGAAACAGGCCCGCTTTCGCGGGCCCGAAAATCCGATGCAGCAGGCTTCACGCCTAGTACGTCACCATGCCCGGAAGTGTCTTCGCCTCAGCGATCCACTTTTCCACTTCGGCGGCCGATGGAGTCCGTCGCACCAGCTTCTTCGCCGTGTTGAGTTCTTCCATCTTGGCAAACAAGTTGTCAGGACGGCGTGTCGCGAGTTCTTTCACGGTATCGACGCCGGCGGCCTCAAGCAGGTCGGAAAACTCAGAACCGATGCCCTTAATTCGCATCAGATCGGCCCGGTTCACCCACTCAAGCACTTTCTGGGTGGTCACACCGGTGGCCTCGGCGATTTTCGCGCGGCCAGATGCTGAACCACCATCAGTCAGCAACTTCTCGACAGTAGCAACGCCCGCGCCTTCAAGCGCGGCGGCGTACTTTTCGCCAATGCCTTCGATTTCAATGATCTTCGTCATATCTGCAACTCCTCGCAGGTCTGTGGGGGTACCTTCGCCTGCTGCCGCGAATTCTAGACGAATTCTCATTGTGCTCATCCTTATCACTGGTGCTGTCTGTTCGGCGCGCCACAGGACAAAATGTCTGGATGGCCCCACTGACTACCCATGCCAGCTACGACGAGGTCCCCTACGACGGCGGCGTGGCCCACAACACGCACCCGCAGAACGCGGCAGTCATTGCCCGCCTCTTCGGGCTGACTCCCGCGAGCGTCGATACCGCGCGGGTATTGGAAATCGGCTGCGGCGCCGGACGGAACCTGATCCCGATGGCCTACGCCCTCCCCGGAAGCACCTTCTTCGGAATGGACCTCTCCCCGGTCCACATCTCGCAAGCGACGGCCGCCGCCGAAAAGCTTGGACTCACGAACATCACTTTCCAGCAAAGCGATGTCCGTGATTTCCAACCGGGCGGCCAGTTCGACTACATCATCTGCCACGGCGTGTTCAGTTGGGTGCCTCTTGAGGCTCGCGCCGCAATCCTGCGAATCTGCCGGAGCCACCTCGCGCCAAACGGCATCGCGAACATCAGCTACAACGTCTTGCCCGGGTGGCACGCTCGCGGCGCGTTGAGAGAAATGATGCGCTTCCATGCCCGCCACTTCCCCGAGCACACGGAGCGCATCGGCCAGGCACGTGCTTTTGCGTCGTTTCTCGCCGATGCCACTTCTCAGTTCGCTACCACGTCACCCGCCATCTCCGCGTATCACGAATTATTGGCCGCTGAAGTGAAAGTCATCCAGGATCGGCCCGACTTTTATGTAATGCACGAGCACCTCGCCGAGGTCAACGACCCCACCTACTTCTTAGACTTCGTTGACCTCGTAGACGGCGCGGGCCTCCAGTACCTGGGCGACGCGAATTTCGCCAGCATGCTCAGCGAAAACCTCCCTCCAGAAGTCCGGGCCGAGCTCGACGAAATTTCGCCGAACCACCTGATCATGGAGCAGTACCGCGACTTCCTCGTAAACCGCACCTTCCGTCAGTCGCTTCTTGTCCATTCCGAAGCAGCCGTCAGCCGGAAAATAGACGCGGCGAGGATCCGCCAATTCAGCTTTCGCGCGGCCCTAAAGCCGCAAACCGACGGCACGTGGTGGGTGCCCCAGGCCGGCGATACCGCGAAGGAACTACGCAGCCCAGTGGTCCTGGCCATTCTCGAAACGGTCGCATCGAAACTTCCCAATTCCATCAGATTCGACACCTTACTTGCGGCAGTCCCGGAAGCGACGTGGCCGGATGATCAAAGTGCGTCTGAACGGCCCGACTTCCTTGCGGCGTTGCTGCTCTCGTTGTTCGCTGCTGATGGCCTGGAGTTTCGATGTTGGGATCCGGCCATCGCCACCGCAATCGCCGAGCGCCCCAGAGCCTTCGGCCCGGCCCTCTTCATCGATAATAATTTCGGCACGCCGAGCCCATTTCACGTGTCGATTGGGTTCGATCGGTTCGTTGCCTGGCTCATGCCGCTCTTGCACGGTGTGCTGACCACGCAGCAATTGACGGATGTCATCGAAGCCCGAATTAGCGATGGGTCGCTGACGTTTGAATCCCTTCCTGATGGCATCTCGAACGACCGGGCACTTGCCGAGCAGTTGGTCGAAACTGCGCTCGAGCAACTCCTTCGCTCAGGAATCCTCGAGCCCTGACCTGGCCATGGCCGCGAGTTCCTCGATCGTCACCGACCCCGGCGGCCGGCCCGTGGCCGCCATCCGCGTCGCAACGGACCGCACCGCACTGTTGTAGGGGGTGCGCACTCCGTGGACCCGGCCGAGCAGTTCGATCTCGCCGTTGAGGTAGTCAACTTCGGTCGTCTGGTGTCCCCGCAGCACACTTTGCAGCGTCGAACTGGCCGAACGCGCCTCGCCCTTCACTGCGGCCGCCTTGTAGTGCGCGGTCACGCGTCGAACGTATTCTTCGGGCGCGGTCGAAACGATCCCTGCCGCTTCGTAGCAGCGGTACGCCTCCTGCCTCACGTTTTCAACGAACGCGCCGACGGCGCCATCCGCCGCCCACGAAGGTTTGCCGGTAATCACCTCGACGCCGTTGCCGAGGTTGAGGATCAACTTTCGGTACTTCAATTCCATACCATCCGCCGAAGCCGCCGCATGGAAATTCGAAGACGCGAACGCTTGGCAGACCTCTTCAACCACCGAATCCGTTCCACCCGGATAACGGCCCGAGTGAAGACAGCCGCTGAGCGGAATCGCCGAAGCGATGATCTCCCCGGGGACTAGAAACGTTGCCGGGAGAGCAACCAACGTCGCGTAGACATTTTCGAACCTGCGAGCAGCCAGTCTCTCGTTCTCGACTCCATTTTGTGCGCAAAAGACCGGGACTTTCGGCCCGGCGGCGATTTCCAGCGCTCGCAAAGCTGGTTCCGTGTCCTGCGTCTTCATCGCGAGGATAGCCACGTCACCCTCGGCCCACGTAATCTCGGCGGGATTCGCAACGGCCTCCATCGGCAGGACCTTCTCGAACTCCGGAGTCTGAAGGGTCAGCCCCTTCGAACGGATCGCCTTCAGGTGTTCGCCGCGGCAAATCAGAACAACGTTGTGCCCACCCATAGCGAGTCTCGCGCCAATCGTCCCGCCGATCGCGCCGGCGCCGTAGATGATGAATCGCAAAACGGACTCCTCAATCAA
The DNA here is from genome assembly GCA_039933735.1 of bacterium. Taxonomy (GTDB): domain Bacteria; phylum Chloroflexota; class Dehalococcoidia; order Tepidiformales; family Tepidiformaceae; genus Amarobacter. Next base: position 3,604 of record JBDTNM010000153.1, on the reverse strand, counting down.
GAAATCGGAACGCGAGACTAGCACGGCCGCTAGCCAGGTTCATGGAGGATGTCCTCCTGCTTCCCTCCACGGCCGTTCTGGGAAAACACGACGCTACCGGCCGCTTGCACGAGGACTGCTCCAAGGCCGGCGAACAACACGAAGTCACCGAGCGAGTAGATGTTCTTCCCGTAGATGGGCAAGTCGACGATGTACCGGTCCGAGAGCCAAAAGAAATGAATGTCGTCGCGGTTGAGCACGACGTCCTTGCCGTGATTCGTTTGTTTGCCGATATCCGCCGGAGTCACTTCGGGAAATGCCCCCGAACGCTCCAGGATCGCGTAATCAATCGGCATCGAACCGCTGTGGAACGCCATCGGGACGAGGTTCATGAGGATGCCCAGGGAAACGGCCCACGCTCCCCAGAAGCGTCTCAATTTGAGCGCCAACAGTGCCAGCACGATCGTTGTCGAAAAGAACAGCAGTTGCCGCAGCGAACCCGACCGACCACCCGTACCGATGTTGCTGATCGCAATCTGCTGGCCGACAAAGATCACCGCCGCGATGGCGAGGACAACAGAATCGCCCGCACGGCTAACCGTACGGGCGATGGAGTGCGACGTCGCTCTCATCGAGCGCGTCGACACGAGCGACCTACCAGGACTGGAACGGAGCGGCGCCAGCCAGCGCGATAGTTGCGAGTGCCGCGACGGACACGAGTACCGAGATAAGACGAGTCATGACGTAACCCCTCCAGCCAAGAAGTAATTTCTTAGCGGAGGGTAAAGAATCGGTTCTCGCGAATCTCTCGCGACGCGTCTGTCAGACTGCGACGCCAGCCGCGATCGATGAGCGAAGCTCAGAGAATCGCGCCGGCGGAACCTCGCCGAACTCAGCCTCGTAACCATTGCTGAACTCATCGATGAACCGAAGCGCCTGCACCACCTGGCCGGCTCTGCTGCGGTACGTAGCGAACTGGAAGGCGGCCTCTTCGTTCAACCGATTCGCCCGAAGGACACGTTCCATACACATGGCAGCGGACTCAAAATCGTTTCGCCCGGCAAAGTAGCCAGCGAGCGTCGCCAACGACTCGTGCGCCGCGTCTTCCAATTCATCACGCACCGCCGCGGCCCACTCCGATTGAAAGGCCGTGGCGAACGGGCCTGCATACAGCTCGAGCGCTTCCTGCAGCGCAACCGCGCGCTCCCTCGACCCGGCAGGCGACTTTCGGGCTCGTTCCACCGAATCCTGGAAGTCCTTTACGTCCCACTCGAACAACGCGTCCGGGTTCAGCTGATAGATTCCATCGTCACCCTTCACCACGCTGTCCTGGAAGAGCGCCCGTCGGATGCGATAAAGGTTCGAATGGAAGGCGCTGTTGCACTTTTCGCGCGGCAGTTCCGGGTAGAGGTATTCGACGGCCTCTTCCTTGCGGATGCCCTGCCGGTTCTGGAGCAGAAGGAAGAACATTTCCTTCGCCCGGGCGCTCGCCCAGTCTTCGTCTTCTATCTCTCGCCCGCCCACCGAGACCGAGAGTTTGCCAAGGCTGTGCGCCGAAACCAGCGGGTATCGGCTCATCGCGGAGTCGCCAACTTCTTCTTCGCTCTCGACAGACGGACCGTCGAACTTGTGCTGCTCGATCAACGTCTTGAACGCCGAAGCGGCTACGCGCCGTGTCGCGGCCCATTGCGCGAACATCGGATTTTCGCGGACCAGCGGCACCAGCGTTGCGGCCATCCACGTCTCAGTCAGTGCTGCCGCCGATTTCGCCAGCGCCGCTTCTGCTTCGACTCGTTTATTTGCCTTGAAGTGCGCCATCGAAACGCGGTACTCGGCGGTCGCGAGCATCGGCAGAACTTCCATCTGGTGGAATCGCCCGGAAGCGTCGCTCGCCTCAGCCACGCAGGCCGCGAAATTGCCGGATGCGTATTCGACCGCGGCCTGTTGCAACTTGCAGATCGCGATCTCGTAGGAGTTCGCCGAACTGAGGGCAACAAGCAGCGCGCGTCGAGCGAAGAAGTCGGCCTGTTGGAGGTCGGCTTTCCCGAGCAGTGCCGCAGAGAGGCCCGCGATCGAAAGGGCCGCGAGGGACTCATCCAGCGCGTCTGTCGCGCAAATTCGGATCGCCTCTTCGTATTGGATGCGCGCTGCCTCGAATTGTCCGAGAGCCAGTTTCGCGTCGCCGAGCGAAGCCGTGGCGTACGCCACATTTCGCTGGTTTCCACAGTTCACGCCTTCGTCGACAGCTTCCTGGAGGACCGTTGCGGCGCTTGCGAAGTCGCCGGCCTGGATGTGCGACATCCCCAGGTTGTTCAGCACCCAGCCAAGGTTCGATGAGCGCCCGAGGCTTCGCCATCCCTGCGCCGCTTTCGTCAGCACAGTTACCGCTTCCGGTGCGGCCCCGCGCATCGCCAGTGACTGGCCCAGCGTCGAGCGCGCCAGCAATGCCAGCGGGTCGATTCCGTTCGAACGATCGCCGTCGATCGCGACCTTGAGCAGTTCTTCAGCCCGAATAAAGTCGCGGCTCACCGAAAGCTCGTACTCAGCCAGGTGATATTGGACCTCGGCCTGGAGCGGCGCGGGGATGCTGCTTAAGAGGTTCGTCAGCTGGATGACAGTTTCTTTCGCGTCATCCATCCGCCCGAGGAGGCGGAGAGCGCGAATTCGCGCGAGTTGAGCATGTGCCCGGCTCTCCACTGGCGCACCCGCGTCTCGGAGCAATCCATCTGCCCGGCGCACGGCTTCTTCCGGGTCGCCGAGGTGCGCAATCACGCGTGCGAACATGCCGCGGAGCAACGGGCGCCGGCGCAGCGTTGGTTCGCTGATGCATTCAAACGAGCGCATGAGCAGCGTCAGCGAGCCCTGGATGATGAGCTGCGGGCTGTGCGCTTCGAGCAGCGCCGCCAGCTGGAACTCGTCTCCACTCGCGCGCATAAACTCGATTGCTTCCGCTAGATTCCCAGCCTGGACGAGATCGGCCACTGCGGCATTGAGCGACTCCGCGTAGCCCTTGGGGTCGATGGCATCGAATTCATTGGCAATGAATTGCCGCAAGAGCGGATTGAGCCGGAACTCTACGGGCGAAAGATGTTCACAGAGAAAGTCTCGAGTCGAGAGCCATGAAGTCAGGTTGCGCCACGCCGTCGCGCCAAACTCGGCGTCTACCGCGGCCCGGGAAATCGTCGGCTGCAACGAGAACCGCCGCAGGGCATCACGGAGTTCCTCGGGCACCTGCGCCCAAACTTCCGTCTCGAGGTATTCCCCGAAGGCCTTAGCTGAGAGTTTTTCCGGCGGTACCGATCCCGAAAGGGCCGCCATTACGCCCACCGGCCATCCGCCGGTAGCAGCAAGTATTTCGGCCGCGGGAGTCGAAGTGGCGCCTTCGCTTGCATCGCGAATCTCGTCGACCGTGAAAGCCAGTTGGCTCCCGTCGAGCACGGTAACCGCGCCAGTTGCGATGGCGGCACTCAGACTCGGGATAAACGGCCGTTCGCGCCCAGCCAGAAAAATCTCCGTCCCGTCGGGCGCGGACTCGATGAGCCAGGAAAGAAGCAGGCTCGCTTCGCGCGCATCCACGAGTTCATGGACGTTGTCGATGACGAGCATCACGGGAAGCGGGCTCGCC
>JBDTNM010000152.1:0-7573 GCA_039933735.1 bacterium | reverse complement strand
ACTCCAGAGCCCACCACTACTCCGTCGCCCACAGTCACCACTACCTGAGGAATTCCGTACTCGCCCAGCCAAGGCGTTTGTCAGGGAGGCTGACGAACCGCCATTCGATGCCGTCCGCTGTTTGGCCTGGCGTTTCCATGCCGCTAACGAGCACATCGTCAGCGAGACAGGCGATGACCAAAGTTCCGAGGGAAGTAGGCAGGCGTTTCGAAGTTAGCCTGTCTTCACGAGGCCGTCGGCGGTGAGCCGGTCTTTCATGCGCTGCACAAGTTCCGTTGGACTCATGAAGTACCGGCCGTGGGTCACTTTCAGGTCGTTGATGGAGTTGCCCATCAGAAGCACCACTTCAACCTGAGGTTGCCTGGCCGCTTCCTTGACGCTGAGATCCGCCAACGCAGATTCGATCTGCTCGAATTCGGTCCAGAGCAGCCGCTCATTCGATCGATCAAACTCCAGCACGAAGAACTTCATGAAGTCTGCCTCTGTTGTCCTGCCCGCCAGACTAGATCGCGGACTTCCTGAGTATAGCTCTCAAGGAAGGCGTCTCCCAGAACATCGAACTCTCGCCTCAACTCGTCGGTTCGTGGCAACGAGCTGGATTCCGTGGCTTGAGCCCCGATTTGCCCAAGAAGTACCTGGCGATATTTCTGCACGGTCTCTCCCTCTTGGCCATTGCGGCTGAGCTCACCGAGCGCCTCCCGGATCCAATCCGGCCCTCCCCCGTACTTGATGCCAAGGTCCAACATACCTGCCAGCGTTTCGCAGGTATTCGCCCAAATGTCCTGTACCTCGGTCCTGAGTTGCAGCTCAACGAGTGGTCCGAATGTACTTTCCACGATGAGGTGCAGCGCCCGGTAGCCGTTTTGTGGCCTGTCTCGGTAGTCGGTGATTCGCAGTATCGACAATTCGGCGCCAAGTATCTCAAGGGCGACTTCCTGACCGGAAAGGTCGTCGACCGCGATTCTCACGCCCGCGACGTCCTGGATCTGCGACAACCGGTACGACCCCCGCCGTAGCTTCGCAATCGTGCTTTCCAGCGTCTTCAACCGAGCGGTTCGGCCCTGAAGAAAAGGGATTGCATCGGCGCAGAGTCGCTCTACTTCGATGACGGCTGGCGCGAAGCTGGCGCGGTAGGCGTCGTACGTGGCGCGGTCGTCGTGCGCCGGCCGTTCCGATGACCGCAGGCGTTCGCCGAGACGGTCGAGCGCTGACTTTGAGAACTCCGCCATGCCTGTAAGCCTACCGCTTTCGGGACCAGCGGCGCAGGCTCGCAACCGGGAATTGGCCCTACGCAATCAGCCACTTTCGCGGCATTCTATCGACCATGTACACGCCGCCGCACAACCGCCAGGAAGACCCGCAAGCCGTCGCCGCGTTCATGCGCGCCTTCCCGTTCGCAACGCTGGTTACATCTGGCGAGGGCGGGATGGTCGCTTCGCACATCCCGTTGAATCTGAGCGAGTCGTGCGATTCGCTTGTGATCACCGGGCACATCGCGAAGGCGAACCCGCAATGGCAGCAGCTCGCGAGCGGCGCCGAAGCGATGGCCATCTTCAGCGAGCCGCACAGCTACGTGTCTCCCTCGAACTACGAAGCGGGGAGCGCGGTCCCGACCTGGAACTATGTCGCCGTGCATGCGTACGGTGCGCCCGCGATCATCGAGGATCGTGAGGGCAAGCTTGCTGTCCTCTCCGCGACGATTGCGGCAACCGAGCCAGGCTATCAGCACACGTTGGATGCACTGCCGCGCGAGTTCGTGGATGCCAAGCTAAAGGGCATCGTTGCCTTCGAGATTGGCATCGCGCGGGTGGATGCGCGCTGGAAGCTGAGCCAGGACCGGCAACCGGTAGAGCGCGAACGCATTTCCCTGGCGCTGCGGCTTTCGGGCGACCCATCGGCCCAGCGGCTTGCAGAATTCATGGAAAGCCCGGTCGCGGAGCCGGCACGTTGAGCGAACGCCCCAACTGGATTCAGAGCGCTGGCGAAGCGGCCGAGCCAATCGCCCGGACTGAACACGTCCCGTTTCGCTACGCCTTCAAGCACGGCACGCTTGAGGCCGGTGTCTACGCGCCGGGCACGGTCGATAACCAGACACCGCATTCGCGCGATGAGGCGTACATCGTAATCGCCGGAAGTGGCACGTTTGTGCGAGGCGAAGAGCGAGCGGCGTTCGGCCCAGGCGACTTCATCTTCGTCCCGGCAAGGGTGGAGCACCGGTTCGAGGACTACACCGCCGACCTATTGGTCTGGGTGCTGTTCTATGGCCCCGAAGGCGGCGAACTCCACTAGCGGGAGGCCTCTGCCACCCCACCGCGTATTCCCTCGTATTCACTCTGCCGGCTCTTCAACTCCTCTTCGGTCGCGTCCTCAATGTCGACCAGGTCGTCGCGGGCGTCTGCCACGGCCTTGATCAGTTCATCCAGCTTCAGGTGCAGGGCTCGGGAGTCGTGGTTCTGCGTGTTCTGGATGATGAACACCATCAGGAACGTCACGATCGTCGTGCTCGTGTTTATCAGCAGCTGCCAGGTTTGGGAATACTTGGCTGTCGGCCCCATCAACGCCCAGACCAGCACGGTCGTCAGTGCAATGACAAAGGCCCAGGGCGACCCGAGTAGCTCCGAAGCGCGGCGGGAGAACTTTCGAAAGATGTCGTTCATGGTATGAATGGTAGAAAACGAGCGTTCACGAGGCCGTTTCGACTTCGGCAATCGTGTTGCGAACTCCTTACAGTCGCTCGCTAACGCGCGATCACGGGATCAGCGCTTCCTTCTTTATGAGCTCCATGATGTGGCGGGCGGCTTTTTCGCCGCCCTCGCGAACGAGGTGCACCCCGTCCGGATTGCGCATCAGCTTGAGTTCGCCGTCGTCATCGGTGATGTAGGCGTCGTACGTGCCGGCCGCTGTTGTGAACAGCGGCCACATGTCGAAATAGCGCACCCAGGGGCGCTTCGCCGCTTCCTCCTGGAAGATGCCGTTCAGTTCGAACATCCGCTGGGAGAGCTTGGCCGACTCCATGATTGGCTGGCCTACCCAGACCACCAGCCGATTGTCCGCCTTCAGCAAATCCATGGTTCCGGCCACGCGGCGGCGGTATTCGACGTTCCAACCTTCGTCGCCCGGCTGGAAGATCTTGCCGTCGGGCGTCTTGATGCCCTGGGAATCGTTCGCGCCGAAAATCACGACGAAGACTTCGTTCGTGGGCGTAGCTTTGACAAGGTCGCTGAAGTGGCCGGGCCAATCGAAGAAGTCCGGCCGAGTCAGCCCGCTTGAGAGCTGGGAATCCTGCACCGGCGCCATAACACCGGATTCGCTCGCCTGGCGGACGAGTGCTTCGCCGAGGATCTTCGAAATCGAGTCGCCGCCCACCCACACACGAAGCGGCTCCTCGGCCGTGGGCGTGCGAATCAATTGCTTCGGCTTCAATGGCGTGGCTGTCGCGCCGGGGGTTTTCGATCCCCCTGTCGTCGCGTCCGGTGTGGAAGAGCCAGGCACCTCCGTCGCGCCGTCTGAGTTCGCGGGAAGTTGGAAGATGGACCCATCATCACCGCGGCCAATCGCGTCATCGAACCAGGCGCGGGGCCTGTCGATGTAGAGCGTCTTACTGACCACGGCGAACGGCTTCCAGATAGCGACCCAGATGTCGCGACTGTGGCCGTACGGTTTGGCTTTCGCCTCTTTTTCGAGCTCGGAAGCGTTGAGCATCAATGCGATAAAGAGCGCGACCGCGATGACCCAGAGCACACGGCCGGGGCCGGCGCCGAGGCGTCCCCCATCCGCGTTCTCTTGCTCTCGTTCGACCATGCCTACCTCAGAATTGGAAGTAAATGAACGGCGAGACGCCTTCGGGCCCGAGCGCATCGATCAGCACCAGCCCGACTGCCAGCGTACCCGCCTGTGTGAGTGGCGCCAGCCGCGAGAAAGAAAACTGGACGCGTTCCCACCAGCGGGCGGGCACGAATTGCGACGCGATGCTGCCTGCAATGACGAGCAGCAACAGCGGCGTGATCGCCGGCGATGCACCCCAACCAGTGAACACCCGCCCGAGCACTTCCCACGCCGTACCGAACGTTTCCGCGCGGAAGAATATCCAGGCAAGACAGACGATATGGAACGTGATCAGCCAGTTGAAGATGGGCGCAGCCCGGCCGAAGCGGCCCGGGAAGCGCTCACGCAGTTCGCGTTCGATCACCAGCCCGAAGCCGTGAATCGCGCCCCAGACGACGAACGTGAACGCGGCGCCGTGCCAGAGCCCGCCGAGGACCATGGTCAGCACCAGGTTCCGGTAGATGAACGCTTTCGTGCCCCGGTTGCCCCCGAGCGGGATATACAGGTAGTCGCGCAGCCAGCGCGAGAGTGTCATGTGCCAGCGCCGCCAGAAGTCCTGAAGCGAGAGCGCGCGGTACGGAGCATCGAAGTTCTGGGGGAAGCGGATGCCGAGCAGCAATGCGCAGCCAATGGCGATATCGGTGTAACCGGAGAAGTCGGCGAAAATCTGCACCGCATAGGCGTAGACGCCGATGATGACCTCCTGGGCACTGTGCGACCCGGGCGACGCGAACACCGGGTCGGCGATCTGCTTCGCCAGGTAGCTCGAAATCACCACTTTCTTAAACAGTCCGAAGAGGATCAGCTGGAACGCGGGCGTGGCGTCGATGAGGCGCTTCTGGATGGGCTCCCGGATCTGCGGCGCGAACTCGGTAACGCGCACGATCGGCCCTGCGACGAGGTGGGGGAAGAACGAAAGGTAGAGCGCGAAATCGAGGGGCGACATCGGCTTTTCGATGTCACCGCGCGAGATATCGACGAGGTAGCTGATCGCATGGAAGGTGAAGAACGAGATCGCGATCGGGAGGGTGATCTCCTTCAGTGGGATCGGGTTGCCGAGCCCGAAAATCCCGAAGAAGTCATCCAACTCCGAAGCGAAGAAGCCGTAGTACTTGAACCAGCCGAGCGCGAAGAGGTTGAGCGTGACCCCGAAGGTGAGAAGTGCCCGGCCCCCGGGCGTCGGCTTCCCGTTTTCGTCCTTCATCATCGAAAGGTCTCGGCCGATAGCCCAGTTCGCGCCGGTGGAAGCGATCAGGAGAAGGACGAATCGAGGTTCCCAGAAGGCATAGAAAAACCAGCTCGCAAGCACCAGGAAGACGCGCCAGCCGAGGTGCCAGGGCCGGATGAGCCACGCGATCGCGAACACCGAGACGAAGAAGATCGCGAAATCGACGGTCGGAAAGAGCATCCGTTCCTCGTGCTGTGCCGGGGCCGGCGGCCACCGGTCCCGGCGGCATTGTCGCCCGGCTCACCGCCATGGGCGACCAGCCCGGGAAGCTGACGTTTCGGTGCGGTGCCGCGCCGGGGATAGTCTTCTAGCGCCGAGCGAAATACATTGAAAATGCAGGGCTGGTGGTGGGTTAGCCGGGAGGCGTGCAAGAAGTGACTACTCCCGCTCAAGACGGGCGCTGGGTGCACATTGCCGGAGTCGCGATTGTCGCGGGCGCGGGCTTCCTCGCCGTGGCCTTGAGCGCGATCGAGGGCGAGTCTCCGCGCGGCTCCGTCTCGGCAGCGACGAGTAACCAGCAGACCCCCGCGGTCTATCTCGCGGGGCTGGCGTTCGATGGCACCCCCGAGCCGCTGCCGACCCCCACGCCTTCACCGGAGCCTACTATCCCGCCAAAGGCGTCCTCGCTCGCCGGCTTGCGAGTCTGGAGCGACGGTGATTCGACCAGCTACTTCATGACCGTTTCGCTCTTCGGCATCACAGGCGAGCAAGGTGGCACAGCCGTTAAAGCGGCCGACTACAAGATTTCCTCCGGGCTCCAAAACACGGTCTTCTTCGACTGGCGCGGCTACATCGCCTCCGAAATGGCGCTCTATGACCCGGATGTCGCCGTCTTCATGGTGGGGGCGAACGACGCCCTCCAGATCCGTTCCTACGAGGACTACGGCGCGCGGGTCGGGGCGATCATGGATTTGATGTACCGGCCGGGCCGGAAGGTGATATGGATGGGCCAGCCCAACATGCGCCCGGACCCTTCGCAGGGCTACAGCCCTGCCCTGGCGGCGGCCATCCCGCCCCTCAACGATGTGTTTCGCGCCCAGGCCGCGACCCGCTCGTGGGTGACGTTCGTCGATACGTTCGCGCTCACCTCGTACTCCGAAGGCTCTTTCGCCGACGCGCTGCCGGACGAAAACGGGGTACTCCAGCCACTCCGTGCAGGTGACGGTATTCACTTCACGCCCGCGGGCGGGAGGCGGCTCGCGCTCGCAGCGGTCGAGGCCATTTTGCGCTAGACGGATCCTGCCCCGCCGCTCGCATTCCGATTATTCAAGAGACCGTTACTAAACAGAGTCTCCGCCTTTCTCGTACGAAAGGATGAGCGCCTTTGTGACGCGGGCCGCAGTAACGAAAGCTGGTTCCGGAGAGACTCAGGGAGCGGTACGAAGGGCACGACGACCTACCGCTTCCCGGGCCATCGAACTGATGGCCCGGGTTCACCCGAAAGGCTGACGTTCGCGAAGGCCCGGCTAGCCACCATAGACCAGCATCCCGGGAATTCCCGGCCCAACACTCACGGAGGGAGGCGCACAAATGGCTATTCGACAGATTCCTTACCAGTCGTTCCCGGCAAGCCGGGCGAGCCGCGCCCCATTCCCGTTGGCGCTACTCGAAGGGGCCGCCCGCTTCGGCCGTGACTTCGGCATTGTCCTCGCGACCATCGGTGTCTACTTCCTGCTGCGCGGGGCCGCTCCGGACCGCTTCGGTTACTCCGTTGATGTGACGCGGCACCTGGTCAGCCTCGAGCGCACGCTCCACATCTTCTGGGAACCGAAGGTCCAGGAACTCTCCATCCGCTGGTTCGCGGTCAAAGAGTTCGCCAACTTCGTCTACGCCTACATGCACTTCCCGGTGCTCTTCATGGTCGGCGTCTGGCTCTGGTTCCGCGATCGAAGCGCCTTCCGCTTCATGCGCAACGTGATGTTCTTCTCGATGGCGATGGGCCTGGTGTTCTACTGGCTCGTGCCGGCAGCTCCACCTCGCTTGATGGCCTCCCACGGCTACGACCTCGGCTTCGTCGATACGGTGTTCGGCGGGAACACGAATGTGAACTACGCCCAGCCGTCGCTGATCCTGAACGAATACGCCGCTATCCCCAGCTTTCATTTCGGCTGGATCGCGATGGCCTCGGCCGCCCTCTGGGTGAACACCCGCAGCCTCACGCTGCGCACCGCGGCCGTCACGCTCACTGTGGTGATGACCTGGGCGATCGTGGCGAGCGCGAACCACCTCTTCTTCGATATGGCTCTCGGCGGGCTGGTGATCATCGTGAGCTGGCAGCTGGCGAAGCGCCTCGAGCGGCGGCGCGACGCGGCCCCATCCACGGTCAGGGTTTTGTCCCGGCCAACCGAAGACTTCGAAGCGGCGGCGGCCTAGGCCAGAGGCCAGCAATCTCGACACACGCCGCCGTATATTCAAGCTTATTGATCAACCTTGAATATGCTGCCAACCAGTTCAAGGTTACTTGCGCTCGCTGTTAAGGCTTAGCTAACCGCGCTGCCGCCGCCGAGCGCACCACCCGTG
>JBDTNM010000151.1:0-7660 GCA_039933735.1 bacterium | reverse complement strand
CCGTGTTCGCCCAGCTTTGTTTCCGCTTCGGTGAGGGCCAGGACGGCGCGTTCGCGGTCATCGAAGAATGGCGTTTCGCGCCAGGCGCTGAGGGCGTAGATGCGGTGCTCGGCTTCGCCGAGGGCCCGGGCGTCGCGCGTGTGCATGTCGATGCAGTAAGCGCAGCCGTTGATCATCGAGGCTCGAATCTTGATCAGTTCATGCAGGCGGGGATCGACGCTATCGCGGCAGTGTTCGTAGAGCGGGTTGATAGCTCTGTATCCGGCCGGAGAAGCCTTGCCAAGCATCATTCGTGCCAATTTTCGGTCTCCTCAATGAGTCGTGCGCACGGGACAAGTGTCACGCCCGGAGTGTGACACCAACATTAGAACCAGCTGAGAACCGCTACAGTCCGGCTGCAGCGCGAAATTGGCCGCTTAGCTTGCCTTTCGGGCGCGCGACGGACTCGAGCCAGCGTTCGCTTTTCGCTTAGCGAAGGCAGCCTTGCCGCGCAGGCTCCGCTCAAGAAGCTTTTTGTTCGCTTCTTCGCGTTCGGGCAGTGGCCTCGCGGGAGACATCTTGTCTGGTTCCAGTGTGTTGGTGGTGTAGCTGCAATGCGGATAGTTCCAGCACGCGTAGAACGTGCCGCGCTTCCCGGAGCGAGCGGTTTTTTCGACCAATTGACCAGTGTCAGGTTCTTCGGGGCAGGCGACTCCGACCGGGACGCCGGCGCGGAAATCGCACTTGCCGGTGTCGCGGTTCACGCAATCGACATAGGGGCCGTACGGACCGCTCTTCTGGACGAGCGCGCCGCCGTCCTTGGGGCATTTGTACGAGGTCTCCCGCGGGGCGGCGACCAACAAGGGCTGTCGGTCAGGACCCATCGGCAACGAGTTCGTGCATTCGGGATAGCGCGGGCAGGCGAAGAATTCGCCGTTTCGGCCCCATTTGATAACCAGATTCGCCTGATCGCAGACGTTGCAACGAATGTCCGTCTCTTCCTGTTGCTTTTCGGCGGTCAGGTCGGCGACATCGAGTTCCTTCTTGAATTCCGGCCAGAAGGCCTGCAAGACGGAGTCGTAGTCCCGATCTCCGGCGGCGACCTCGTCGAGTTCCTTCTCCATCTCTCCGGTGAAGGGCACGTCGATGTACTTGTTCATGTGCTGCTGCAGCAAGTCGTGGACGATGAAGCCCAGTTCCTGGGGCACGAGTTGGCGGCCCTGGCGCTCCACGTAGTCACGCTTCATGACCGTTTGAACGATGCTCGCATAGGTGCTCGGCCGGCCGATGCCCTCTTCTTCGAGCGCTTTCACGAGCGAGGCTTCGGTATATCGCGGTGGCGGCTCCGTCTGGTGACGGCGCGGGTCGATTGAACGCTGGGTGAGGACGTCGCCCTGGACCAATTCTGGGAGGGCCGCAACCACGCCCTCTTCGTCTTCATCGCCCTGCTTGTCGTTCGCGTCAATTCCGTAGGCCTTGAGGTGGCCCTCGAAGACGAGCGAACTCGCACTCGCCCGGAACGTCCCCGTCGAGGTTCCGTTTTCGCGTGCTTCGATTTCCACGCTCATGGTTGCGTAACGGGCGTCGGTCATCTGGCTGGCAACGAAACGCTGCCAGATGAGCTGGTAAACGCGGAACTGGTCAGCACTGAGCGCGCGCCGCATCCCTTCTGGAGTAGCGGAAGGGTCCGTGGGGCGGATGGCTTCGTGAGCTTCCTGGGCGCCCTTCGAACGCGTGGTGTAGACGCGTTCCTTGTCGGGGATGAAGTCCTTGCCCCACTGGCCAGATACCCAGTCGCGGGCCTGGAGACGAGCGACCGGCGAGATGTTGACGGAGTCGGTGCGCATATAGGTGATTAGCCCGGACTGTCCGCCAACGCCTTCGTACAGCTCCTGGGCGATACCCATCGCCCGGGAGGCGCTCATTCCGAGGCGGTTCACAGCGGCCTGTTGGAACGTGCTAGTAGTGAACGGAGCGACTGGGCTTCGCCGCTTTTCGCCCTTCGTCACTGAAGTCACAGAGAATTGTGAGCGTCGGAATGTCGCGGTGAGCGTGTTCGCGGTCTCTTCGTTTGCGATAGCCGGTCCAACGCGGAACGGCGGCCGCATCGACGCACCCCTCGTCATCGAAGGGAAGCTCGCCAGCTCGGCGTCGAACCCACGATCCGCTTTCGCGAGGCCGGCGTGGATCGACCAGTACTCGACGGCACGGAAGGCCTGAATTTCCCGCTCGCGCTTCACGATGAGGCCGAGGGCAACGCTCTGGACGCGGCCAGCGCTGGCGCCGCGACTCACCTTCTTCTGGACGAACCACGTGAGTGGGAAACCGATCAATCGGTCCAAAACACGGCGAGCCTGCTGTGCGTCGACGAGATCCATATCGATTTTGCCGGGGTCTTTGCGGCCATGATCGGCGGCGTTGTCCACGTGCTGCCCGGTGGCTTCGGCGAAGGCGGCCTCGATCGCCGGCTTCGTGATCTCGTGGAAGACGACGCGGGTGACCTTGGAATCAGGGATTTCAGCCGCTTCCTTGATGTGCCAGGCGATGGCCTCCCCTTCACGGTCGGGGTCGGTCGAAAGGAAGACGCGGGTGGCGCTCTTCGCGGCCTTCGCGATGTCCTGCACGACTTCGGATTTGTCGACGCCGCGGCGCTTGTCTTTCACGACGACGTATTTCGGTGTGAAGTCGAGTTTCTCCACGCTCTCCACGCCATAGCCGTAGGGCGGCAGGTCGCGGATATGGCCAACAGAGGCGATGACCTCGTAGTCGTCGCCGAGGATGTTCTTGACGGTGCGGGCTTTCGTCGGGGATTCAACGATGACCAGATTGCGTGCTCGGCTGCCCCGCGAACGGGGTTCGGCGGCGGGGATGGCGGGTTCGCGGCGGGCACGGGCAACCGTCGGTTTACGCGTCGCTGACGCGGCCCTCGGTGCAGATGTGCCCTTCCGGGTAGGAGTCTTGGTTACCAAAATCAAAGCCTTTCGCCGGTGTAAGTCGACCGGCGCGTTTTCCGAGAGTAGAGAGCCGCCTCACGCTCTGTCTAGGGGGTGGGCCCTAAAGGGCCCCGCGCGCGTGGCGCGCGCTACGCGCGTGCGTAGGTCATGGGGCCGGCGGATTTGACGCGGCCTTCGAGTTCCAGGATCTGGAGCGCCCCGCTGACCTGGGCGATTGGGAGGCCCGCCCCGCGAGCTATTTCGTCGATATGCAGCGGGCCGGAGGCCAGCATACGGACGAGTGGATTCGCGTCTTCGATGACGGGGGTGACTGCTGGTGCCGGGACTGCCGGCTTTTCAAAGAGCGCAGGTTGTGGAGATTCGAAACGGATCGGCGTCTGAACTCCGGTGCTGATCAGGTTGAGCTCCTGGCAAAGCTGCTCGGGGGTGGCGACAAGCTTGGCGGTGTTTTCCCGGATCAGCTGGTTCGTCCCCTGGCTCTGACGCGAAAAGATGCTCCCGGGAATGGCGAACACGTCGCGGCCCTGTTCAAAGGCCCAGTTGGCGGTGTGCAAGGCCCCGCTTCCCTCGCCTGCTTCGATGAGGAGCGCGGCCTTCGCGAGCCCGGACAGGATCCGGTTTCGGCGGGGAAAGTAGTCGCGCCGGGCGGGAATACCGACTGGGTATTCACTGACGAGGCAGCCGTGTTCGACGATCCGTTCGGCGAGTCCGGCGTTTTCCCGTGGGTACACCTGGTCGATGCCGCCGGCGAGGACTGCGACCGTGGGAGCGCCATTTTCGAGGGCAACGCGGTGGGCAATTGCGTCCACTCCGCGAGCGAGGCCACTGATGATGGCGACTCCCGACTGCGCGAGGACTGTGCAAAAGTGCTCCGCCGCCTGACGCCCATAGGGAGTGACGTGGCGCGTGCCAACGACAGCGACGGCCTGTTCGAACTCCGGTCCAGAGGTGCCGCGGATGAAGATCACCGGAGGGCTTTGAGGAATGTTGCGCAAGCTTGCCGGGTAGCTTTCGTCCAGCCAGGTGAGTGCGGTCGCTCCGTGCTGTGCCATCAAGGAGAGTTCGCGATCCGCATCGAAAGACGATTTCGCTTTCGCGACGGCGCGCACGTACTGAGGTTCGAGTCCGGCGGCGGCCACGCGTTCTGCGGGTGCAGTCCACGCCGCTTCGATCGTCTTGAACTTCGCCAAGAGGAGGGCGAAGTTCGTCGACCCCAGGCCCGCTCGCCGCAAAGCGAGCCAGTACGTCAGTTCGGGGTGGTGCTCCACGCGAGGAACTCTACAGCGCGATGCTTACGCGGTCATCGAAGCGCTGTCCCGGCCCGTCTCGGTGGTGGTTCGGGCGACCAGGAAACGGGGCGCTACCGCCTTCCGGTCGTCGGCGGTGGTGGTGCTCGGAACAGGCTGTTCGCGTTCGATTTCGCGGGAAACGGACATCCAATGGTCCACCATGGCGGCCGCGATTTCGGCCGGGTCGGAGCGGTACGTGCCTTCCCGAATTTGTTTCTTCAGTTCCATCACCCGGCGGATACGGTCGTCGAACGCGACTGGATCGGAGACGCGGTTGCTATTCAGGGTATGTGAGGTGTCTGCCATGTGAAGTTCCTCCAAAGGGGTTACACCTAAGTAGACGGCGGGTGAAACCTAATCTTTAGGGGTTCCAACAGCCTTCTGTCGGATTCTTCACAAAAGCACGAGTGTGACGCCCGGGCACCATGCGGAATTACTTTCCGCGGATATCGCGGTTGGCGAAGATGGGTATGGCGGCAGCTCCGATGAGGACGCTAAGGGCCAGAGCGGGGACGAAGGCCATCCAGTCCGCGCCGGAGATCAAGAGGTTGGTTTTGAGGAACCAGTACCAGGGAGTGAGGTAACGGACCGGTTCCGGGGCATCAATGGCCGAGAACAGTCCGAGCAGGACATAACCGCCTGCCGCAATGGCACTGGCGATCGCAGTCGCGGGGGTGCGCCGGCCGAACCAGGCGCCAGCGGTGAAAGCGATGGACGCGTGGAGCATGGCGAGTGCGCCGCAGCCGATGCAGGCCGCGACGAGTCCGGGAAGGTCAACGCCGTCAAGGGCGCCGAACATCGGACAAAAGACGAAGACGGCCGCCAGCAGGATCAGCGTGTGGAGCACAAGTACGCCCATCATTGCAACGAAACGGTCGATAACGAGGTTGGTGCGTTTGATGGGGTAGGAGAGGAGGAACTCGGTGGCCCCATCTTCCTCAGCCCCTCCGAGTGCTCCCGAACCGAGGGCAATGGCGAGCACCAACAGGATGATGGGCGCCACGGAGGAAAACACCTGGGCCTGCAGATAGCCAGCAGCGGAGCCGATGGAAATGCCTTCTTCGATCCCGAACATCGCCTTGAGCGCGGGCGGCAGGTTCGCGACCGTCTGGTCGAGATCGGCCGTGCCCTTGATGCCGGGAAAGAAGGCGAGGTTGAGGACGACCATTACGATGATCCCGAGCGCCCACCAGCAGTCGGTTCGCCAGCGGTCAGTGACAAACCTTCGGACGACGGTCACCGCGTGACCCCCGGGTCGTCGCCCTCGTAGAAGGCTCGGAAGATCTCTGCGAGGTCATCGCCTGGCGTGTCGACGCGGATGATTTGCAGGTTCGCAGCGGCCTTGATGACCGGATCGACGCTGCCTTCGACGATGACTTCGAGTTTGTCCGAGGTGTTTCGCGCTTCGATAACCCCAGGGAGCCTGCTGAAGACGTCTGGTTCGAAGGGGCCATCGACGGTGAAGACGATGCGCTGGCGGGCGCGGGCGCGGAGTTCTTCAATTTTCGAGACCGTAGCGAGCCGACCTGCGCGGACTATGGCGATGCGGGTAGCCAACGCTTCAACTTCTGGCAACATATGGGAGCACAGAAACACCGTCGCGCCACCTGCAGCAGCTTCTCGGACGAGGGCCTGGAATTCGTCCTGCAGCAGGGGGTCGAGCCCCGAAGTCGGCTCATCTAGGATGAACAATTCAGGGCGGTGCATGAAGGCCTGAACGATTCCCACCTTTCGGCGATTGCCCGTAGAGAGTTCGCCGAAGGGGCGGCTGAGGTCGAGGTGAAAACGGTCGGCAAGTTGATGGGCATAGGCTGCGTCGTAGTCGCCGCGGAGATTGCCAAGGAACGAGAGCGCGGTCTCCCCGCTGTAGTTGCGGTGCAGATGGAGTTCGGCCGGAAGATATCCGACTCGGCGGCGAATAGCGGGATCGGCGCCGTAGCCGCCGAGGAGCCGACCTTCACCAGAAGTGGGGCGGATGAAGTCCAGCAGCATCCGAATAGTGGTTGTCTTGCCTGCACCGTTGGGGCCGAGAAAGCCGAAGACTTCACCCTGGGCAACTTCGAGATCCAGGGAATCGACCGCACGGAGCGATCCGAAGTCCTTTGTGAGACCACGGGTGATGATGGCGGCGGTCATTGCGGCTCCGGGATCAGAGGCGTCGAGGGCTTTCTCGGTATCAGTTTGAGGAGACGGCCTTCGAGAACGCTAGCGCCTGACTCAACAGACGGTGTGCCTACGGCCACCCTTCGACTCTGCTTTTGGGCTTTGGCTGGAGTCAATCCGCTAGCTACTACGCAGGGGCCGAACCAACTCGTCATTCGCGAGGAAGCCCCAATCCGCGGGTCGCGATGACCGAGCGTTGAATTTCGCTGGTGCCGCCCTCGATCGTGTTCGCAACACTTCGGAGGAGGGCGTACTGGTACGGGGCGGCTTTCGAGCGTGTCCTTGAAGCCTGGCCCTCCATGCCGAAGATTTGCAGGCCAGTCGCGGCGATGCGTTGCTGTAGCTCGGCGCCGAAGAGTTTCGCCATCTGCGATTCCCGATTGGGGGCGATGCCAGTCTTTTCCTGCTGGGAGGCAATGTAATAGGCCATGTTTCGAAGCAGTGCGACGCCAATGGCTTCGTCGACCAAGCGGTACTTCACGGCTGAATCGACGTGTGGGCGTTCGCTCCGAAGGTAGGCGACCAGGTCATCGACATGCCGTCGGGAGTTCGAAGTCGCCCCGATCGACGAGCGTTCGAAGTCCAGGCCGACTGCGACGTTGTACCAGCCGCGGTTCTCTTCGCCGACGAGATTCGTTGCTGGGACTCGTACATCTTCGAAGAAGATTTCGTTGAATTCGTGGGTCCCGGCCATGTTCACAAGCGGTCGGACGGTGATGCCGGGAGTGTCCATTTTGATGGCGAAGGTGGAAATGCCTTTGTGCTTCGGGACATCCGGATCGGTGCGGATCGCGAGCCAGCCCCAGTCCGCGTAGTGCCCGAACGATGTCCAGATTTTCTGGCCGTTGATGATGTAGTCGTCTCCGTCGCGTACGGCGCGCGTTTGCATTGCGGCGAGGTCGCTGCCCGCGCCTGGCTCGCTGTAGAGCGTGCACCAGAGGTCGGTACCGTCGGCGATGCGCGAGAGGTATTGCTGCTTTTGATCGTCGCGGCCGTAGAGCATGACCACGGGACCTACCCACGCCACGCCCATGTTCACGGTCCCCGGGACGCTGTGGTAGGCCATCTGCTCGTTGAAAATGAGCTGTTGCATGGGTGATGCACCGAGGCCCCCGAACTCCTTCGGCCAGGGCAGGGCGAGCCAGTGCTTCGCAGCGAGCCGAGTCATGACTTCGCGTTCGATTGCAAGGCCCTGTTCGAACGAAGCGTGTTCCTGGTCCCAGCCCCGTGGGAGGCCGTTCGAAATGAAGCCAGTGACTTCATCCTGGAAGGCGG
>JBDTNM010000150.1:0-7735 GCA_039933735.1 bacterium | reverse complement strand
CGCTTCCGGTTCGTTAGCCGGTCCAGCGGCGGCCGTTGGCGAGGTTAACGGTTTCGCCGATAGCGTCGCCGAAGCGCCAGACCGTTGCCTTGCCCGCGCCCATTACGGTGGCGATCGTGCCCAACCCGGCACCGCCTTCCTCGGTATCGCACGTGTAGAAGATGCCGAGGTCGCAATCAGGTTTATGAGCCATCCCGGGCGTGGAGGCAGTCGCCTGTAACGCTTCGCGGATGAGTTCCTGGGCGACGCTGTGGGGGAATCCGAATCCGCTGCTCGCTGAGTTCGAGACCAGGGTGATGGCCGGCGAAATTCGCTCGACGAGTTCGAGATTGACGCCGTGCTTCGATGCGTGGTGCGAGACCTTCAGGACTTTCGCGCTGAGGAGGTCCGTCCCGGTCGCCGCGCGAATCGCCTTGTTCGCATCCGAGGTGTTCGGCCCCAACTGCGGAAAGTCCGTGAGCACGTGCGACCAGGACAGGGTCTGCGCGTCGGCGCCGAGGATCAGCGCCATGGCGGCTTTCTTGTCGACCAGGTTGCGGCCGGCGTCGCGCTTAACGGCCCGTGCCGCCGGGAATTCGATGCGCAGGGAGAGCGAAGAGTCGTTCACTTCGGTGCCGTAGGTGTCGAACTTATTGCGCAGGCCAACGGAGGGCGAAAGCACGGTCACGAGGGCCGAGCCGAACCAACGCTTGTACCCGGCGGTGGGCTGGGCGTAGACGATGTTCGGGTTCGCCTCGATCGCCGCCATCATGTCCAGGTAGTCCTGCGTGGTGTGGTAGTAGCCAGGGTCCCAGAACTCGGCGATGCGCGGCTTCATTTTCTTCAGCAGGTCCTGCATCCCGCCGATGTGGTCCGTGTGGGGATGGGTGGCGACGACGAGCGCGATCGAGCCATCGGGCTCGCCCGCCGCCCCGGGCGCCGCGGGCCTGATAAGGCTCACGGCCTGCAGGCTGTCGATGAGCGCAGGCACTTTCTTGGTCGTGCAAACATCCACGACGAGCATCCGCCGGCGGCCGCCAGGGTCGACGGGAAGCAGCAACAACTGGCTGTCTCCGTCGCCAACGTTGCAGAGGAAATGCACGAGGTGGTTCGGGTTGATGGAAGCCACGAAGTCTTCCACCGCATGGCGATTGGCGGCGATCGGCGCGGGGATGGTCACGGCTGGCCTCCCGTCTGGGTTGGCAGCGGTTGTTGGCGAATGTCGAAGGTGCCCGGCGGGTCAGCTTCCACCGGTGTCGGTGCGGCGGCGCCCATCTGTTCGATGTAGTCCGGGTCGACGGTTGCCGCGCCGGCGCCGTAATACGCAGCCTTGGCGACGTCTCGGCCGGCAGCACTCACATCCCAGGCTTCCGCCTCCTCGGGCTTTCCAGACGGTGCGAGACCTCGAAGCAGGAAGACGTCCCCGACTCGCAGCAGTCGATCGGGGGCGGCCTGTGCGTGGCGCGACCGCTCGGCGTTGACGCGTCCCTGGAACTCGTCGCGCGGCACCGCGACCGTCATTGGGAAGCCTTTGCCGCGAGGAAATGCGAGGCGTCCCGAACCATCCATATGGGGCCATCGAGAAATGCGCAGCACGACGATCCCGGCGCCGATGTCGTCGACGGCCGCGTAGCGATCGGACTCCTTTGGGGGCAACGGATCGGTGGACTCGCGGCCCGCTTCGAGCACGACAATCTCCGGTGTCCACAACCTGGTCTTCGCCTTGAACGAACTGGCCGCCGCCGGTGCGCGTTCTGAAAGTTTCATCGCAGGTCCTCCCTCATTTCACTGCCCAAAGGCTCGAAAGCAGCACAACCAGCGCCACGCCCACGCCCACACCCGCGGCCACCATGATCCCACCGACGGGAACCACCGCCGCGCTGCCGCCCGCCCTTGCCCAGCCCACCAGTTGCCCAACGAACGAAATCAACTGGGCCACGATCAGCGCCAGCAACGACCCGACGGCAACCCCGGCAATCCACTGGCGCTGGCTCGAAATGTCGGCCCCCAAAATGGAGTGCGGTGCGAGGTGATCGACGACATTCGACTTGAGAAAGAAATGCCCGAGCAATGAACCCAGGGCCAGCAAGCCCACCACCACGAGGATGCCGATGTACATGGGCACCTGCCGTTTAATCGCGGCCGAGCGGCTTCGCCTGCAAGCATCCGGGTTCGCAGTCGCCTTGATCGCGGCCGTGAGCCCGCTGCTCATCGTCTCTGGATAGGCGTCGTCCTGGGGACTAATCGTGCGATTGGCCCTCGCCGAATCTGAGATGACCGCCGCCACCCGGCTCATCACTTCGACCGGATTTTGCCAGTACGAGGTATGGTCCGAGGCCGGGAAGTCTGTGTTGACGACGCGGAGGCAAACGAAAGGCGAGCGCTCACCGGAAGTGTCCGGCGGGTCGGCAAGCCATGGGTCAGGACTGAGAAATGTCTCTACGAGTTCCGCGGGAGGCGGGCCCTGGGGCACAGGGTCGTAGCGGGCGTAGATGTTCACCCAGTTCACGAACTGCCCGATGCGCCGATGCCAGAAGGCATGCTCGCGAGGATCCTTCGTCCTTCGCATCCGGAAGGCGAGGTTCAAGCCGCTCCCGGCGGTAATCCAGTTCACGCGCGACGGACGCCGCACGTCCTTCGGCAGTTCCGGGTCGGCCATCCAGCCGGCGACCTCTCCCGCGAGGGCATCGAACGAAACAATGCAACCGCCCGAGTGCGCGACGACGGTCACCGTTTCGTAGCCGGTGAAGCCGTCGATGGTGCGCCGGGAGCGGTCGAGTCCGTCCTTGCAAAGCATCCACCAGAGGGCCTGCGATACCTCGTTCGAGGCACCGGCGAGCGCGAACCGGCGCGTCGTCATCGCTTGCTGGTCGCCAATCGTGCTCACGAGGAGATTCGCAACTTTCCGTTGGACCGCCACGATCTGTGTAGGCAAGACGAAGCTCAGCGGGAGAAGCAGGAAGAGGTAGAGCGGCACGAGGAAGGTGATGAGCACCAACGCAACGGCGAGGTAAATCGCGCAGATGAAGAGCCAGATGACACCGTCCAGGATCGCCTTCGCTCTCAGCGTCTGCGGCACGACCCAGAGCCCCTGCGCGCTGTCGACCTTTAAGCGGAACGTCTCCGGATCGAGGGGCCGGCCATAGAGGTCGTCCCGGGAGAGCTTCATCTGCTGGTAGTCGTGGCGAAGCCTGGCCACCGCGCGGACGAAGACCGAGCGCCATGTCGCCCAGAGGATCGTCAAGCCGGCGATGATTGCCCAGAAAAGGACGGTCTTCGAAGCGCTGGGGTGGAAGTTCTTGGCCCACCAGGCCTCGCGAATGTGCCACTCTTCGTCTCGCGCATCGCCCTTGATATGGAGTGTGGCCCAGGCCGACGCATCAGCTTCGTTGCGCACGGTGATGCTGACGTTTTCGGAACCGGCGCCATCGGCAACGAAGCTGGCGAGCGGTTCGACGAAGGAGCCGATGTAGTCACCGCGCCCTTGGTCGCCAATGCCGTGGACGATGACAACCCCGCGCCGCACCACAGGCCGTGGTGCCGGGCCTGCCGCGGCCCCGGTCGCTCCAGCGCCCATATCCACCTCCGTAACGCCGCTCGCGCCAACGGCGGGGACGATACGCCCGACCCGCAAACGTGGATATGCCGGACCTCACACGCCGAGGGCGCGGGCGACGGTCTCGAGGCCTTCGAGTGCTTCCTCCGTGGAACGGACCACGACGTCGGCCAGTTCCAGGATCTCAGCCGGAGTCTCGGGCCCGCCGGAAACTCCGACGAGCAGAACGTGCACGCCGTCGCTTTTGGCCAGTGCCAGCGCCGAACGGAACATGCCCACGTCGGTGGCGTCATCGCCCATGACGAGAAGCGCCTTGGAATGCAGCTGGCGGCAAAGCGCGGTCAGGGCGAGATCCTTGCCGCCGCGGGCGTCGGGCAACACTTCGAGCACCATGCGCCCTTCGCGGAGGCGCAGGCCTTCGGGCAAGTTCGCAAGGGCCTCGCGCAGGTTCGGTTCCAATTCCGGTGCCGTGCGGTAGTGAAACGCGGTCGAAATCGCCTTTCGCTCGATGTGCAGAAAGGAACTCGGGCAGGCGGAGATCACTCGCTGTTCGATGTTCTCCAGGGCCGCGCTGAGTGCGACGCGATCGACTCCGGGAATGAGCGGGTCATCAAACGATGCTTCGAGTCCGTGACTCCCCACGACCACCACGCCCTCGACGGGCACCATCCGCCGGGCGGTATTCAGGTCGCGCCCGGTAATGACCGCGACCTTCGCCGCTTCGGAGAGGCGATCGAGCACGGCCAGAGCCCCCGGCGGGACGCGCGCTTCGCTGGCGTGGGCATTGATCGGCGCCAGCGTGCCGTCGAGATCGGTCGCGATGAGTAGCGGCCCGCGCGCCGCCGCGAGCGCTTTGAACTGCTCAATAGCGTCGAGAGTCAGCATGTTTCCTCCAGGCTGCCGAGGAACCCGGTCGCCCAAGAAAGGGCGTCCCGTGCCTGGACAGCTTCTATAAATCGGTCACTGATTCGGCCCGGCCGGCCCGCGAGTGCGGCGCAGAGCGTGTCGCGGAGTTCGTCGGCGTCGAGCGCGTCGGCGATGGCCATGCCCTCTTCAGCGAACTCTGCATATGAGCTTGAAGCGCCGGCGTCCCGGCCGCTGATGATCACGGCCCGTTGTTCGGCGGGCCGCAGCGATTGGGCAATCACCGCCTGCAAGGGCACGAGGTTCTGGCCATCGGCGAGCGACGAGGTGAACACCACATCCGCCTCCCGCTGGAGCGCGACGACATCTTCCCAACCCACGTTGGCCCGCACGTGCGCGAATGAACCGCCGGCGGCGAGGGCGGCCTCACGTGCTTCGCGCGCCTCGTGCTCAATCGCCGTATCAAGCGAGTCGTAGGCGCTCACACCTTCGCGCGTCGGCGCGGCGATGCCCAGGTAGGCGAAGCGGCCTCCCTTGCGAAAGGCCTGCGTGATGGCGCGCAGCCGCTCGGGGATGCCTTTCGTGAAGTCGCCGCGTTCCAGGCCGACGACCAGCGGGAGCCCGAGGTTCCTGGCGTTCGTGACACGCGGTGGAGTTGGCGCCCGCCTGGCAACGCCGAGCACGTCTTCGATGTCGATGCCGACCGGGAAGGCGCGGACGCCGACGAAATGATCGTCGTACCAGAGTCCGCCGGCGTCGGCTCGGGCTCCCGCTAGCGTCACCGCAGCGCGCCCAAAGCGCTCGACATCGGCCTCCGTCTGAAATCCCAGCAAGTCGGCCCCGAGCAGGCCTTCGATGACTCGTTTGAAGGTCGTGCCGCCGCCGCCGACTAGATAGGGCTTGGCGACTTCGATATCGGGGAACGGTGTGTGCAGGAAGAAGCCGATCGGCGCCGCGAACCCGCGCTCGCGAAGGAGGCCCGGGACGAGCGCTAACTGATAGTCATGGATCCAGCACCACGGGGCCTCGGTCTCTTCGGCGGCGGCTTCGGCGAAGGCGGTGTTCACAGCCAGAAAGGAACGCCAATCCGAATCTGCCGGCACGGCCGGGACAGGGTAGTAGCCGGTTTTCGCAGGCAGGTCGTAGCGCACGAGGTGCAGCAACGGCCAGAGGAAGCTGTTGGCGACATCGGCATAGTGGCCCTGCCAGGTGGCCGAGCCGAAGTACAGGCGCCTGTGCCGCAACGTTCCGCGTGTGGTTTCGAGCAGTTCGAATCCGCGGGCGTCGGTCCACTCGCGGTCGTATCGTCCCATTCCGGCGCCGATCCAGGTGGTGCCGTGCCCGCCATCCCACGGCTGGATGATTGGCCGTACCGCAGCGAGCAGACCCCCGCTTCCCGCCGCAGAGGGCGAATCGGCCCAGCGCGGGGACTCGTGATCGAGGTAGGCGCGGTTCGCCAGTATCAGTCCATCGAGGCGAAGCATTCCCATCCAGTAAGCAACAGCATTCGATACCGGCGCAAGCACTTCGGACCGGATCGGTGTGGTTCGATAGCCACCTGCAACCCTGAGTGCGCTTCAGCGCGTGTATCGTTCGCCCACATCCCACGCCAGGAGTACCCGCCATGGCCGACGATCCGGTTGTCCTCTACGAAGAACGCGACAGTCTCGGAATCATCACGCTCAATCGCCCGGAAAAGATGAACACCCTCACCGATGCGGTCATCCAGGGCATCGCCGATGCCATCGATGAGGCAACTTCCTCCCCCGATGTCGCCTCGGTCATCATTCGCGGCGCCGGCCCGACGTTCACCGCAGGCTACGACTTGAACCCGGGGACGGAAGACCGTGGCGGCGGACGGCAGAAGCCACGCTACGGATCGGCCCCCGTCGAACACCGCGCGGGAGCCTGGGACCCGGTCCGCGATTACGCCTTCATGGGCCACAACATGAAGCGCTTCATGAAACTCTGGGAGTGCCCGAAGCCGGTCATCGCGCAGCTTCACGGTTACGCGCTCGGCGGCGGCACGGACTTGCTGCTCTGCGCCGACCTGATTTTCATGGCCGAGGACGCGATCCTGGGCTATCCGCCCTCACGTGTGTACGGCACGCCGACAACGATGATGTGGGTCTACCGGGTCGGCCTTGAACACGCCAAGCAGTTCCTCCTTTCGGGCGACCAGATCGATGCTCAAACCGCCCTCCGGATCGGACTCGTCTCGAAGGTCTTCCCGAAGGAGCAACTCTCCGAGGAGACGGAAGCCTACGCAAAGCGCTATGCCAACATTCCCGGAAACCAACTGGCGCTGAACAAGATGCTGATAAACCAGGCCTTCGAAAACATGGGGCTGCGCACCACGCAGATGCTCGGCACCTTCTTCGATGGCGTCACCCGCCACACCGAAGAAGCCCTTCGCTGGCGCGAAAGCTTCAGCGAAATCGGCTTTCGGGAGACCATCCGGCGGAGGGATGGGCCGTTCCAGGACTACGGCGAGCGCCCACGCTAGAAGTCGAGGATGTCGCTGTCATTGCGCCGCTTCGGGCGATCCGGCATTGTCCCGAGGCATCATTTGGAGGCCAGCCACATGTCCAACGAGTCCATCCGTCCGTTCACGATCAGCATCCCGGAAGAGGACCTCGTCGACCTTCGCCGGCGTCTGAAAGCGACCCGTTGGCCAGAAAAGGAAGCTGTCGAGGACTGGACGCAGGGCACTCCGCTCTCCTACGTCCAGGACATCTGTGAGTACTGGGCGAACTCATACGACTGGCGCGCGACCGAGAAGCGCCTCAACGAATTCCCTCAGTTCGTGACCGAAATCGATGGGCTGGACATCCATTTCATCCACGTCCGCTCGCCTCACCCCGAAGCGGTGCCACTGATCGTGACACACGGCTGGCCGGGGTCGATCGTGGAGTTCCACAAGGTCATCGCGCCGCTCACTGACCCGACGAAGTACGGCGGCAACGCGAGCGATGCTTTCCATGTTGTCGCGCCCTCACTTCCCGGCTACGGCTTCTCGGGCAAGCCCGAAAAGAACGGCTGGAACGTGGAGCGAATCGCCGATGCCTGGGGCGTCCTCATGGGGCGCCTCGGCTACTCGCGCTACTTCGCCCAGGGTGGGGACTGGGGCTCGGCCGTGACCAGCGCTATCGGCGCGCGCGACTTCGATCACTGCGCCGGGATCCACCTGAACATGGTCACGGCACGGCCCGATCCCGAAACGATGAACGACCTCACCGAAAAGGAAAAAGGCGCAATCGCCGCACTCCAGTACTACCAGGACTGGGACTCTGGCTACTCCAAGGAACAAGCCACTCGGCCGCAGACCGTCGGCTA
>JBDTNM010000149.1:0-7751 GCA_039933735.1 bacterium | reverse complement strand
AGCCGCCCGTGGCGACGAGGCCGAGGTAGCGGTCCTTGTCCGCGTCCCGAGCGGGCGCGTACTTCAAGTCCTCGGGTGTGCCCAAGACGCGCAGCCAGGTCGCGAACTCGAGCAATATGCCATCGGGGTCCATGAAATAAAAAGACCGCACAAACGTGCCCGCGTGCACTTCCCGGCTCACCTGCCGGGGGCTGTCGTCGTGATTCATGATCGGCGTAACGTGGATGCCCTTCGCGCTCAGCTTGGCGTGATATTCATCGAACCGTTCCGAGGGCACGTCGAAGGCAACGTGGTTCATGGAGCCATGTGCGCTTGCCAGTTCGCCCTCGCCGGGCATGCCAATCGGCGCGGAAATGCCGGGGGCCGCGGCCGGCGAGTTCGGGAACCAGAAGAAGGCGAGCGAATCGCCGTTCCCGATGTCGAAGAAGAAGTGCTGACCCATGTTGTTGGGCAATTCGATCGTCTTTGTCAGGGGCATGCCCAGGACATTCGTGTAGAAATCCACCGTTCGAGCCATGTCCTTGCAGACAAGCGCCAGGTGATTGATCCCACGAAGTTCGAATTCGCTGTTTTCCCGATTCATGCTGTCCTCCTGTATGCCCGCTCACGAACTCGGCCAGCATACACCTTCGTCGATCAAAACTGGACGTTCAGCCAGTTCCGCTTAGGATTCGGCAACACTGCCTTCTGGAGTTTCGCTATGCCACGACTACGACAGGTTCCTCGTTCCGAAGCAGCGCCCGAGGTGCTGGACATGTACACACGGCTCTTCGGAGACCGTGACCCGGTCGCGCAACCCGGCACCGCGACCGGCACCCCTGGCAACTGGTGGACGGTGTTTGCCCTTGTCCCGGATATCTTCCAATCTGCGGTCGCTCAGTTTGGAATGTTCAATAGCAAGCGGCGCCAACTGAGCCCGTATTACCGTGAACTGGGCCTCACCCGGGCAGGATTCGCGGCCGGGAGTCAGTTCGTGTTCTCGCAGCATTCGAAGGCGGCCCGGTCGGCTGGCATCCCGGACGAAAAGGTCGCGGCGATCCCGGCGTGGGCGAGCGCATCCGTCTTCGACGCCAACGACCGGATCATCCTCGGGTACACGGACGACCTCGTACTCGCAGACGGCCGCGTCCAGGACCAGAGCTTTGCCGCCCTGAAGTCCCTGCTCAGCGACGAAGCAATCCTTGAGCTGACTTACGCCGTCTGCACCTACCGGCTGCACGCCACCATGTGCCGCGCCCTTCGGCTCGAGTACGACGACGTCGATGAGCGGATTGTCGAAATCCCGGCTCCCCGGGCGGGAGACGCCGCGGCCGATGTCATGGGCCAGATCAGCCGGGCAGACGCCAACTAGGCCGGATGTTCGGCCAGCCACAGGTCGTGCATGACCTGCAGATGCCCGACGTGTTCGCGCAGATGGCCCACGGCCGCGAACAGGGTGCCCGCCCCATTCCTGGTGGGGACGGGCATGCCGTCAGTAACCGGCAGCTCCACGGCGCTGGAAAGATGCGCCTCGGTACCTTCAGCCAGGATCGTCTCAGCCTCAGCTTCGAAGGCGTGCAGAATGGAGAGCAAGTCTGCCTTCGCAACGCCGGTCGCTCGGAAGGCAGCCACGCGTTCCGTGGAGCGGTACTCCGCCATCGAACCAACGTTTCCGGATCCGGCGCGCAGAAAGAACCGTGTCGCCGAGACGGCGTGTGCAACCAACACGGTCGTCGAGTTCGCGGTGGGCAACGGCTTCCACTCCAGCGCTTCCTGGGGCAGGTCTTCGATCGCCGAGCGAACAAACGCAAGAGATTCTCTGACAACCTGCAACGCTCCGCTATGGGTCGGGGTCATGACAGCTACCTGCTTTCACTTCGAGACGGGTGGCAGCGATCGTAGGCGAGAGTGCGGCCCTTGGGCCAGCGCGGGTCTCCACGTCATTGGTGTTAAAGTAGCGACCTAAGACGCCACCTCGTTCGGGAGCCAAATGCCGATACGCATCCTCATCGCCGATGACCATGCCGTCGTCCGCCAGGGTCTCAAAATGTTCCTCGGGCTCGATGAGGATTTCGAGATCGTCGGCGAAGCGACCAACGGCGCCGAGGCTGTTGACCTCGCCCGCGAACTTCAGCCCGATGTCGTGTTGATGGATTTGCTTATGCCGGTCAAAGACGGGATCACCGCCATCGGGGATATCCGCCGAGAAATGCCGGACATCGAAGTCATCGCACTCACCAGCGTCCTTGAGGACGCCTCCGTCGTGGGCGCCATCAAAGCGGGTGCCATCGGCTACCTCCTCAAGGACACCCAATCCGACGAACTGCGCCGAGCGATCAAGGCCGCCGCGAACGGCCAGGTGCAGCTGTCACCGCAGGCGGCCGCGAGGTTAATGCGCGAAGTTCGGACCCCGGAAAGCCCTGAAACGCTTACCGACCGTGAAACCGAAGTACTGCGACTGCTGGCCGCGGGATACGCAAACAAGGAAATTGCGCGCGAGCTCGTCATCGGCGAAAAGACGGTGAAGACGCATGTCAGCAACGTCCTCGCAAAACTCAACGTCCAGTCGCGGACGCAGGCGGCCCTGTACGCAGTCCGCATCGGACTCGTCTCCTCGCCCCCGGAAGCGTAACCATGGTGGAACCGGACTCCCGCCCTTTCTCTCCCCTCTTGCGCGAGATCTTCGACCGGATGCCGGCGGGGGTGGCCGTGTTCGACCGCGACCTTCACGTGGTCGAATGGAATGCCAGCTTCTACCGGTTTCTCGCTGATAATCGTCCCGACCTGGCGGCGGCGCTGACCCCGGGAGCGAACCTCGAAGAGGTCTCTCCGTGGCCGTTGGAGCTCATTGGCCACCTGTTCGACCAGGCGCTCAATGGCCAATCAGTCACGCGCGATGCTGCGCCGTACACCGGTCCGGCAGGTACGACGTATTGGGACATCGTTCTCAGCCCGCTCTTCGAAAACGGCCAGATCGTCGGCGTCCTGGACACGACCACGGAAGCTACGCGCCGCGTCCTGGCGGCCCGAGACGCTGAAGAACGCGAAGAACTGTTCAGGCTCGTGTTCGATACAACGAGCGATGCCGTAATCCTCAATGACTTCGCGACGGGCTTCGTCGCCGATGCGAATCCGGCGGCTGCGCGGATGCATGGCTACACCCGCGAAGAATTTATCGGCATCGACCCGGCAAAATTCATCCATCCCGACTCATTGCCACTGCTTGGCCAGTACCAGGAACTGGTCCGCTCTGGAAAAGACTTCCGCTCCCGCGCCCGGGACGTCCGCAAGGACGGGACGATTTTCGATGTCGACGTCATGGGAACGAGTTTCGAGTTTCGTGGCAAGAAATACCTCGCCGCGGTCGTCCGGGACATCAGTGACCAGGTCGCGGCGGAGCACGAAAAAGCCATGGCCGCGGCCGCTCTACGGCAAGCGCAGGCGATGCTCGAACAGCGCGTTGAAGAACGGACTCGTGAGCTTTCCAGCATCCTCGATGTCTCGAAAGCGGTGCTTTCGACCCTCGACCTCGATCTTATTTTCGAACGCGTTCTGGATGAGGTGGCGAAGGTCATTCCCTACTCCGGATGTTCCGTGTCAATCCTGGACGGCGAAGCAGTTGAAATCGTCGCCTCCCGAAACGTGATCTCGCCTGAATTCGGGGCGTTGAACGTGGGCCGTCGCTACAACGTGACGGATGTCGAAGTCATTTGGAACCGCATGCTCACGGGCACACCGTTCTTCCTCGATGACATCTTCGACAACTCCCCGGACGCGACGGCGTTCCGCAATCTGGTGACCGGGGACATCGAAATCGAGTTTCCCGACATCCGCTCGTGGCTTTCCGTACCGATGATCAATCAGGGCGAAGTGCTTGGAGTCCTGACGGTCTCTCGTTCAGAAGTAAACGGCTTCGATAGTCGCATCGCCCAGTTGGCCTCGGCCTTTGGCGGCCAGGTGGCGGTCGCCGTCGCGAATGCGCGCCTGTATCAGCAGGCGCAGCGCCGTGCACGGGAGATGGAAGGCCTCGCAAGCATCGCAGCCGCGCTTACCTTCGAAATGCCTTCGGAGGAGGCCCTGACCGTCCTCGCGGGGAGGGTGGTTGCGGCGTCGTCCGCGGTCGCCGCATCAATCACCCTCTACGACGACACCGGACGTTATCGATCGTGCGGAGCCGCCGGCCTGCCGCGCGGTTACGTCGAGGCGATGGTCGAGGCTATCGATGGAGGCGCACCGTCCGTGACTGCCGAAACGTTTCACCTTGGCACCCGCCGGGTGCTGAGCGATACGCGCCGACGGACCCTCGCTGACCCACGGTTCGCACCCGCCCACCCTTACTTGGAAGAGGCGAACTGGGACAACGCTGTAATCACGCCGATCAGTTCGAGGGGAAGGAACCTCGGCACTCTCGACACGTATTTCACAGCTTCCAACAGCCCGGACGCCGAAGAACTGCGCCTGCTCGCGGCCATATCGGACCAGGTGGCAATCGGCATCGAGAACACGGAACTGGTTGAACAGTTGCGCCGCCGTGTCTTCGAAATGGATGCGCTCTACCGCGCTTACGACGGTTTCCACCAATCGCTCGAACTCCACCAGGTGCTGGATGCGCTCGCTCTTTCAGCGGTGGAAGCAATCGGGGCCGACCGCAGCGCGGCGCTGATCTATCAGGAATCTCCGCCATTTGAACTTACGCTTGGCGCGGCAGCTGGTGTTACGGCTGCTGAACGGATGGCGCTCATCGAGTCCCTCAAAGGGGTCGATACCTCGTCTTTCCGAGGGCTCCGCGAACCACGGTTCACGTCAGACACCACTACGGAACCCCGCGAAGTCCAGGGCATCGTTCGAGCCGCGGGCATCGTCTCCGTCATCGACGTGCCAATTACGATCGCCGGCCGCAGCTTTGGCCTGTTCGGGGTCGGTTGGACGCGACAACACTCGATCACCCAGGGCGAAGTCCGCCTTGCGACCGCGCTCGCCCAACAAGCCGCCGTCGCAATCGAGAATGCGCGCCTCTACGAACGGGCCCAGTTCGCAGCGTCGCTTGAAGAGCGCCAGCGACTCGCTCGCGAGCTGCACGATTCGGTTTCGCAGGCCCTCTATGGCATCTCACTGGGCACCCGGACCGCGAGGGCACTTGTCGAGAAGGATCCCGCACGGGCGATCGAACCGTTGGAATACGTCAGCTCGCTCGCTGAAGCTGGCCTCGCCGAACTACGCGCATTGATTTTCGAACTCCGGCCGGAGTCGCTTTCGACCGAGGGGCTGGTGGCCGCCCTGGAGAAGCAATTTGCGGCTCTTCAAGCCCGCCACGGTATCGAAGTCGACGCAGAACTCTGCCTCGAACCCGACCTGCGCCTCGACCTCAAGGAGGTCCTTTATCGCGTCGGCCAGGAAGCACTGCACAACACGGTGAAGCATGCGCGCGCAACACACGTGACGGTGAGCCTTGCTCCCGACGCTGGCCAGGTGGTGTTACAGATCACGGACAACGGTATTGGGTTCGACACGAGCGGAGAGTTCCCGGGACACCTCGGACTGCGGTCGATGGCCGAACGCACCGCACGGGTCGGCGGCCAACTCCAGATCACCAGCGCCCCGGGCGACGGCACGGCAATTCGTCTCGCGGTCCCGCACATTCCGGGCCATCTGCCGGGCGACAGTTAGCCCGGCGGCGTTCGGCGCGAACCGAACGTGTTCCAGTGAGTAACTGATTCGACCGGCCGGCGCGGCGCGACTCCGAAATGTCCCTTCGGGCGGCCCATCGGCACGAGCGCGATGATCTCGTAGCGCTCCGGGATGGAGAGCAAATCACGGACTTCTTGCTGGTAGATGCGGTAGACCGTCGTCAATGTCGTCCCGATGCCCATGCTCCGGGCCGCCAACATGAAGTTCTGGACCGCCGGGTAGATGGACGCGAACGGCGTACCTATGTCGAGATCCCCGGCTTCATCGTGGAGAGTCATGGTGATGTTGGGCATCAGGAACGCGACGAGCGCTGGCGCCGAACCGATGTTGTCCGCGAGGTAACGCGCCGAAGCCCGAGTCTTCGTCTGAATGACAGCCGCTTCTTCGTTTCGCGGCGGCGGCGTGGCTTCGGCAACGCGGGGTTCGTACCGGTCGAACGCCCGCCGATAGATTTCACCCACGCCTCGTTTCACCTCAGAATCGGTGATCACGAGGAACTGCCAGGGCTGGATGTTTCCGCCGTTTGGCGCCTGGATGGCCGCCTTCAGGCATGCCTGGATCTCGTCCTCGGTCACCGGCTCATCCGTGTAGCGCCGGATAGCTTTCAGGGTCATCAGTCCGTCGTAGAGGTCCATGGTTCTCCTAAAACATCGAGGTATCGGTCGGCAGGCCGAGGAAGATTCGGCCCGCGACTTCAAGCGTTGGCTGGCCGACCATCACGTGCTGAGTGACCGTATGAATATCGCGGAAGTGCC
The DNA here is from genome assembly GCA_039933735.1 of bacterium. Lineage (GTDB taxonomy): Bacteria > Chloroflexota > Dehalococcoidia > Tepidiformales > Tepidiformaceae > Amarobacter. Next base: position 1,329 of record JBDTNM010000149.1, on the reverse strand, counting down.
GCTGAAGCGGGCTGTTCTGGTAGATCGAACTCGCTCCGCCGAGGTTGTAGCAAAGGTCCACTGCCTTCGCTGCATTCATCGCAGCGGTCGTCGAAGCGAGCCGGAGTAACGCGCGGTCATCGAGCGTCAGCTTTCCCCCCTGAGTGACGCGGTCCCACGCCGAACGTATTGCTTCGTGCATGAATGCCCGTCCGGCGCGGACCAGTGCCTCTGCTTCAGCGATGCCGGATTGCGCGGCGCCCCGTTCCGCCAATAGCCGGCGGCTGCCAGTCGGCGTCTTCGCCGAGGCCAGTTCACGCAGCGTGTCAATCGCCGCTTGCCCGATGCCGAGCCCAACCGACGCCACTCCGATTGCGAGAAGGCCGTAAATCGGAAACGCGTACAACGTCCCCTTGTTCCAGCGCTCGCCACCGCCGATCGGGCATGAGCGTCGTTCGGGGACAAACACATCTTTAACTTCGAAGTCGTTGCTTCCCGTTGCCCGGAGCCCGCTCACGTACCACGTGTCGAGAATCTGCACGTCCTCACGCGGAAAGAACATCATGCGGGCATGGGGGACGTTTTCGGGGGTCGTTTCCGGGCCATCGGGGCCGAAAACCAGCGAGCCGCCCAACAACCACTTCGCATGTCCCGAACCGCTGCCGAAAGACCATTGGCCACTCACTCGCCAGCCGCCGTCAACCCTTGTCGCGCGGCCGCGCGGCATCAGGACACCCCCGGTTGCGGCCCGCGAATCGGAGAACATCTCCGCGGCGCCTTCGCGAGGAAGCTGCGCAGCCGTGACGCCAGTCGTGGCAGCGATCATCACGCACCAACCGGCGGCACCATCGCCACGAGCCACGGCCGCTATGACGTTCGACATGGTGACAACATCGACTTCGAGGCCGCCGAGTTCGCGCGGGACGAGCATGCTGAAGAACCCGGCGTCGGCGATTGCATCAATGACCACCGGATGAAGCTGGCGCTGCTCCTCGCCAGCGTCGGAGTACTCGTTCGCAAGCGCCGCCACAGCGGTGGCGCGCTCAACGATTTCGAAGGTACTGGCAGACGGCATTCGTGTTCCTCCGCTCCTGTGTGGCTCGCGGAGTATAGGGTACTGACGCCTGAAACCGGCTCCTGATAATGTCCGTTTCCAATGCCAAGAGTGTTGTTCAACACAGCTTTCGTCAGTGGCGGCGCTCCGGCCGTCCTGAATTCCGATCCAGGGGCGTTCCACCGCCGACTCCCGGACTACACGGTGTCGCCGCTCGGACGCGCGAACGGAGTCGAACGGCGGCTCGGGTTGAACCGCCTCTGGGTGAAGGACGAGTCCAACCGCCTCGGGCTCCC
>JBDTNM010000148.1:0-7753 GCA_039933735.1 bacterium | reverse complement strand
AACGCCCTGACGCGGGACGAAATGCTCGACAACATCATGCTCTACTGGCTGCCCGGCACGGGCGCTTCGTCCGCACGCCTCTACTGGGAGAGCTTCGGGAGGGCCGGTGCTGGTTCAGGTCCGATCAAGGTGCCGGTGGGCTGCAGTATCTTCCCGAAGGAGATCTTCCGGGCATCGCGCCGCTGGGCGGAGAAGCGCTTCGACAACATCGTGCATTGGAACGAACTGGAACGAGGCGGCCACTTCGCGGCCTTCGAACAGCCCGAGGTGTACGTGGATGAAGTGCGTACGTGCTTCCGGGGACTGCGTTAGCCGAAAAGATCACTCACTGGCAACGTGAAGCCTGGAACAACATCTTCTCCGTCGAGCATATCGCCGACGGAGAGCCGTGAGGCCAACCGGCCGGGGCGAAATACGTTGACCTTGTTCGACTCGGGGTAGACCACCCAGACGAGCCGCACCCCAGCCTGCAGGTATTCGGTGACCTTGAGATCGAGATCGACGGCACCGTCGTGTTCCGAAACAACCTCGAACACCAGATCCGGCGGCGTGTGGAGATAACCGGGACCATCAGGGGATTCATCGTGACCATCCGCGTAGAAACTACCATCCGCGAAGCGGACACGACCGGCATCGGGAAATATCTGCAACCCGAGGTCACTCTGAAACACCACTCCGAGGTTATTCAGAGAAACGAACTGACCGAGGAAAACGAGCAATCGTGTAGAAATGCGGGACGAGCGTTTGCCCACATTTTGCTCCAGGAGTTGGCCGTCAACCAGTTCATAACGACCGTTATCCGGCATCGCCAGCAGGTCTTCCGGCGTGTAATTCAGTTTCGTCGCGATGCCCATGAACCCAGTATACCAGCCGCTTTCCGCCTCCCTAATGCCCCAGCGCGACGCCGTCCTTGCGACTTTCGGTGGCGCCGCAGTACACCCCGGAGGCCGCGTCTCGCGAGATGGCCTGGTAGCCGCCGTACTGGTTCACCGGCTGGCGATGCAGGTCATGGCCGCGCCGCTTCAGTTCGTCGATGACCTCCGCGGGCAGCCCCGGTTCGAGGTAGAGGCGGCCGCCATCGCGCATTACCGTGCCGGTCGGCTCGCTGGAGCCGGTGTGACGGAAGCGGATGGCGTCCCCGGCTTCCTGCAGGTTCAGTCCGAAATCGACGAGGTTGACCACCACCTGCGCATGGCCCTGCGGCTGCATGTCGCCGCCCATGAGGCCGAACGGCCCGAGAGGCTCACCGTCCTTCGTTAGGAATGCCGGGATGATCGTCTGGAACGGCCGCTTGCCGGGTTCGAGCCGATTCGGGTGCGCCGGATCGAGGGCGAACAAGTTGCCGCGGTTCTGCAGGCCGATCCCAAGTTCCGGGACGGCGTAGCCGGAGCCAAATCCTGTGTAGTTGCTCTGGATGAACGACACCATCATCCCATTCCGGTCGGCGGCGCAGAGGTACGTGGTCTCCTTGCGATTGAGGGCCGCGGGGTCGCCGTGGCCCACTTCGAGGGAGGCGCGGCCCATGTCGATCTCGTTCGCCCGCTCGCGTGCGTACGTCTTCGAGATCAGCTCGGCCAAGGGCACCGCCGCAAATGCCGGGTCGGTGTAGTACCGCGCGCGGTCTGCGTAGGCGAGCTTCTTGGCTTCAACCATCACGTGCCAGAAGTCAGCTGACTCGCGGCCCCAGGCTGCGAGGTCGAATGTTTCAAGAATGTTCAACATCTGCAGGGCGGCGATGCCCTGCGTGTTTGGCGGCAGCTCCCAGACATCGTAGCCGCGGTAATTCGCCGATACCGGCTCCACCCAGGTGGGCTCGTTTTGTTCGAAGTCCACGCCGTCGAAGAAGCCGCCGTTCGCCCTCGAATATGCGACGATCGCCTCCGCGAAGCGACCCCGGCGCGTGAACTCACGTCCCCGGGCGGCCACGTCCCGGTACGTCCGCGCGAGGGCGGAGTTGCGGAACATTTCGCCGTCTTTCGGCGCGCGTCCACCGGGCATGAAGACATCCGCGAAGCCTGGCTTCTCCCGGTGACTCTCGCAGCCCCAATACCACTCGTTCGCAATCACCGGCGAAAGCGGAAAACCCTCTTCGGCGTAACGGATTGCCGGGGCCAGCACCTGTTCGAGCGGCAGCCTTCCGTATCGCTCGTGCAGCGCGAACCAGCCCTCAACGGCACCCGGAGTCGACCATGCATACGGCGAGTGGAGCGGGATCGTGCCGTCCTCGTCCGGCGGAATCCTGTCGATGCTGATGCCTTTCGGCGCGCGGCCGCTGGCATTGAGCCCGGTCAGCCGGGCATCCTTCGGGTCCCAGGTGATTGCGAAAAGATCGCCGCCGAGGCCGCAGGCCGTGGGCTCCATCAGCCCCAGGCATGCGTTCGTGGCGATGGCGGCGTCAATGGCGCTGCCACCAGCCTTCAGCATTTCGACACCCGCGCCGGCGGCCAGCGGTTGCGAACAGCACACCATGCCATTCGACGCCCACGAGGGTGAGCGGGTGGCGGTGCCGCGTCCGGAGCCGATGAAGTTCATAGGCGGACGATACAGGCTCGGCTTCGGCGGCGTGACATGCGGGGCTTGTAGCCGCGTCGGCCCTCGATCAATGCTCCCTCGCGGCGTATCTCTCGCGTCGCAAATCTCAACTTCTCAGGAGTCCCCGCCATGGTGGATTTTCGGGCTTACCTTCGCAGTCAACTTCAGTTCACCCACGGCACGATGGAGCAGGTCGTGGCCGACATTGACCCCGACACGCTGCATCACGTCTATCCGGGCAGCACGGCGAACCACATCGCGGCGATCTACGCACATGCAGTAACGGCCGAAGACGGCATCGTGAATGGCCTTGCGCTCGGGCGGATGCCAATCTTCAACGCGGAAACTGCCGCGAAGACTGGCGTGCCGATGAAGCAGTCGCCGGCGATGGAGGATGCCTGGGCCTCGCAGATCAAGATGGACCTGGCAGCCTTCCGCGCGTATGCCGCACAGGTCTACGCGGCCACAGAAGCGGCGATTAACGACATGACCGATGCCCAGGCCGACGAAGTGATTAACACACCGTTCGGTGCGCCCCAGCCGCGACTGGAATTCATGGGCAACCTGACGGTGGTCCATGCGTGGGGGCACATGGGCGAAATCGCCGCGATTAAAGGCATGAAGGGGCTCAAAGGGCTGCCGTTCTAGACGGTTTTACAGGCTCCCCAATCGCTCCCGCAGGCCCGCGACCTTGTCCTTCGTCTCCGCGAGAGTGGCTTCCATTCCGGCAATCACGTGCGCGGGTGCTTTCGAGCGGAACGTTTCGTTCGCCAGTTGCTTCTCGAGGCGCTCGGCATGGCCGGAACTTTCGCCGAGTTCCTTCTCCAGCCGCGCCCGCTCCACTGCCGCGTCCACCTGCGGGAGGGCCACCGCGACCTCGGTGTCAGCCACGCGCCCGAAGGCCCACTCGCCGGCCGGGATCGTGGCCGAGGTGTCCAGTACTTCGAGTTCCACGCGCGACGTGAAGTTCGTCGCCGCGGCGGTGTCCTTGAGCGCGGCCGAGTAGGCACTCGCGCGAAGCACCACCTTGGGGCGCGCCCCCGCTTCCAGCTTCTTTTCGGCGCGAATGTTTCGGATCGTCCGGTTCACTTCGATCACGTGCTCTATCGACGTCTCCGAGGCCGCGTCTTTCCAGTTGTTCCCGCTCTTCGGGAACCAGGCGACGATCAACTGGCTCGCCATGTCGTCGTCGAGGTGCTCACGCAATGTCTGCCAGAGTTCTTCGGTCACGAACGGCATGAAGGGGTGCAGCATCCGCAAGCCGTGATCGAGGACGTGGACGAGCACCTTGAGAGGACGTTCGTCACCTTCGTTCAGTCGCGGCTTCACCATCTCGATGTACCAGTCGCAAAGCTCGCCGCGTAGGAAGTCCTCGATCTGGCGGGCGCATTCCCCGAGCTGGTAGGCCTTCATCAGCGAGTCGACGTCCAGTTCGAGCTGTTCCAGCCGCGACATGATCCAGCGGTCCTCAAGCGCGAACGTCTCGCGATCGAGGGGGTGCGGGCGTTTTATACGCCGGTCGCCCACCTTCATGAGCACGAAGCGGGCCGTGTTCCAGAGCTTGTTCGCGAAGTTGCGGGCCGAGGTAAGCCGGTCATCGCTGTACTTCTGGTCGGCACCGAGCGTGGCTCCCGTGAGGACGGCTAAGCGGAACGCGTCGGCCCCGAACGTCGCGGCCGCGACGAGCGGGTCGACCACGTTCCCGCGCGACTTGGTCATCTTTTCGCCCTTCGCATCGCGGATGAGGCCGTGGAAAAGGACGTGGCGGAACGGCATCGAACGCTCTTCGCCCCGCTCCCGCATGTTGTAGAGGCCGAACATGATCATCCGGGCGCACCAGAAGAACATGATGTCGTAGCCCATCTGCATGTCGGCGGTGGGGTAGAAGTAGCGCAGGTCGTCGGTATCATCGGGCCAGCCAAGGTCCGCATGCGGCGCCAATCCGGAACTGAACCAGGTATCGAGCACGTCTTCGTCCTGGCGGACGGCCGCGCCGCACTCCGGGCACTTATCGAGATCGTTCACCTGGCAGGTCGTGTGCTTGTTCTCGCAATACCAGACCGGGATCTGGTGGCCCCACCAGAGCTGGCGGCTGATGCACCAGTCGCGGATGTTCTCCATCCAGTTGAGGTACACCTTTTCGAACCGCTGGGGCACGATGCCGATGCGACCTTCGGTCACCGCGCGCATAGCGTCGCCCGCGAGCGAATGGCCGTGCTCGTACTCCTTGTTCACATCGAGCCACCACTGCTCGCTCGGCAGAGGCTGAAGCACCGTTTTGCAGCGGCTGCAGACGCCGACGCTGTGGGTGTAATCCTCGACGTGGTCGAGGAAGCCCTCGTCCTCGAGGTCGCGCAGGATCGCGGCACGGGCGTCATCGACGGACATTCCCGCGTACGGGCCGGCTTCGTCGTTCATGTTGCCTTTGAGATCGATGGCGACGATTACCGGCAGGTCGTGGCGCTGGCCAATCTCCCAGTCGTTCGGGTCATGCCCGGGCGTGACTTTAACGGCGCCTGTGCCGAACTCCGGCTTCACGGCGTCGTCGCCGACCACCGGGATCTCGCGGCCGATGATCGGAAGCATCAGCATCCGCCCGATCTTCTCTTCGTAACGGTCGTCTGCCGGGTTCACTGCCACGCCCGTATCGCCGACCATGGTCTCGGGCCTGGTGGTCGCGACCACCACGTAGTCCGGGAGCGGCATGCCGCCTTCGCCCACGATCGGGTAGCGGATGTAGTACAGCTTCGCGGCGATGTCTTCGTAGTCGACTTCGAGGTCGCTCAAGGCCGTTTCGTGGAAGGGGCACCAATTGATCATGCGCAGCCCGCGATAGATGAGGCCCTGCTCGTAGAGGTTCACGAACGTCGTCCGGACGGCCTTCACGATCTGCGGGTCGAGTGTGAACGTGTTTCGCGACCAGTCCGCGCTGGCGCCCAGTTGACGATGCTGGTCGGCGATCCGGCTCCGGTATTTGCGCACCCACATCCAGGTGCGTTCGACGAATGCCTCGCGGCCGACGTCGTGCCGGGTGAGGCCTTCTTTCGCCAGTTCTCGTTCGATCACGTTCTGGGTGGCGATGCCGGCGTGGTCTTCGCCGGGAAGCCAGAGCGTCGGGTCGCCCTGCATTCGATGCCACCGCACAAGCGCGTCAGTGATCGCATCCTCGAGGCCGTGGCCGAGGTGCAATTCTCCCGTCACATTCGGGGGCGGCATCACGATCGTGTAGGGCTCACGGTCGGGATCGATTTTCGGCTGGAAGTGCCCGGCCTCTTCCCACATCCGGTAGATGCGGCTCTCTACGCTCGCCGGCTCATAGGCGGGGGGTAAGGCCGAGCCGTTTGCTTGCGTAGTCATGCGTGTTCCTTGATTGAAGTACCCGGGCCTGGCCGAGCGATAGGCCGTTCAGTGTACCAATGGACTCGCTTCGCGCGGAGGAGACGGGCCTCGCCTCAAAGACCGACGTCGAAGTAGCTCTCCGTGATCCAGCCCAACACTTGCTCGTCGATGTCCGCCGGGCTGGTGATCCGTACCGCGTAGTAGGTGCGCGAGGTCTTCGTCTTGATCGTGCGGGAGAACCGCGGATGGTCGAACAGCCGGTTCAGCCCGAAGGTCAGGTCGAGCCACCGGGTCTTGGGCCGTAACTCGACGAAGTTGCGCTTTCCCTTGAAGAAGATTCCGACGTTCACCGGTTCGACGATGACGGGGCCGAGGGATTCGAGATGGCTCCGGACCATTTCGAACACCTCCCGCTCGAACGGCGGCCGCGCCGCGAAGTAGCTCTCGACCGAGAGCGCGGGCGCACAAACGTGAGACCGCGCCCGGGCGAACTCTCGCCCGCATGCCGGGCACATCCACACTTCCATGGGAGCAGTTTCCTACACGTGCGCGAATCGCGAATGGCGGCATACACTGCCGAGGCATGAAGCTCCTCATTCTCGGCGAAAGCGGCAGCAAAGGGTTGGCGTTACCCGACCCTTCCAAGTCGTGGGGCAACCGCATTCCCGCCGTTATCGAAGCCGCCATCAACGAGCCGGTCGAAACCGTGCACATTCGCTACTACCCGTGGGGCAAGGGCCACATGGAGTACCTCGAACGGACACTCAATCAAGGACCGTTCGACGTGGTCATCCTGTCGATTACGAAGGTCGGCTTCAGCATGTACACGGCGGACAACCGCATCCGGCACATTTTCGGCGACCGCGTGGGCGACTGGTTCAAGAACCGCATCAAGCAGGCCGACGAGAAGACGCTCTGGTACCGGGATGACGGACTCGTGCGGAAGGTCAACCAGAGAGTGCATGCCGTCGGTGCGAAGATCATCGGTCAGGCGCCCGGGAATTCCATGGAAACCGTAGCCGCCGGATTCACCGCCACGATGACCCGTCTCGCCCGCCTCGAAGACACCCACGTCGTGGTTCTCAATTCGGCCAAGGTCTCGAATGCGTTCGCTGACAAACGGCCGCGGCTGCGCCAGGCCACCGCCGAGTACCGCGCGATCATCCAGGCAGAGGCGAAGAAGCGCCGATTCGATCTCGTCGAACGCGAAGACGTGCTCGAACAGTTCGGCGAAGAGACCGAAGAGAACTTCATCTGGGATGGGCTTCATCGTGGCGATGAGACCCAACCTGCCCTGGCCGAAGCGATCGCCGCGCCGATCATCCGGCGCCTGGCCCCGCAATCGCGCGCCGAATCACCTGCGGCGGCCGGCTGACGCCCGGATCACCTTGCAACGAGCCTCCCGTTCGACAACCCGTTGACCTCCGTCCGCCGCCGAGCGGTTGCAGTACGTCAGAGTCGATAGACTGCGACGTGTGAGACTCCTGATTCTCGGCGAAAGCGACAGCATCGGCATGGCGCTTGCCGACCCTTCACTGGCATGGGGCAACCGCGTGCCCGCGGAAGTCGAACTGCTTCTGGGCGAGCGGCCGGAGACGACCCATGTGCGTTTCTACCCCTGGACCGGGAATTCGGACGCCTACTTCGACAAAGTGCTCGCCGGCGGGCCGTTCGACGCAATCGTCATCTCAGCAACCAAGGTCGCGTTCACAATTTTCTCGGCGGACAACCGCATCCGCCGGGTGTTCGGCGACCGCGTCGGGAATCGTTTCAGGGAGGGCGTCAGGACCGCGGACCGGGCGACCCGCTGGGGCAAGCGGGGAGTTCGGCGAAAGCTGAACGACGCCGCGCACAAGGCGGCCCGTTCGCTCATCGGGCAGGC
>JBDTNM010000147.1:0-7789 GCA_039933735.1 bacterium | reverse complement strand
GCCGCGGCAATCGAGGCCGACCCTGTAGGGTTCGTCGCTCAGCCGCTGATCAAACTCTCGACCTGCCCGACGGTGATCGAAGGCAGGTACCAGCCGCGGCGCGTCGACCTGCGGCCGTTCGTGGTGTACGACGGCCGGGAACCGTGGGTACTCCCGGGCGGACTTACGCGGGTTGCGCTCAAGGAGGGTTCGTTCATCGTGAACTCGTCGCAGGGCGGGGGCAGTAAGGACACCTGGGTGTTGAACTGATGGCGCTTCTCAGCCGAGTTGCCGAGTCGCTCTTTTGGATGGGGCGCTACGTGGAACGTGCCGAGAACACGGCGCGCCTGCTCGATGTGACCTACCACGGCCGCCTCGAACCGGGGACGATCGAACTCGCCGGCGCTATCAATACCTGGGAAGCGCTGATCACGACGCTCGGCCTGAGCAACCTCTACCACGAACTCTATCCCGAAGTCACCGAGCAGGGCGTCATTGATTTCCTGACTGTCAGCCGGGCGAACTCCTCCTCTATCGTGTCTTCGCTGGTGTCGGCGCGGGAGAACGCGCGCGGCTGCCGCGATCAGCTTTCGAGCGAGACGTGGGTGGCGATCAACCGGGTTCACCACGCGACGGTGGGGCGCAACCTCCACCTGATCCTGGCAGATGGGCTTTACGACTTCTGCGATTCGATTCGCCAGGGAGCGCAGACGTTCCACGGCACGGCCGAAAATACGTCGCTCCACGATGAAGGCTGGCACTGGCTGCGATGCGGGGTGCTGATAGAACGCTCGGACATGGTCACGCGCATCGTCGATTCGAAGTACCACCTGCTAATGTCCTCGGTCGATGAAGTGGGTGGGCCGCTCGACCGCTATCAGTGGGGCGCGGTGTTGCGCAGCGTTTCCGGGTACGAAGCCTTCCGGCGGACGCACGCGAGCGGCATGGATGCGACTTCGGTGGTTGGCTTCTTGCTCCTCGATCGCCAGTTTCCGAGGTCGTTGCGGGCTTGTGTCGATGCGCTGCGCGAGGTGCTCGATCGGGCGACCGAAGGGGCGGAGCCGAGGCTGCGGAACCCGGCCATGCGCGAGGTAACGGCGCTGCAAAATCGGCTGCAGTTCGAGACGGAAGAGACGGTCATCGGGTCCGGGCTGCACGAATCGCTTGCGGATACCCAGGCCACGATGGCGAAAATCAGCCAGGCCGTTTCCGAAGCATTCTTCTGGGCCACACCCAGTGCGGCTTGAGATCGCCTACCACACCAGGTACGACTACAACCCTCCAGTGCGGGATGGCACCACGGCGCTTCGACTTCGGCCGGTTTCACGACCGGGCCTGACCGTGAGTTCCGCTTCGGTGATCGCACAGCCGGGCCTTGCAACGGCGAGCTATATCGATGGCTGGGGCAGCGCGGTCGATATCGTCGAATGCCCGGGTTCGCACGGGAGCATTACCTTCCAGTTGCAGGCAACCGTTGAAACGCATGGCGGTGAGATACCTTCGGATCTCACGCCCCTCGAGGAGTACTGGTACATTCGGGACAGCGAGCGGGTGCGTCTTTCGGCCGCTGAGTCGCTCGGCTGGGGACTTGTAGGGCCGTCCTGGACCGCGGTGGAGTCGGCACTGAGCTGGCTGCCCCAGCGATTCGTCTACGAAGTCGGCGCCACCGACGCGCTAACGCCCATCGAGCAGGTCATCGCGCAGGGTTCGGGCGTCTGCCAGGACTTCGCCCACATCTATCTCGCGCTCCTGCGAAGCTGGGGCCTGCACGCCCGCTACGTCAGCGGATACTTCTTCAGCGCCTCTGCTGAAACCCAGGAGATAGATGTCGAAGCGATGCACGCCTGGGTCGAAGTATTTCGCGGCGGCGTTGGCTGGGTCGGCCTGGATGCGACCAACGGCCAGTACACCGACGAACGCTATGTGCCCGTGGGCTACGGCCGGGACTACGACGATGTGCGACCGGTACGCGGGGTCATCAAGGGCCGCACACTGCAGAGCCAGGCGACACGCCTGCAGATGGCGCAACTCCAGCAGTAGCAGAGTTCGACAAACGGGTGTTGAAGAGGCCAGAATCCGCTCCCTCGGAGGGAAGCATGGCCTCGATTGAAACAGTCCTCGGTCCGATTGATGCAGCGAGCCTGGGTGCGACGCTGAGCCACGAACACGTGCTCGTTGGGATGGGTGAGGATAACCACCACTATCCCTGGCGATACGATTGGCCGGCGACGCGTGCGACCGCCATCCGCGAATTGTCCGAAGCGAAGGCCGGCGGAATCGATGCGATTATCGACCTGACCACGCCCGACCTCGGCCGCGATGTGAACTTCGTGCGCGACGTGTCCGAGGCTTCGGGAATGACCGTGATCGCCGCGACGGGCATCTGGCGTGATGTGCCCCGATCGTTCTGGACGCGCGACCTCGATGAGATTGCCGACATCTTCGTGCGCGAAATCGAAGTCGGCATCGGCGACTCGGGGATCAAGGCCGGCTGCATCAAAGTCGCCAACGATATGGGCGGCGTTTCGCCCGAAGGCGAACGGGTGCTGCGAGGGGCGGCGCGCGCATGCAAGCGCACTGGCTGCCCGATTTCGACGCACCAGTGGGCGCCCGAGGAAGTGGGCAAGCGGCAGGTGGAGCTGTTCCTCGAAGAAGGCGCGCCGATGGACCGGATAGCCATCGGCCACAGCGGCGACACGACGGATGTCGACTACCTCGAGGGACTGTTGAAGACGGGGGTCTATCTCTCGATGGACCGTTACCCGGGTGCGCCGGGACGGCCAAACTGGGAGCAACGAAACGCCACCGTCAAAGCGCTCATCGACCGCGGCTGGGCGCACCGGCTGATGCTCGGACACGATTACGCGCCGGCCCCGGTACTTGTGGGCCAGGAGCCCCCGCAAGTCTCGGGACCGACGCGGTATTTGTTCGTGAGCACGGTCGCGGTGCCGGCACTCCTCGCCTCCGGCGTACCCCAGGCGACTATCGACCTGATGATGCGAGATGTGCCGAAGTGGTTCCTGAGTGGCGAGGGCCGCCAGGGATAAGAGGCAATCGACGCACCAACTGGCTCCGGACCCAACCACGTGTCACTCAGGGAATGAGGAACAAGTGCAAAAGTGGGAATACACGTCGATTACCTGGATGAATGGCCAGATCTATATCGGCCACGAGTTGGCGACTGATGCCCAGGGGGCAATTCCAATGCCGTACATGCAGCAGCTTGGGCAGCAGGGCTGGGAGATGGTAACCGCCGTATCAGAGTCCGTTGCTACGTCTGGCGGCGAAGATCGCACGATCAATGGCGGCATCAGGTGGTACTTCAAGCGTCCGATCGAGTAGCTGCTGTTCGGCCTAGATCTTGATGGCGATGTTGAACGGCGCGGCGTAACCGTTGCCGCTTTTCGTTGGCGCGAGCGTGAGCTGGCCGCCGCTCTGGCGGAAGATGCTGTCGTTCGCGTTCATGGTGGTGCGTTTGCCGCGGCTTGAGTACGGGGCGACGGTATAGGCTGCGTCGTTCATCGCTTCATCGAAGAACCACTGGGATGTGAACTCGTAGTTCTTGCCGTCTTTCTGGAGACGGACCTTGAAGTGGATGTGGACCGCTCGCCCCTGGTACCACCCCGGATAGACGGTGGTGAACTTCGCCTGCCCGCTGGAGTCGGTGACCTGGTAGCCGCGAAGGAAGTCTTCGGTGTTGCCCGAAACGTCCGAGTAAACGCCGGCGGCATCACAGTGCCAGACATCAACCTGTGCGTTCGCAAGCGGAATGCACTGCGTGCTGCTCGCCTGGAAGACGCCAACGCTCAGCAGGAGCGGGGTGCCTGCGGAGGCTTTGTTCGAAACGCTGTCGGTGCGGATATCGGAGCGGTTCAGCTTCTCGTCGACGAAGTAGGGGCCCTCGGTGAGTTCCGGCGTGACCACACAACTGATTGCCTGAGCGGATGCGGCAGCGGTCGCGGCAGTCGGTGCCGACGTTTGCCCGGCAGTGGCTTGCGAAACTGCCGCGCCAGAATTGCCGTTGCCGGCCGTGCCCGTCGTGCTGGTCGCGGACGCGGTGGAAGTGGAATTGGAAGAAGAGTTCGGGCTGCAGGCGGCGGCGATCATGGCCGCGCCGGCGGCGCCGAATAAAGAAAGGATCTCCCGTCGCTTGAGGATGCGTCCGACGGGCAGGTCATCGTTGTCCATGGTTGGGTGCTCCCTTGAGGTTCAGTGACCAGCGTGTCCCGTGAACATTAGAGCGAGATTGGACAGGTTTGCGGAAGGCAAAGCGTCTTTTCCGGTGGGAGGCGGGCAGGGAATCTGCGTCTAGGAAGGGAACTGGACTTCGGGGTAGTACTTTTCTTCGCCCAACTGTTGCACGGCTTTCCAGAACTCCGGCCCCATGGACTTGCCCTGCTCTTCGAGGTCCCAGGCCTGGCGCTTGTACTCCCAGCTTTGCGGATGCAGTCGAATCGCCTGGTCGAAGTTGGCGCGGGCGCGAATCGGGTTGCCGTGCTCCCAGAGATATTCGCCGAGTTGGAAGTGGGCGCGGGCAAGGGCCTGATCAGGCGTCGTGCCCTTGAGCCTCTCGCGGACCTGGTCGGAGGAAAGTGCCCACGGGGACTGTTCGCCGCGTCGTGCCCAGTCGCGAAGGCCGTCGAGATAGGCGGCGCGTGTGTCTCGCTGATGCTTCATTACGTCATCGGGCATCTTGCGCGTGGCAAGGTCCATCGAGCGGAAGCCGTCCGTGCTCCCGGCCGCTTCGTTGGGCCGGACGATTCGGCCTTCTTCGTTGATCCAGATGGCGTTCGGCACATTGATCATGCCGTAAAGGCGGGCGACGACGTGCTCGCGGTCGATGAGGCAGGGATAGGTTGGCTTCGCCGGTTCGATATATGGCAACGCCGCCGCGACGCCGCGACTTTCGAGGGCAACGGTGATCACCTGGAAGTTGGTATCAGCGAGTTCGGCCTGGAGGGCCTGCCACACGGGCAGGTCGTAGCGGCATCCTCACCACGAAGCCCAGGAGACGAGGAACACTTTCTTGCCGCGATAGTCCTGCAGCTGGTGCTCCATGCCCAGGTGGTCGGGCAGGGTGAAGTTCGGCGCCTCGAGTGATTCGAGCGCGGCAGTGCGATCCTGGGCCGCTTCGCCAACCGCCCAGGCGTTCGCTTCGGCATCGAAGGCGACGGGTTGGGAGAGGTGCGCAGCGAGCGCGCCAACGCTGAACCACCCGTCGCGGACGAATTCCGATTCGCGGCCGCGCGGAAGGGGTACACAGACTTCGCCGAGGCAGGCGCCTTCCGGCTTCAGTTCCCAGCCAGTGAGGCGGGCCAGTTGGGCCACGGGCGCCCACGGGCCTTCCGCGGGCGCACCGGCAGGAAGGTCGGATGTGAGGCCGTTGATGAGGAGCGTCGGCATGGAGGAAGGATACGCCGACAAGCCCGTCATCCCAACCCCTGGCCGGGATTCACCACACAGACGCTGAGACACAGAGGGTTCGGAGTCAGACTCTGTGCGTCAGGACTCTTCTTTCACTATCTGGACGATCCGGCCGAGGTTTTCGAGCCGTGCTTCGAGCGTCGCGCCTTCCGGTTGGACACGCAGCGTGTTCACGCCGGCTTTGGCGTGGACACGGACTCGCTCGCGCACCATCGCCTCAGTGCCGATGAGGTTCGTCTGGAGGACCATCTCATCGGGGACAAGGGCTGCGGCTTCTTCGCGCTTGCCATCGAGCCAGAGCTTCTGGACGGCGACAGCTTCATCCGCGTAGCCCGCCCGGCGGTAGGCAGCGTTGTAGAAGTTGTGCTGGCGCGAACCCATTGCGCCGAGGGTGAAGGCGAGGCCGGGCCTGCGCGGTTGGATCAGTTTCTCCAGGTCGTCGCCGAAGGCAACCGCGCCAGCCGCGGCCTGGATGTCGATGTCGGCGAGCGTGCGGCCGGCTTTCTCGGCGCCCTTGCGCATGTGGTCGAAGAAGACATCGGCGTGTTCGGGCATGAACGAGGTGCCGATCCAGCCGTCGGCGATTTCGCCGGTGAGCTCGAGCGACTTCGGGCTGAGGGTAGCGAGGTAGATCGGGAACTGCTGGGGCGGCGCGGAAGTCTTGAGGGCTTTGCCTTCGCCGCCGGGCAGAGGCAGTTCGTAGTAGTCGCCCTTGTAGGCGACGCGTTCGCCGCGCGAAGCCATGCGCACGATGTTCACGGCATCGCGGATGCGCGGGATCGTGTGGGCGAAACGGACGCCGTGCCAGCCTTCGACCACCTGAGGGCCACTCGCGCCGAGGCCGAGCGTGAACCGGCCCTTCGAGAGCGAGTTCAGGGTCATGGCGGTCATCGCCATCATCGCCGGGCTACGCGAGCCCAACTGGAGGATGCCAGTGCCGAGGCGGATGGTGGAGGTGTTGGCCGCAAGGAACGCGATCGGCGTGGCGGCGTCGAAGCCCCAGGTCTCCGCGGTCCACACCGAATTGACGCCGAGCTTTTCGGCCTCCTGGACGAATGTCATGGCGCGTTCCCAGTCGGGTCCGCCTCCGAAACTGATGCCGACTTTCATGGGGCTAACTCCCGGACACATTGTGGCCGGGAGTCTAGCGGGTTTCGTTCGTGCTACGCACTCGAAGTGGAAAGGGAAAAGATGAAAGAGAAAAGTGGATACTTCCAACTCGCGACGAATCGCAGCCTTTTCTCTTTTCCCTTTTCTCTCTTCTCTTTTTCGTCTATCCCCAGCGCGGCTGTTCGCCGGGGTCGATGCCGAGGACGAACTTGGAAACGAGTTCCGGAGCGAGCAGGGTGTTCGCGGGATGGAACCCGCCACAGCGCACGTCGCGGTAGAGCCGTTCGAGTTCGTTGCCCTTAAACATGCCGGAGCCGCCGGAGATGGACATGGCGCGGTCGACGATGTCCTTGGCGGCTTCGACCGCGTTGTGCTTGGCCGAAATGAGCTTGGCAGGCCAGAGCCCGCCGTGATCCACGCCGCGCGACCATTCGTCGGCGATCTTCTCGACCAGGGCTTCAGCGGCGTCGAACCGGAAGGTCATCTGGGCGACGTTGTGCTGGACTTCCGGGTGGTAGGCGAAGGTGCGGGTGAGCGCGAGGGCCTTGCGCTTGTGGGCGGTTTCGCAGGCGATGTCGATCGCGCGCTTGGCGAGGCCCAGGTAGATGCTTCCGAACGTCGGTTCGGCCCAGGCAAACACGCCGAGGACGAACAGGTCGGCGGAGCCAGCCGGGAGCGTGCGAGCGATATAGCGGTCCGGGATGAACGCGCCGTCGAGCAGGGTATCGTCGCTGCGAGTGGCCCGCATGCCGAGCGTGTCCCAGGTGTCCTTGATGGTGTAGCCGGCGGTGTCGCGCGGCATGAAGGCGTGGATGATCTGGCCGTCGGCGGTCATGCCGTGGAGACCGAGCCGCGTCCAAACGGGGGTGAGGCTGCCGAACATCTTGTGGCCGGTGAACTTGTAGCCGCCGTCGACTCGCTCGGCGGTGGTGGTGGAAAGGAAGAGCGGCAGGTCGTTGCCGGCCTCGCCGTGTCCGGCGGCGAAGATTTCGCCGGCGGCGGCTTCGCGCAGGAGCCATTCGAGCGACGGGTCGCCCATTCGGCGCATGTCCGCAGCGACGCCGGTCCAGTAGACGTGCATGTTCGTGGCGAGCGCGGTGGCCGGCGCACGGTAGGCGAGACGGCGCTGCTGCTTGCAGACATCCGCCAGGGAGTAGCCAAGGCCACCGAATTCTTCGGGGATTGCCATCTTGAGGTAGCCGCTCTGGCGGAGTTCCTCGAAGTCTTCGCTAAAGAAGCGGTTGTCGGCGTCGTAACCGGCGGCGCGCTCACCGAA
>JBDTNM010000146.1:0-7932 GCA_039933735.1 bacterium | reverse complement strand
TCCACATCGTGAATCGGATCGAGCAGCAGCAATTCCTGCATATCGGTGTATTTCTCCAACAGCAGAGGCCCATCGATCGGCCGCAGTTCGGGCAGAGGAGCTGCCTCGCCTTCACGGAGGCGCAGTAGTCCATCTTCGACCAATCGATCCAGGAACTCTTCGACCGCGCCCTCGCTTTGGCCCAACGCACCAGCCGCTTCCGCCAGGGTGCGCCCGCTTGCGAGCACTTGCCACGCGGCATCCCCGGCCCCGCGTGAGCTGTAATACGTCCCCGTTCCGAGGTGGACGATCAGCACTTCGCCATCGACGCTCTCATCCACGACGTCGGGCTTGTTTACTTCATACCGCAAATCATTCGACACGTTTGAATCGTACCCGAGGGCCTAGATGAGGCACCAGTCGAAAGAGGTAGTGAGGGTCGGCGCCGGGCTTTGGCGGACACGGGCGGGCGCGCCTCCTCCACCCAGTCTTCGGCCGGCGGGTCGAGCACCTGTCCTGGGATAGGCGCCGAACCCTCGCCCGCGACTATAGCCAGTGAATTCGAGTGACCGGCGATACTTATGACGCCGCCCTTCGTAAACTTTTCGCTATCGGTGCGACGGGTCTTTGTCCGTCTCGTACGGGGTGTTTTCTCTCGCCACCTGGCGGAAGCGGTCGAACATCGCGTCGTACCGGCGGACTGTCGCGGGCCGATGCACACCCTGGTGCTCGCAGGCCGAACCCACCGAACAACTCTGGCAACAGAACTCCCGCCCGGCCATCAGGTATGGCGCGGTCGTGTAGGCCGAGTGGCACCGGATGCAGCGAGATGGCTCAACAGTCATTTCTGGTCCTTTGCTGGCAGGCAAACGTCGATTCGAACGGCCCACAGCGCATTCTCTATGCCCGCAGCCCCTTATGGAAGGAGTCGCCAACGCCGAGCCTGTACCCCACCATATCCCCATGGTGCACATCAACCGCGTTTACACCCGCGCCGGCGATGACGGGACGACGGCCCTCGGTGGCGGCCAGCGAGTGGCCAAAGACTCGCTCCGAATCGAGGCCTACGGCACCGTCGATGAACTCAACTCCGTTATCGGGGTGGCCGTTTCGGCCGGGCTGCACGAATCGCTGCGCGACCGCTTCTTCGTCATCCAGCAAGTCCTCTTCAATCTCGGTTCGGACCTCTGCATCCTCCAAGAAGACAAGAAGCGCTTCAAGGTGCCCGGCATCGAAGCCCACCACGTGACTGACCTCGAAACCTGGATGGACGAGTGGAACGAAGACCTGGAGCCGCTCAAGAGCTTCATCCTTCCGGGTGGCGATCTTTCCGCAGCCCAACTCCACGTCGCCCGCACCGTCTGCCGCCGGGCCGAACGGATCACCATCGCCCTTTCTCGCGAAGAAGAAGTCGGCGCACACGTCGTCCCCTACCTCAACCGCCTGAGCGACCTCCTCTTCGTGGCCTCGCGCTACCAGGCGAAACTCGCCGGCAAGGGCGACCTCCTCTGGGATAGCCGCGGGTACTGAGCCATACTCCGCCCTCGAACGAAAAGTGCGAGGGACTGGCGATGGGACGATTTACGGGTCAGGTTGGATTCGTCACTGGCGGGGGCACCGGCATCGGCCTCGCCTGCGCCCGCGCGATTGTCGAAGGCGGCGGCAGCGTTGTCCTCGCCGGCCGCCGGGAAGCGGTCGTCCGCGAATCGGCCGAGCAGCTTGGCGAGCGAGCCTCATGGGTGCAGTGCGATGTTGCCAACGACACCAGCGTCGAGGCAGCCCTTGCGGCCGTTTCCGAGCGCCACGGGGCCTTGCACCTCGCCGTGAACGCAGCCGGCACAGGAACAGTCGGCTCGGTCCTCAACGGCCCCACCGATGACTTTGAACGCGTCCTCCAGACCAATCTCACCGGTGCCTATCGCTCCATCCGCGCCGAAGCAAAACTCATGAAAGCCTCGGGCGGTGGCAGCATCGTCAGCATCAGTTCGATTGCCGGCTCCCACACCCACCACTGGATGACCGCCTATTGCGTTTCGAAGGCCGGCCTCAACATGCTCACGAAATGCGCCGCCGATGACCTCGGACAGCACAACATTCGCGTGAACGCCGTCGCCCCCGGTCTCGTCCCGACGGACCTCGCCGCCGGCCTCGTCGGCAACGATGAAACCGTCCAGGAATACCTCCGCCGCATGCCTGTCTCCCGCCTCGGGACCACCGAAGACATCGCCAATTCCGTCGCATTTCTGCTCAGCGAAGAGTCAGGCTGGGTCACCGGGCTCGTCCTCCCCGCCGATGGCGGCCATCACCTTCGCCAGGGTCCGGACCTCATGCACCAGTTCTCACAGTTCCTGCCGGTCGAACGCTGACGGCTCAGGACATTGGCCGCAAGCGTCGCGTGGCCAGCGCGTCCAGCCCGCCGAATCCTCGGCCAACTCGCTACGACCCGGCCACCATTTCGCCGGCCGGGCCCGCTTCCGCGAGCTTCGCCGTCCTCAATTCTCGCCCTATCGCGTGCAGGCAGGGCGAGGGGCCGACATCGCGGCCGGCCAGAAGCTCGCAATGACCAGGTTCGAGGTGCTTTCGCGGGATTGACCTCGTCCCTGCCGAATAGACCAGTTGACACCGTTCCGCCGCACCCTACCCTATCCTCGCTCCCGACCTACACCTCCGGGCGCCTCAAGGAGATTCACACAACATGGCGGAACTCAAAGACAGCGCGGAACAGTTCGCGAAGGACCTGGCCAACCAGAACATCGCCGGCCTGATGATGGCTTTCACCCCCAACGGCATGGGCCAGGCGATGGCTCTCCAGTCCCAGATGGCTGGCGCCCCTCCCCCGGTCGGCGCCCCCACAATGAGCGTCGAAGTTGGCGGCCAGGAAGGCGACGACCACCTCGTCGACCTCGTCATGGGTTCCGAAGGCGGCGAATCGCGCACCATCGCCACCCGCTGGAAGGATGTCGCCGGCGCCTGGAAGGTCGACGGCATCGCCCTCAAGGGGTAAGCCGGCGCACCCAACGCAACTCAGGAAGCCGGGCCACGTGGCCCGGCTTCTTCGCATCTGAACCCCGTTCGGGCTACCATCGAAAGTCCATGGCGAAGACGCTCACCGGCACGAATCCCCTCCCCTGGCACCTCCGCGGCAAGCGCTTCCTCGATGTCGGCTGGACCTTCCTGGTCATCTACATCAGCTACAAACGGATTCAGCGCAACAAGAAGCTCTCCCCGAAACAGCGTGAACGCCGCCTCTCGCGCGCCCACACCAAGAATGCCGAACGCATCTACGGCCTCGCCACCCGTCTCGAAGGCATGATGATCAAGACCTGCCAGTTCATCAGCTCGCGCGCCGATGTTGCCCCCACCGAGTACATCTCCGTCTTGAGCCGGCTCCAGGATAGCGTCCCCGCACGCCCTTACTCGCAGGTGGAGGCCGTTTTTCAACGCGAGTTCGGCAAGCATCCCGATGAAATCTTCGACGGCTTCACCCGTGCGCCCATTGCCTCGGCGTCCCTCGCCCAGGTCCATCGCGCGCGCACGAAGGACGGCCATGATGTCGCCGTGAAGGTCCAGTACCCCGGCATCGACCGCATCCTTGAGACCGACCTTCGCAACGTCGCCATTCTCGTGAAGCTGCTTGCTCGCATCGAAAAGAACTTCGACTTCCGCATCCTGATGGCAGAGATGAACAAGGACATGCCGCGCGAGCTCGACTTCGAACTCGAAGGCCGCAGCTCCGAACGCGTCGCCCGAGACCTCGCTCACCGCACCGACATCAAGATCCCGACCGTCTTTTGGGAACAGACGCGCCGCCGTGTACTCACCACCGAGTTCATCGAGGCCACCAAGATCTCCGATACGGAAGCCCTGCTCGCCGAAGGCATCGACCAGAATCGGGTCGCGTTAATCATGACCGAGGCCTACTGCGAACAAATCCTGGTACACGGCTTCTTCCACGCCGACCCACATCCCGGGAACCTTTTCGTCCTCCCCGGACCGGTCGTGGTATTCCTCGATTTCGGGCTCTCGAAGGAACTACCAGAAGGCTTCCGGCGCAACTACGCCAAGCTCATCATGGCGCTCATCAGCCAGGATGAAACCGAAATGGTCGATGCCTTCCGCGCCATCGGGTTCAAAACCAAGAGCGAAGACCCGCAATCCCTTGTTGCCCTCGGCAAATCGTTCTTCGAATACGGTGGCGTCGAAAACAAACCCTACGTCGACCAGGACGTTATGCCGGAAGTCAACGAACGCCTCTCCCGCATCCTCCAGGCCAATCCCGTCACCGAAATCCCCGGCGACATCCTCCTCATCTTCCGTGTCCTCGGCCTGATGAGTGGGCTCCAGAAGCGCCTCGATAGCCGCGTCGACGTCATCGAGACGATCACGCCCTACGCCGAAAACGAAGCCCGCAAGCTTGCCGAACTCGCCGCCGGCGACGCCGCGGGGTAGGCTCGGTCCAGATTCCAAGGCGGCCGAAATGATCATCGTCACAGGAAGCCTCGTAGCACGCGCCGAAACATTCGACGAAGTCGCGGCCGCCTGCATTCAGCATTCACAGCGGTCCCGGGCTGAGCCGGGTTGCCTCGCTCACAACATTCACACCGATCTCGAGAATCCCCTTCGGCTCGTTTTCGTCGAGCACTGGGCCGATGAGGCAGCGTTGCGCACCCACTTTCGTGTGCCGGAGAGCGGCGCCTTCGTGCGCGAACTTCGGGCAAAATGTGAATCGGTCTCGCCCATCGGGATCTACGCGACCACCACCATCCCGATGTGACGCCGAGGCACGTGAAATGCCGGGGCGATACACTCCAGCCTGCGCATGACCCACCCACAACCCAGGGCGAGACGAATCGCGACGCGTGTCCCGAATTCCGGCCAACGGCTCATGCCGGCCGGCGATGATGCCGCGCCCGAAGTGTCGCGCGGGGTCCTGCCCCTCCAGCAGCTCCAGGCACTGATCGAAGACGAAGCCGTGCTTTCCTCCGCCGTCGCCTTCGATGACGACCAGGTGCAGCCCGCCAGTGTCGATTTGAGGCTTGGCGAGTTCGCCATCCAGGTTCGCGCGAGCTTCCTTCCGGGAAAAAACAGCACCGTCCTCGATGCTGCTGAGTCGCTGATGATCCAGCGCATCGATTTGCAAAACGGCGCCGTGCTCCAGCGCGGCGCGGTTTACATCATCCCGTTGCTGGAAAGCCTCGACCTCTCGAAAAAGCGCGGGCTCCTAGCGAAAGCCAACCCCAAAAGCACCACCGGCCGCCTCGACGTGTTCGCACGGCTGATAACCAACTACGCCGAGCAGTTCGATGTCATCGAACGCAACTACCGCGGCGAACTCTTCGCTGAAGTCTCACCCAAGACCTTCAACGTGAGCGTCCGCACCGGCACTCGGCTCAATCAGCTCCGCTTCGTCAAAGGCCGGTCCGATTCCTCCCACGCCAGCCGTGCCGCGAGCCAGGAAGCAGCGCTGGTCTTCGATGAACACGGCGAGCCGATCCCGGCCACGGTCCACAGCGGCGTCTGGTTTTCCGTCGACCTGACCGGCCAAACGCCCGACGGCATCATCGGCTGGAAGGCGCGACAGGACGCCCCGATCATCGACCTGAGCAAAATAGGCTTCTACGACCCCGTGGAGTTCTGGGAGCCCGTCCGCCCGAACCGGCAGCTGATCCTCATGCCCGAGGCGTTCTACATCCTCGGCTCGAAGGAGCGTGTGCGTGTCCCGCCGAGCTATGCCGCCGAAATGCTCCCCTACGACCAGGCAATGGGTGAGTTCCGTGTGCACTACGCGGGCTTCTTCGACCCCGGGTTCGGCTACGGCGACGGCGACCTTCACGGCACGCGCGCCATTCTCGAAGTCCGCTCACACGAAATTCCCTACGCGCTCAACGACGGCCAACGCATCGGGCGCCTCATGTATGAGCGAATGTTGGCAGTCCCCACCCAGCTCTACGGCGCCACCGGATCCTCCTACCAGGATCAGTTCCTCGGGCTGAGCAAGCAGTTCAAGCGCTAATCCGCGCCCGTCGCTGACTGCCGCCTCTCAGTGTCCTTGTTGAAAGCATTTTGCAAGGGCTGGAGCCACGGCGCTTAAGCGTATTGAACGAGCTATCAGGCAACATTGGAATCAGCGGATTCCAGGATGACCCACCCATCGGAACTTGCGCCCCAGCTCGTTTCTTGCCGCGAGTCGAGTCCGGGAATCGGACTTCATTTTGCCCGTCGGTCAGGCACTCCCGACGGCAGATCGGTGAAATCGGTGTTCAGATTCTTCCTCCCTCTCATCTTGCTAGTCGGCCTTGTGCCGCTCTTCGCAGCCTGTGGCGGCGACGACGACGACTCCAGTTCTTCGAACCCGGATCAAGTCTCGGTGACACTCAAGGACTTCTCGCTCACGCCCGACAAGACGACCGTCCCGGCGGGTGATGTGACCTTCGACATCAAGAACAACGGCCCCTCGCAGCATGAGTTCGTCGTGTTCAAGACCGACCTCGACGCGGCGAACCTGCCGTACGACAAGGACAAATTCACCGTCACCGAAGACTCCCCCGGACTGTCGAAGGTCGACGAAAAGGAAGCCATTGACCCCGGCAAATCCACCACTCTCACCGCGACACTGGCGCCCGGCCACTACGTCCTGATTTGCAACATCCCGACGCACTACGGCCAGGGCATGCGCTTCAACTTCACGGTGAAGTAATCCGAGGGGAATGAGAAATGACCTGGCGTGGTTGGATCGCGATCGTCGCGGCAACAGGCATTAGCTTCACGATGTACCTCACCGTCCTTTCGGCGGCCGGGCTGGGCGACTTTTCCGGTGGCGGTGCGGTGGTTACCACCGTTCCGCCCGCCCAGCCGGAGGCCACCGCTCCCGCCTCGGGAGGCGGGCTCGTGGTTGTCGCGAAAGACATCAAGTTCTCTCCGGAGCAACTTGTGGCCCAGGCTGGGAAGGCCACCATCACGTTGAAAAACGAGGATGGGACGCTGCACAACGTCCACGTCTTCAAAGGTGCTGACAATAAGGGTGAGTCTCTTGGCGCCACCCAACCCCAATCTGGCCCTTCAACGTCCGGACTAGATCTGACACTGGAACCAGGGTCCTACTTCTACCAGTGCGACATCCATCCGTCACAAATGCATGGCACCCTCAAAGTCACTGCCGCGAACGCCGCCGGTCAATAAAGCCGCGTCGCGATGTCCTTCTCGAGCCCGGCCTCAAGCACCTCGGCCGGCACCTGCAGCTTGAGTTGGTCACGCATCACAGCGCCGAGCGTCGCCAGGTCGGATGCGTCTTCCCACGATTCCGCGTCCCACAGGTTCGACCGCACAACGCACTTCGCGCAGTGAAAGAACGACTCTTCCACTCGCACAACGACCGCGAGCTGGGCCGGGCGCTCTTTCACCGACATCTCGTCGAGCAACCACTGGTCCTGCACCAGCATCGCGGAGCCATTCACGCGCAGGCTTTCGGAGCGGCCGGGCACCAGGAAGTACACCGAAACGCGCGGGTTCGCCAACAGATTCCGGAACGTGTCCGCTCGACCGTTGCCGGGCCGGTCGGGAATGGCGATCGTGTGTTCGTCCAGCACCCGGACGAAACCCGCCGGGTCGCCTTTGGGGGAGATATCCATCTGCCCGTCCGCGCTCGTCGTCGCAATCATCAAGAACGGGCTCTTGCCGATGAACGCCGCCGCGTGCGGGTCGATGAACGTCAGCGACTTGTCCCAGACGCCCGAACCTCGGGGCTCCGGGATGACGTTCCGAAGCGCTGCTTCATCCGAAATGACGTCCTGGAACTCTCGCATGGGACACTCGCGGCACGAATCGGTGCGCGCCGAATCATCCGTAACAGGCCCACCGCTGACAAGAGACCCGCGGGAATGGACTAAAGGAGCGCGTCCGTAATCGCGCCGAACAGCCCCGTCACGGCGTCGCCGCCAAGGTACAAAAGCGCGC
>JBDTNM010000145.1:0-7969 GCA_039933735.1 bacterium | reverse complement strand
ACCCGGCAACGAACTGCGCGAGCGCTATCTTTCAGCGATGATCGACGCCAATGACTAACGCAGAAACAATCTCCGCGGCCCGGGCGCTGTTCCCCGGCGGAGTGAACAGCCCGGTCCGTTCCTTCCGCTCGGTGGGCGGCACCCCTGTGCCGATCGCCCGCGGACACGGCCCGAACGTGTTCGACACCGAGGGAAACAGGTACATCGATTACATCGGCGCCTTCGGTCCGCTGATCCTGGGCCACGCCCCGGCCCCGGTGGTCGAGGCTATTCGTCAGGCCGCGGGAGAGGGCACCGCCTTCGGCGCGCTGACGCCTGGCGAAGTCGAACTGGGTCGGCGGGTGACTGGGGCCACCGGCCTCGAACGCGTCCGCTTCGTGAATTCCGGCACCGAAGCGACGATGACGGCGATTCGCCTGGCGCGCGCCGCCACCGGCCGCGACATCCTCGTGAAGTTCGACGGTGGTTACCACGGCCATAGCGACGGCCTGCTGGTGAAGGCCGGCAGCGGCGTGGCGACGCTCGGCCTGAGCGATTCAGCCGGGGTGCCGGAGGGAATCGCGGCGCTGACGGCCGTATTGCCGTACAACGACCCGGCCGCGCTGGGTGATTGGTTTAGCGAACACCCGGCCGATACCGCCGCAGTCATCGTCGAATCCGTGGCCGGAAACATGGGCCTCGTGCTGCCTTCGGCCGAGTTCCTCGAAGCGCTGAACACTCTCCCTCAAGCACATGGCGCGCTGCTCATCGCCGACGAGGTCATCACCGGCTTCCGCTTCCGCTACGGGCTCAGTGATCTGCTGCCAAACGCCGACCTCGCCTGCCTCGGCAAGGTCATCGGCGGTGGGTTGCCGGTCGGCGCGCTCGGGGGCCGTGCGGAAATCATGGACCTGCTGGCGCCGCTTGGCCCGGTCTACCAGGCGGGCACCCTCAGCGGAAACCCACTGGTAACCGCCGCTGGCGCTGCCATGCTCGATCAGCTTTCCGACGGCCGCGTTTACGGACGCCTGGAACAACTCGGCCGCCACCTCGAGAACGGCCTGACCGCGGCCATCCGCCGGGCCGAAATCAAGGCGAGCGTCGTCCGCCGCGGTTCTGCGCTCACGCTCTTCTTCCGGGATGAAGCCCCGGCCGATTACACCGAGGCCCGCGAGTCCGACACCGCGGCCTTCGCTCGCTTCCATGCGGGAATGCTGAAACGCGGCATCCTCCTGCCGCCGTCCCAGTTCGAGACCTGGTTCGTCTCCGCCGCGCACACCGAAGTTGAACTGGACGCTACTGTCCGCGCCGCCCACGAAGCCCTGCGCGAGGTTGCCACTTCGTGAGCGTCATCCGCCTCGCGACTCGCGGCAGCAAGCTCGCGCTCATCCAGTCGGAACTCATCGCTGGGAAACTTCGCTCCGTCGACCCGGCGCTCGAAGTAGTCATCGTGATCGTCACGACCGCCGGCGATCGCGATCAAACGACGCCGCTCCCCGAAGGCGACAAGGCCGGCTGGTTCACCACGGCCATCCAGGAATCACTGACCCGCGGCGAAGCCGACATCGCGGTCCACAGCTACAAGGACCTGCCGACGAAGCGGCCCCCGGGCCTCGTGATCGCTGCCGTGCCCCTGCGCGAAGATCCGCGCGATGCGCTCGTCAGCCACACCCACGCTGACGCGCGTCACCTCAAGAGCGGCGCGATCGTCGGCACCAGCTCGCCGCGCAGGACAGCTCAGTTGCTCGAACTCCGCCCGGACCTCGATGTCCGGCCGATTCGAGGCAACGTCGAGACCCGCATCGCCAAAGTGGAATCCGGTGAATACGACGCCACCGTGCTCGCCCTCGCCGGTCTGCGACGCCTTGGCGCTGAAGCCCGAGCGGACCACGTGTTCGGCTTCGAAGAGATGCTCCCCGCCCCTGCCCAGGGCGCTTTGGCGGTCGAATGCCGTTCCGCGGACACGGAAACCCGCGGCATTCTCGCCCAAATCGACGACCCGGTGTTGCGCCAGACGGTCACGGCCGAACGGACGTTCCTCGCGACAATCGATGGTGGTTGCAGCTTTCCGGCAGCGGCCTACGCCGAGCACTTCGGCAGCACCTTGAAGCTCAATGCGCTGATAGCCGCAGATGGCCGGATCGTACGTTCCAAAATGGCCGGGCCTGCGGAAACAGCGGGCGGCCTCGGGAAGCAACTCGCCGAAGAACTGATGACCCTGGCGGGCCTCCGCTAGGCAGATCTGCTCAGGCGACCGATCGGGCGATCTTCTTCGGATCCACCACCATCGTGATGAAGAAGCTCACGATGCTGATGATGATGGCGCCGAAGAACGCGCTCCAGAACCCGTCGATCGCGAAATGGACGGAATCGAACTTGCCGGCGATCCACGCGGTCAGCCCCAGCAATGCGGTGTTGATGAAAATCAGGAAGATTCCGAGTGTCATGACCAGTGCCGGGAGCCCGGCGAGCACGAGGATCGGCTTCACATAGGCATTGAGCAGTCCAAGGATGAGCGCAACCAGCAATGTGCTCTTCCAGCCAACAAGGTGGATCCCGTCGACGATCTCGGCCGCAACCCAAACAGCCGCCGCCGTGATAAGCCAGGTGATGACAAAGGCGACGATCTTTTGCGACGTCGTTTGGCGACGGCCAATGCCGCCCCGGACCATCATGAATTCACGCATAGAATCATTCTAACGCCCGCCGGGCGGTGAGAATGGGACCGTGACGAATTAGGCCGCCTGCTGGCTACCGCGAAGCATCTGCAACATCGTCTGCTGGAACTTCACACGCTTGTCTGGCTCGCGAATTTCACCGCTGATCCGCTCCGCCAGGCTGGCGACCGCGTCACGCGGGAACGTCGCGCGGGTGAAGCCAAGGTCCTCGACGGCATCATCGATGATGATTTCCGCCAGTGGTCCGAGTGCCCCCGCCACGGCGGTATTCAGCGCGGTGAAGAACGCCGGGCCGGCGGGAGTCCGCTGTTGCGGCGCCGCCTGCTGCACGACCGCCATCTCCACCATGCCGTTCAACTTCATGCGATAGAGGAGCTTCGCGAACTCGAGTTCTTCGACGCCCCAGGCCCGCGCCAGTTCCGCCGCGCTGAGCACTCCGTCGACGGTCGCGAGCACTTCCCAATCGGCCGCCGAAACGGTAACCGAGGGGCCGGGCGACTTGCGCGCCATCCGCGGCACCACATCCATGTTCGGCACGACACGGCGCACGGCTTCCCGTTCGCTGGCCGCTCGGGCGGCTTCCGTCAACAGCCGGTCGAGGGGTTTCTCGATAGTCTTGTCCGGAGGCGGGACGTGTCCCTCGAACCGGAATTGGCCGTTCGGCCAGGTCACCAGGCGCGCGAATGCAGCGTCGCCGACCTGCATATCGCATTCGGCGTGGACGAGTTCGCCCTTCACCAGGTAGATGTCGCCCTGGTCCAGGCCGGAGGTGAGCTCGAGCCGGCCGGATTGACCGCCGGCAGCAAGCATCTTCAGCAAATCGACGAGTGGCAGCTGTGCAAGGCTGCCAGTAAGGCCTTCCGCCATGGTGTCCCTCCCTTACGCAAACGGGGTCCCTATCCCCGCGATGCGATGACCGTCCAGGAGGACCAGGAACCCTGGTCCAGGGTCGCGCGGCTTACGAGGGCCGTGCGTTCAGCACGATGGCGCTGGAGGCGCTTTTGCGCGCTCGAATCCTTGCGCCATCCCGCTACTACTACTTCGACCGTCATCCTCACCATCGCCATATCCACTTCTGGCTGGCAAACAACGAAGAAAACGGCATCGCCCATGTCTTGCGCGAGCAAGCGCCACGAGTTGTAGACGAAATCCAGCCGTTGGGCCGGGCGTTTCGCCGCATCGAGCGCCACGAACGCGCGCCCAACCTCCCGCCCGATGGTGTTCATCGTGACGGTTGCCAGCACGGCCGGGTCAGAGCTAACGATCACGTCGCCCTTGTTATCGCAGACGAACGAGCCGCCTACTCCCGGTAACGCACCAACCTGGTCGAGTCCCTTCTCCAACCTGTTGCTCCCTGCTCAGGCGACGAATTCCTGGACGTCTTCCCGCAGGCCAAAGCGGTCGATCACGGCTGCATGCTTCTCGCTCAGACCTTCGAGGCGGCTCCGGACTTTCGCTTCGAGGTCCACGCGCTTCAGCTGGAATGCCAGCTTCGAGATCGTGTCACCGAGGCAATCGCCCAGGGCCTTACTGAAATCATCGGGCAGTGGCAGGTCGAACGAGATATGCCCACCCGCGTAATTGAACTCCGCAGCGAACGGATCCAGGAACGGATAGGTGACAGCTCGGGAGACGAGCACTTCCTTGAACGCGACCATGAACCGGCCGGGCTTCGAAAGGCCGTCTGCGGTCGACTCCACTTTGGAGATGACTTCTTCCCAAAACGCCATCAGTTCGGCCCGGTAACCCTCTTGAGCGGGAGCGGATGGCGGCGTGCCGCTGACCGAGTGCTGGCCGGCCTCGACGAACACATTGAACGTGCCGCCGGTGGCATTCACGGCTGAGACGATGCTGTTCAAGGCATCCTGGCCGTTCGTCATCTCCTGGCCGACGGAGAAGACGCTCTCCACCGGCTCGCCGCCCGCGAGGTAGATGATCCCTACGCCCGCCGCATCGAGGACGTGTACTTCGACGTAGCCGGTCAGGCCATCGGATCGCAGTTTGGCAATCAGGCGGTCGAGGCTGGTGAAGGCGCTTGTCAGGTCGCGGTAGAGCGGCCGGCTATCCATCAGGCGATGGAGCAGCAGGACCACATCCGGGAAGGCGGAATAGACGTTGATCATCCCGTCCTTCGCCAGAGCCCGTTCGAGCACACCACGCGCCGCAGCCGGCCCGACGACTGTGCGGTCGCCGGCGACTTCCTGGGCATTCACTGTCTCGCCTTCGGAAAGCAGCAGCGTACCGGTGTAGCCGGGCGCGGTGACTTCGACATAGCCGGTCAGCTTTCGCTCTTTCAGGTCACCGATGAGCGCTTCGAACGACGTGAACGACGTGTTCAGGTTTGCGTAAACCGTCCGGTCCTTGGGAAACATCATGGCTGCGAACTCCTCATCGACGAATCAGACATTGCGAGGACACGGCGGACGAGCGTGCCCAGGGGTACTGCACTGGCGCTGCTACGGCCCGGCGCCACTTGAACGGAGAGGTAGGCGCCACGGTTCAGGCTGAAGAGCAGCGTTTCGCTGCGGTCCCCAACGATGGCAAGGTGGCTGAACGAACTCCCCGCGAGCTGGCGGCCCATGCCTCGCAAGTCCCCATCGACCGGCAGGGCTTCCGCCCGCAGAGCGACGAAGCTGGCGAGGGCCGCTTCTCGCGCCGGGTCATCCATCCCGGCGCTCCCGAGCACCTGGCCCTCCGCCGAGCAGACGGTGACTGACTGCACCCCATCGATCCCGGCGGCGGTGCTTGCCAGCCGGCCGGCTATCTCACGAGATATCGGCCCTTCCATCTGCTCGTCCTCCATCCTCTCCCGTTACCCTCAGGCAGCCGTCCGGCGCTGTCGCAGCCGTTCGATTGCCGAGCGCAAGCTGGATTGCATACGCCGCAGGGATTCGGCCAGTTGGCCAATTTCGTTGTTGCCTTCGACATCGATGTCGACATCGAGTTCGCCCAGGCTCATGCGGTCCGCAACTTCCGCGAGGTGGGTCATCGGCCGGGTGATCGAGGCCGAGATGAACAGGGCCAACCCGAGCGCCAGCACGATGCCGACGGTGGAGGCTGCGCCGTAGGTGGCGAAGTGACTCTTGGCGGCATCGGACCGGTCGTTGAAGTTCGTCTGCAAAGCGTCCGTTGCCGAAGCGAGCAACTCGTTCGAAAGGTCGATCGCGCTGCCACCGAGGAGGAAGTAGCCTTCCGCGCCAGTGCTCGAAAGCGTCGGCGCATCGATGATCTGGTCGCGAGTGTTATCCAGGAACACGGCCTGCGAATTCTGGGAACGCTTCAGCGTGGGGCGCAGCAGCGTTTCGAACTGGTTGTTCGCCGCCATCGCTGTCTCAAGCTGGTGTGAGAGCTGGTCAGATTGGAAAGAGGCAAGGCTCATCTGCCCCGCCAGGAATTGCTTCGTCTCCGGGGCGGCATCGAGGCCCTTGCGTGCCGTCAGGGCGCCGGCGCCGGTGCCGCGCATCTGCGAAAGCGATTCCGTCAGCCGGGGAAGCGTCTCGGTGAGCGCTTCGATAACGTTGCGGTTGTCGAGGTCCGGGTCCAACACGAGCCGGGACTCCACCGCGACAGTTGAAATCAGCGGGAACACGCCCTGGTCGATCACAGCGTTGTGGGCGGCGTTCGATTCGGTGGTGCTTGCCTTTGCATCGCGCGCGATGGGCCACTGCGTGTTGAGGAACGTGAGGACGTCCTTCGTCTTGAAGTCGTTACCCCACTTCTTATCAAGGTCGTTGATGTTCGCGAGGGCTGCGTCCGCGGCTGCCGCGGTGCGCTCCATGTTCGCCCGGGCCGCTTCATCGCCACGGAGAACCCGCTCCGAGAGACCGCGGTGGAGTTGCACTTCGCGCATGAACGGGATGACCGCCGCCACGTAGTCCAGGCCGTGCGATTCCGATTGCGACTGGCTCGTCGCCGCTTGCCGATCCTGGTACTGCAGGAAGAGCAGTGCGCAAATGGGGATCGCCAACACTCCGACGATCAGTCCGAGCTTAGTCGCGATCCCGAAATCCGCGAGTTGTTTAAAACCGGGCAAGTGACGTCGCATGGTCCCTCCAAAATGCCGCAAGCGTGCTCTGCGAACCGGACACGCATTCGGTGTCCAGCATCCCTGCTATTCCCAGATTCGACGCCCCACGTCCACGCGAAAGGTGTCAACTCTGTGGCGTCTGGG
This sequence comes from bacterium, assembly GCA_039933735.1. Classification (GTDB taxonomy): domain Bacteria; phylum Chloroflexota; class Dehalococcoidia; order Tepidiformales; family Tepidiformaceae; genus Amarobacter. The sequence continues at coordinate 1,141 of JBDTNM010000145.1, read as the reverse complement.
GGCTAAACGGGTGGGCTGGTTGCCACGAGGGATCAGCTACGGGCTGGGAAGGTTGTCGCAAGGGCTTGCAAGGGGTTTTGGAAGGTGGACTTAGCCGTGCAGGTAGGTTTCCGGCAGCACTTCCGTCACTTCGCGGACCTCGTCGCAGGGGATGCGCGAGACGCGCGCATGCTCTTCCAGGTGCGTCGGGTCGGAGGCTTCGTACAGGCAATCGAGATTGCCGGCCTCCCGGTCCCAGTACGACCGGTGCCACTTCAGTCCCGGGAACTGGACCGCGCAAACAATCGCTCTCATGCTCGCCGCGTCCATGTCTTCTTTGGAAATGTCGCCGACGTTGCGACGGATTCGGTAGAGTGCCATGAGTAACACCTGTGAATGCGTTGGGCCATTCTAACCCACGCCATCAAGGCCCTTTCACACCTCTGTAGGATCGACTGGCTCCAGCACCGATTGGACGTCAGTCGCTCGAATGCGCAAGGCTCGCTGACCGGCCAGCCGGCTCGCCTTCAGGCGGCCCGAGCGGATCCATCCGCGCACCGTCTGCACGTGCACACCCAGGTATTCGGCCGCCTCTTCCGGGGAATACAGCTTCTCCGCGTCACGACCGGGGAGTGTGCGGTTCGCCGCGAACCGCTCGACCTGTTCCGGCGTGACACCAAGTTCGCCGAAGACCCGCGCGGGCAGGCCCTCCGGGAAGCGCATGAAGGCCAGGAGGTAGTGCAATTCGTCGATTCGCGTGCGCCCCGTCTTCTGCGCCTCGCCAATCACCGCACGGGAGAGACGGACGACATCATCGCCGAGCACAGTCAGCGGCGCCTTCGGCCCGCGCGGAATCGTCCGCTCCACGATCTCTTCGATCAGATTCACATCGATCGCGATGGGCCCGAAATGAAAGAAGCCGAAGCGTGAGAAGCGCCGCAGAAAAACCAGGAACTGCAGGTCTACGTTGATCGTGGAAACGCCCAGCCGCTTCGCTTCGGCGTCGCATGCGGAACCGAGTTCCGCCAGGAACTGGACGTTCGAATCGCCCTCGGTGTACCCCTCGAACCAGTTGCTGCTTCCGTCTGTCATCGAACTCACACACCGAGTGTGGCAGATCTCACGATCTTAAACAATCATTTACTCAACTAAACAACGCTAA
>JBDTNM010000144.1:0-7992 GCA_039933735.1 bacterium | reverse complement strand
GCCGCTCAAGGTCGACCTCAAACAGGGGAAGAACTGGGGCGAAATGGCGTGAAGGGGTCCGATCGAACCCTATCCGGGTGACCGCCCTTATTAGGAGCGGAGGAAAGAATCCCTACCCAGACTCCTACCGGCAGGCCAAATCGACAATCCGCAATCCGCAATCCACAATCAGGCTGGTTCAGTGGGCTGGGTGACCGCTGTGGTTTCGGCCATAGAGGAAAGTCCGGACTCCTGCGGGCAGGGTGCCAGGTAACGCCTGGGCGGCGTGAGCCGACGGAAAGTGCAACAGAAACATACCGCCCGTCTTCGGATGGGTAAGGTTGAAATGGTGCGGTAAGAGCGCACCGGCGTGGTGGCAACATCGCGGCCGTGAAAACCCCACCCGGAGCAAGGCCAAATAGGGGAGAAGGGTCGCCCGTCCCGTTCGAACTCCCGGGTTGGCTGCTAGAGCGCCACAGCGATGCGGCGTCGAGAGAAATGGTCACACATCCTTCCGGGTTCACTCGGAAGGAGGACAGAATCCGGCTTACAGGCCCGCTGAACCTCCCTATCATGAGGGCCGCACTGGAGGACCCATGCCACTCGACGACCTAAAGCCCGGCCAAGCTGTTACGTTCGCGGTGAAGGCGGCACCCGAGCACTTCGCCAGCAAAATCGTGAACGGTACGCCGGACGTTTTCAGTACGCCGGCCCTCGGAGCACTCGTTGAAAAAACTGCGGCGGAGTGGGTCGGCGAGCACCTCGGGCCGGACCAAATGACTGTCGGTGCGCAGATCGTCATCAACCACACCGCCGCTACGCCCGAGGGGCTGACCGTTACGGCAACGGTGACCCTCGCGGCAATCGAGGGTCGCAAGCTCGATTTCACATGGACCGCCACCGATGGCGTGGATGAAATAGGCAACGGGACGCACCAGCGCTTTGTGGTCGACCGCACCCGCTTCGAACAACGTCTCGCGGCCAAGCGTCAGGGCTAGCGGATGCCGTACGTCGCGGTGATCGCCGGGCCGAACGGAGCCGACAAGTGGACAGCGGTTCCGGGGCTACTTGAGGGATTGCTCGGCATTGACGACTTTGTCAATGCCGACGTCATCGCGCGTGGGCTTTCGGCCTTCAACCCGGAAGGCGCGGCCATCGCGCCCGGGCGCATCATGCTCACCCGCCTGGGAGAACTCGCCGCCGAGGGCCGCGACTTCGTGGCGGGGTTGTAGAAGTTCCTGCCGAGGAAATCACGCCACTCGCTGAAGTCCGACGTCTCCGCGAACAGGGCTGACAGGGCCCCGCTTCGCCTAGCTACTATCGAAAGCACTCATCGCTTCATGGAGTCGCCGCGGTCCTAGGGCACCTGTTCGAGCGACTCGGCCACAGCCAGCAATTCCGTATCTGTCACGCCGCTTCCCAGAACGGTTATCACCAGGCCGGCCCGTTCGAATGCGAAGCGAACCTGGTCACCCGATTCGACCCGTTTCGCGGGAACTGCGCCTACGGTCACATCGTCGCCGTGGGCCAAGGACGCGGGCATGCCGTTCGGCGCGACCCGCTCCATCACCGTGATCTCCGCCGGCCCGTCGTCCTTGGCCAGTCGTAACTCGAACTCCGAAATCGTTCCGGCGGCGCCGGTGGTCATGGACCACGAGTAAGGCAAGAAGCCTCCCGGCGATTCCCCGACATCGAGGAAACCTGACGGGACCTGGTATGCGACCCGGAAGCCCCTCTGTCCCGAGCTTCCCGTCTCATTCGAACTGTCACCGCTGTTGCCATCCACTTCGACAGCCCCGGGCGGCGGCTCGAATCGGAACTCTGACTTTTGCAACGTCACGTCCCAGTCGAGGCGGGTTACCTGCGCCACCACGTCGGCTGCGTCTGTCGTAGAGACGTAACGCATGACCACCATGCGTTTTTCGTCCAGCCAGATGCGCCCCTTGCCGTTGCCGGTGACCACGGGCTCGCCATTACTCCCTTGCGTCGACCCGGACTTAGCTGCTGGGGAGAACTCATAGATCACCGTCTCGCGTCCAAGAATCGTTTCGGTCCCGATCCGCTGAAGTTCGGCATCCTCTCCTCCCCAATCCTTCAGGGACGCGAGGAAGTCGCCGGCATTGCCGGTGGTCGCCGGCCCTATCAACAGGCCGATGCCGGTGCCCCGGACGCGCGAACCTTCGGCTGCGGACTCCTGCGGCCTCACCGAATACGTCCCGGCCTCCGGGCTTGTCAGCCACTCTTGCTTACCATCAGCGAGAATCACCTTCGAAGTCGTGTCGAAGCCATCGTTGTTATCGACCTCAAGCCGCACGTGGTCGATGTCCTCTTGCCACCATCGGATTGCAGACGCCCGCTGTTTAGCGGCAAGCGAATTGCCAACGCTCGTGCCAACGGCGGTAGATCTGTCCGTCACCTCGATGTGCGCTTCCAGGTAGAACGGGGGCAATCCGGCTGGCTCCTCGGGTTCGCGCTGGCTGAGAGCGACCACCACGGCCACGATTACAAGCACGAGAGCGGCTCCGCCGGCCCACTTCAATGCACCCAGACCCACAAGTCCTCGTAAGGCCCTCAGTCGCCCCGCCGGTCGCGAGCGCCACTGCCAGTAAGCCGCCGCCTCCTCGCGGCTCGTGAGCCCCAACTTCCCGAGGATTTCGCTCACGTTCCACTTGGCGCCGTCCAGACTCATGCCAAGAGAATCGCCAATCTCCCCGTTGGTCTTTCCGGCCACCAGCAGGTCAAGAACCTCGCGCTGTCGCACGTTAAGTTCCGCTTCGCTGAGGCGCGCCTGTTCGAATCGTTCGCGCACTTCGCTCATCCAGCCCATCGTGGGCGTCTGGCGATGAAAGGTCACTACCCGATGCGGCTTATCAGATCGCCGTATATGTCCTGGAGTCTGCTATTTCGACCTCTGACAGCCACCGCCCGGTTTCGCTAGGATCGGAGCACTACTGTCCTGTTTGGAGTCATCGCATGCCCGTCTCAGCGCCAATCGAAGTTACCGATGGCAACTTTGCCATCGAAGTTCAGCAGCGTTCGAAAGAACTGCCGGTTGTCGTCGACTTTTGGGCGCCGTGGTGCGGCCCGTGCCGAGTTCTCGGGCCGACCATCGAGAAGGTGGCCGGCGACTACGCGGGGAAAGTCGTGCTGGCCAAACTCAACACCGATGAAAATCCAAAAGTCTCCGCACTGTTCCGCATTCAGGGCATACCCGCCGTCAAAGCATTCAAGGATTCGAAAGTAATCGCCGAGTTCACGGGGGCTTATCCAGAGCCGCAAGTGCGCGCGTTTTTCGAGAAGCTTGTTCCAGGCCCGGCGATTCGCATTACTGACGAGGCCGAAGAATTGTTGAGACTGGGTGATGTGCCCGCCGCCGAGGCAAGCTATCGAGCGATCCTTTCGAAGTCGCCCAATCAGCCCGATGCGCTCGTCGGCCTCGCGACGATTCTGCTCGGTCGAGGCGAAACGGGTCCGGCCGGTGACCTTCTCGAACGCGCGCCCACAGACCGCAGGGCGAAAGTGCTCAAGCACCGCCTGTTCCTCGACGAGTTCGCCGCCAAACACGCTGCCGAAGACCTGGAAGGCTCCGCTCGGGAGAACCCGCGGAGCCCCCGCGATCGCTATCGGTGGGGGGTCATGTTGGCCGCTCGTGGACGCTACGAGGAGGCACTTGATGAGTTGCTTGACTCGATCCGCATCGACCGGGCGTTTGCCGACGGCGCGGCGCGAAAGGCTATGCTCGCGGTTTTCGACATCCTTGGACTCGATTCGGAGATGACCAGGGACTATCAACGCCAACTTTCGACGGCCTTGTTCTGATTTCACCGCGGTTTTGAGCGGTGGGAGTGAATCTTTCCTGAGCCTTTCTTTCGTAAAGCCATTATCGGCAGGCTGGTAAACGACGCGTTGAACCGCGGCCGGCTGCTGGTAAAGCTGGAGGAGAAGTTAACGCTCATGACACTTGATTCCACCTGGCGAGGGCGCGGGGCCTTCGTCGCCATCATTGCGGCCTTCGCTCTTGGCCTGACGATGATCCTGGCTTCGGCCGCAACCACGTCGGCGCAGACCGCGCCTTCGGCCACCATCAAGCCGATAACGCTCAACGGCGGCGAAGAAAATCCTCCCGTAACGGCCAACACTACGGGTTCGTTTAACGGCACCCTCACGGATGGCAAGCTTGAATTCGACCTCAGCGCAGTTGGCGACGGTCTGACGCAGGCTCACATCCACATGGGGGCCAAGGGCACAAACGGTCCCGTGGTCGCGTTCCTCTTCGGCCCTTCGGATCCGCCAGTTGGCGCGCTCCACCCGACTGGAACGATCACCGTGGCAAATCTGGTTGGCCCCTTGAAGGACAACTGGAAGGGATTCACTGACGCGCTGGCGAAGGGGGACCTCTACGCGAACGTCCATTCGACCGCCAATCCCGGCGGCGTCGTCCGCGCCCAGATTCCGCCCACATCGATCAACGTCCCGCTGCCTCCGAATACGGGCACGGGGGCAACTGGGGCGAGCAACGACTTCAGTCTCATGCAGGCTGGTGGCGTTTTGCTCGTCGTGATCGCCGGGGGCGTCACTCTTTCGCTGCTCTCGAAGCGCCGCTCAGCCTGAGCGAACCTTCAGATCGCCTGTGACGAGGTGGCCGCGAAAGCGGCCACCTCGTTGTTTTGAAACGAGGAGCCGATGAACGTTAAGAAATTGGCCCGCGGCATGGGCATTGCTGTGCTGAGTTCAGCGCTGGTTGCCGCGGGTTGTGGAGGTTCGGACTCCAACGCCACCACCCCAACTTCGCTTGTAGTGCGCACCGCGACCGCCGGTGTCGCGACAAGTTCTCCGGTGGCTACCGCTGCTGGCGCTACGTCACCGAGCCCGACGGCAGCCGCGACGGGGGCGGCCGGCGCCACACAAGCGGCACCAACCGCGTTACCGGCAGTCCAGGGTACGGTTGCAACGCCAGCGCCTCAGCCAACGACCGCGCCACGGGCCTCGGCTGTTGCGTTGACTTTTCGGGCTGCGAACCTCGCGTTCGACAAGACAGCGGTGAGTGTTCCCTCGGGCGCCACCGTTTCGGCCACGCTTCAGAACGACGACGCCGGAATCGAACATAACCTGACGTTCAGCCTCGCGGGACTTCCGCATGGCGAATCGTGCAAGGGGCCCTGCTCGACGACGCAAACCTTCAAAGCGGATGTGCCGGGCAGCTACTTCTTCCTGTGCACCATCCACGACATGGTCGGGACGTTCACCGTGACTCCGTAGGTTCGGTTTCGCCTGAATGCTCGGTTTCGCCCCTAAAGGACATTTCCGAGACACTGGCGTCCCAACATAACCAACCGAGCATTGCGAACATGATTATCCACATGGCCCCTGGGGCCTCGAATGACCAGGTCGAGCGCGTAATTGATCGAATCACCCGTGACTACGGGCTTCGCTGTGAGACGATCGTCTCCGGAACGACCGTAATCGGTGTGAAGGGCATCGCATCGGTCGTTGATGAAGGCCGTATTACGGAACTTCCCGGCGTCGACCGAGTGATCCGCATCACGGAAAAGTACAAAGACGCCAGCCGTACCTTCCACAGGGATGACTCGGTCATCGCGGTAGGGCCAAGAGTCAAAGTGGGCGGGCCGCACCTCACGTTTTTCGGTGGGCCGTGCGCCATCGAAAACGAGAAGCAGGCTATCGATTCGGCGATGATGGCCAAGGATGCGGGCGTCGATGTCTTGCGGGCGTTCGTCGACAAGTCTCGGACCAGTCCATACGACTACCGAGGACTGGAGCTCAGCAAGGGTCTCGAAATCGCGGCCGCGATGAAAGAAGTTACCGGGCTGCCGACGGTCTGTGAGTTGATTGACCTTCGCCACCTTGATGCCTTCCTGAAGGCCGGCATCGACGTGATCCAGGTCGGCGCCCGCAGCGCACAGTACTCGCCGCTGCTTGAGGAACTCTCCCGGATTCAGAATCCGGTTGTCTTGAAGCACGGCTTCGGCAACGACATGAACGAGTGGCTCTGCTCGGCGGCGTTCATCATGTCGGGCCTGGACCGCGAGCGCCGTTCGGCAGGTTCGGGAAACCCGAACGTTATCCTTTGCTACCGCGGCATCAAGGGCTTCGAAACCGAGACGCGATTCGGCGCCGACATGGGGATGATCCCTCTCGTCCGAATGCGATCCCACCTGCCGCTGCTAGCCGACCCGAGCCACAGTGGCGGCGATCGGAAACTGGTCGAGCGTATGACCTACGGATTCGTGGCGGCCGGCGCCCAGGGTATTGAGTTCGACATCCACAACAACCCTGCGGAAGCGCTCTGCGACGGTAAACAGGCCGTCCAGGAAGATGCCGGCCGAATTATCTCCACGGCACGCAAGATTCACGCGATGCTGGACGGGATTGGGATCGAGACGGGATCGAGCGTGGCTGTCGCGGCCGTTTAGCGATTAGGCGATGAGTCGGGCGCGCGCGGCTGAGATGGTGGACGTGCTCACGCCGACGCTCTCCAGGTAGCCGGCCGGGCTGCCATAGAGCGACTCGATGTGGAGCAGCGTTGAGCGCATATCCTCTGGCGGCGAAGCCATCAGTTTGCGGCCGTGCTCTTCCGAGATACCGCGTTCGGCCATCTTCGGCAGCCACTCGGTGATCATCGGTTCCAAGAGCGTCGCCGAGACGGCGTAGTCCTCGACGATGGTGTCGTGGTCGACCCCCGCCAGCCCGAGCATCAGAGCGGCGGCCACTCCGGTGCGGTCCTTGCCGGCCGCGCAGTGGAAGAGGACCCGCCCATCCGCGTCGGCCAGTTGCTCGAAGAGCGTCCGGTAGGCGTTGCGGCCTGTTTCGAGCATTCGCTGGTACGCGACGGCATATCCGGGAAACGCGTCTGTCGACTGGCCAACCGGTGACTGATCCTGCTCGAACACGGGCGCGCAGATGTGGGCGATTCCCACTGTCTTCGGGTCCGGGGTCACGTCGCGTTCGCGTTCGAGGGTGGAGCGGAGGTCAACGATCGTGGAGACACCGGCTTCGGAAAGTGACCGCATGCCGGCTTCCGTGAGGCGGTGCAGCCCGGCGGAACGGATGGCGACATCGGAGGTCGTCCGCCCTTCTTGCGTCCGGTAGCCGCCAATGTGGCGGACATTGTGGGCGACTTCGAGCCTCAGCTCGCGGTTGGTGATAGTTAGTGTCATGCAAACAGTCTCGCAGATGGCGATGAATGACGCGTTAACGGCGGGCCACAGGCCAGGTGGTACTCGATGACGGAGTGAACTGGTAGCGTTGCGTTCGTGATTAACCGTGACCGCCTCGTGCAGACCTTTCTCGAACTTCTCGCCATTGATTCGCCTTCCGGAGACGAAGATGCCATCGCCGAAGAACTCGAACGCCGTCTATCGGCGCTCGGCCTGGAAGCCGCCCAGGATGGTGCAGGAAACGTGATCGGCGTCCGTCCTGGCACCGGCGAGGCCATCCTGCTTTCGGCACATATGGATACGGTCGAGCCCGGTCGCGGAATCAAGCCCGTCTGGGACGGACCAGACATCATCCGCAGCGACGGGACAACGATCCTCGGAGCGGACAATAAAGCGGGCTGCGCGGTGATTCTTGAGGTCATTCAGTCTGCGATCGAAGACAAGGCCGAAACCCGAACCATCGAGGTTGCCATCAGCCGCGGCGAAGAGGTCGGTCTGGTCGGCGCACAGAACATGGACTACTCCCGGATCTCGGCGAAGGTCGCCATCGTCATCGATAGCGGTGGGCCGCCGTCCAGCATCCAGGGCCAGGCTCCGTACCACAGCACGTACGACATCGAAGTCCACGGTAAGTCGGCGCACGCCGGGCTCGAACCTGAGAAGGGCGTCCCGGCTATTTCCATCGCCGCCGAGATCATCGTGGGCCTGCCCCAGGGCCGCTTCGACAGCGAGACCACCGGGAATGTCGGCAAGGTGCAGGGAGGCCTCGTCCGCAATGCTGTGCCGGACTACACGCTGATCCAGGGCGAGATGCGGAGCATGGTCGAAGAGAAGC
>JBDTNM010000143.1:0-8010 GCA_039933735.1 bacterium | reverse complement strand
ACGATCACCGGGGGCGAAGGCGGCGTGACGAGCGGCGGATCTGGCTGAGGTACCACTGGCGGCGACGGCGGCGGGAAAGTCGGTGGCTGCGGATCCGGCAACGTTGGTGGCGGCGGCGCCGTGATGGGTGGTACCGGATCGTGCGGACGCGGCTGAGTGTTGAGGGTCACAAGAGTCTCCTGAAGGCCAAAGGCGGCAAGACCACCGTAGGCCGAAGGCAGTTGCGACCCGCTTTCTCTCTTGCTCACCGCATTGCGAACTTCTCGCAGACGCCAGTGATCAGGCGCAAGGCGCGTTGTCGCAGGATGCCACTGCCCCGCATCAAATCGAGATGGTCAGCCGAACCCGCACCTTGTCTCCGAGCTCGATCCCTTCGGCCTTTCGGATGCGAGCCTTGAGCGGCACGAGATAGCGACCGTCTTTAGGAAACAACGACGTCGTCCACCGGGACGCGCCAAGGTCGACCGTCACCGGAATAACGCCCCAGCCGTAGCTAACGGCGGCGGACGTCGAGGCCAGGGCGGCACATTCCTCTTCCGGCACGGTGACAAAGTACCAGGGCGCCGGGCCCTTCCAGAACCAGATTTCGCCGCTGAATTCGAATTCCATAGTCCTAGGATATGAGCTCTGTCGGACCGCTCGCGACCCGTCTCAGTGCCCCGCCTCGGCAGCTTCTTCCACTGCCCGGTCACGACCGCTAAGCGCGATTAACTCCTCGTGGTATTCGAACCAGACGGTGTGGTAGCTGTCCTTCATGGGTGAAGCGAGCATTGAAGCGTCGCCTGCCCGCAACTCCGCGAGCGCCCGCTCGAAACGCGCCTGGAAGGTCGACAGCCGTCGAAAGTACCCGGACATCTCGGAAAGGATCGGCAGGAAATTGGCGTGCAGAGATTCGACTTCGGCCGCGAGCCCCGCCAGCCCTTCTGGAGTGAATCCATCCGCGGTCGACATCTGCCAGCCCGAAACGAGCTGCTTGAACCCAGCGTTCAACAGCAGAAACCGCCGGTAACACGCATCCACGCCAGGCGCACTCGCTCCAGCGCGTTCCTTCTCGAGGTTTTCCTTGATCCAGGCGTGGCCCGCTGGAGTGACCATCATTCCGCGTGTAGTCGTGCGAAAGAACGACTCGTTACCAGCAATCAGGTCCTGCACATACCGTTCTTCGGCGCCTAACGCGGATGCGGCCCGTTCGGCCGAACAAAGGCCTTTCAGGGCGACAGTCCGGGCGATCTCGAACAGGTCCACCATCGTCCGAGCTGGCGCAGCGGCAGGGCCCGAAGGCGTCCCGGGCTCCACCCCAAGTTCCGCCGCCCAATCCCGGATCAGGCGCGCCTCGGCAACATCTGCACTGTCCCGGCCTCGCCGGTCCCCCAGGAACAACGAGCCGCTCCCCCCATCGACCGTGATGGTCGTGCCCGGCGCGATAACGCGACCGGCGATGGTCAATCCGTTAGACGCGACGGATGCATCTCGAAGGCTTGTGATTGCCGGGATCGACCATCCGCGAGCGACCACCGCCGCATGGCTGGCCACGCCTCCCCGGAGCGTCACGAGGCCAGCCGAAGCCACCATCCCGTGAACATCAGCCGGCGAAGTCTCTTCTCGCACAAGAATCACGGGCGCCCCTGCGGCGGCGAGATCGGCGGCGCGGTCAGGATCGAGACACAGTTCGCCTACGCCAACACCGGGTGACGCGGCCAGCCCGCTGCCAATTGCTTCCGCCGCCGGGTCGATCTGCACCATCGTCACCAGTTTTCGCAGAATCTCCTGGTCCACGCGTTCCACCGCTTCGGCGCGCGAGAGCGGGAAGTCCGGGTCCGAAGCCATCTCGACAGCGATCCGCGCAGCAGCCAGCGGGCTCCGCCGGCCGACCCTCGTCTGCAAGATGAAGAGCTCCCCTGAACAAACCGTGAATTCCACATCGCACATGTCGCGGTAGTGGTGCTCCAACCGGTCGAGGGCGGCGATGAGCGCGTCATACGTCTGGGGAAGCTGTTGCCGTAGCGCCTCCAGCCCCGAGACCGCGTGCGTCCCCGCGACGACATCTTCCCCCTGGGCCATCGCAAGATAGTCGCCGTACGGTTTCGCTTCGCCCGTCGTTGGATCCCGCGTGAACACCACTCCAGTGCCCGATTCGGCGTTGAGGTTGCCGAACACCATCGCCTGCACCGTCACCGCCGTGCCGAGGAGTTCGGAAATGCCTTCCTTCTCTCGGAACACCCTTGCTCGCTCGCACTGCCACGAATTGAAGACCGCCGCGACCGCGCCGTAGACCTGCTGCAGCGGGTCGAGCGGAATTCCACCGGCGTCCGCCGCTGCGCCCAGAGCACGGATTCGTTCGGCCGCGGCCAGGATTCCGCCCTCGGAACCGTCCGACGCGGCGGCCTCATCGAGCGCCTGTTTCGAAACCCCGAGGACAACGTCCGCGTACATCCGGTTGAACCTGAGCCACGTGTCAGCCGCGAACTCCCGGTTGCCGCTCGCCTTCGCGATTTGTTCCCGGATCGCCGGAGTCATGCCGACGTTGAGTAAGGTGTCCATCATCCCCGGCATCGAGATCGGCGCGCCGGACCGCACCGAGACGAGCAGCGGGGACGATGCGTCCCCGAATGTCTGGCCCAGCCGCTGCCCCAGGCGGACAAGTTGGCCGGCGATGTCCGCTTCCAGGCCCTCGGGCCAACCGTCCTCCAGGAAACGTCGGCACACGTTCGTCGTGATCACGAATCCGGGGGGCACCGGCAGCTGAAGCTGTCGCACCATCTCCATCAGGTTCGCACCCTTACCACCCAACAAGGCGGTCGGGTCGAGGTTCGCCGGCCACGGGTCGTCGAATGCGAAAATGTCCTGGGTGCTCATGCGCGAACTCCGAACTGGTACTGGCGCCCGGACGCCGTGAAACCGACTTTGCCCGCCCCGGCCGAATGAGTCTGAGATTGTTGCGGTGCGAATCATATGCCGCCTGTGTCTCTTGTTAACAGAGCATGATCACTTCACACTCCCCGTTCTGAACCCGCTTCAGGCCCATCCCTCGCTCAAGGAACTTTCATGCCCGACGCTGCCGCGGTCGGCCCTGTGCCGCAGACCATCCCTCTCCCTCCCGACTTTCCGATTCAGTGGCCGGACCCGGCGATGGCGATGGCGAACTGGCAACAGGATCGTATGCACGCTCCCGAGCCGCTCACCCCCATGTCCGAATGGCTCGCCCGGACGTTCGCGAAAGGGTTCAGCGCCGGTCTCGCCGCCTACAAACTTCCACTCGCCGTTGAGACCGCCAGGCTGAACTGCTACTTCTTCATGGCCATCGGCCCGAACGTTCCGCCCGAAATGATGCCTGAGGCCGGGGCCGCGGCTGAACCGCACGTGATCGCCGGTGTCGCGAACTTCTGGGATCGTTGGCAGAACGAGTGGCTTCCCGAGATCAAGGGCCTCTGGGCCGATTGGGCAGAAAACGATCTCGCGGCAGCGACCGACGCCCAGTTGGCGTTGTATGTGGACCAACTCGTCGAGATCTATCGCCGCATCTGGCAGATCCATTTCGAACTCCTCGTGCCCGCGTTCGTCGGCATCAGCAGCTTTCAAGATCTCTTCACTGGTCTCTTCCCGGACAAGGAACCGCTTGAGGCCTACCGGCTGCTGCAGGGCTTCGATAACAAGAGCCTCGAAGCCGACCGCAATCTCTGGGCGATCGGAAACCGCGTCCGGACAGATCCGACCCTGCGACATCTCGTGGAAGCGACGCACGCGAACGACCTTCCACAGGCGCTCGAAGCGTCGGAGGCCGGGCAAGCAGTTCTGGCGGACCTTCAGGGTTGGCTCGCCGTTTACGGCAAGCGGAGCGACACCGTCCAGGAACTCGCCTACACCAGCTGGATCGAAGATCCGACCCCGGCTTTCAACAGCCTGAAATCATCACTTGAGCAATCCGAAGCCCCGGAAGCAGCTCACGCCAGGCTCGCGCAGGAACGGCAGCGGCTCGTCGATTCGGCCCGCGAAGCCATAAAGAATCACCCGGAGGAGTTGCGCGGCCAATTCGAAGTCTTCCTCGCAGCGGGGCAGCATGGCTCACAGGCGCAGGAAGATCACAACCACTGGATCGACCAGCGTTCACTGCATGAGGTTCGCCACTTGTGCCTCGAAATCGGCAATCGGCTGGTGAAACGTGGCCTTTTGAAGCAGCCCGCCGATGTCCTTTTGCTCGAAATGGACGAGGCGCTCGGCGCCCTCGCCGGTAGTCCTACCAACCTCGCGCAACTGGTCGATGAGCGCACAGTCGAGATGGATCGCTGGCGGTCGATTCAGCCTCCGCTGTTCGTCGGCACCGACTACGGTCCGCCGCCCGATGATCCAGTTAGCCGGGCGATCATGCGCTTCTTCGGTGGCCCGCCCCCGGCATCGCGCGCCGCCAACGAAATCCGCGGCAATGCAGGCGCCAGTGGCAAAGCGAAGGGCACTGCCCGCGTCATCCTCACAATCGCCGACGCAGGGCGACTCCAGGAAGGCGAAATCCTTGTCACGCCGACGACATCACCGCCCTGGACCCCGTTCTTCGCGATCGCCGGCGGCATCGTCACCGAGACCGGCGGCCCGCTCAGCCACTGCGCAATCGTCGCTCGTGAATATGGGCTTCCTGCCGTCGTCGGCGCCTTCGGCGCAACCACCGCGATCAAGGACGGCCAGACTATCGAGATCGACGGGGACGACGGGGCGGTCCGAATCCTTTCGTGACCGCGGAAACACGACTTCCGGCACTTCATGCGGAAGTCGCCCCGAGGGGAGGTCAACGCGCGAACGTTGTCCTCCTCATCGTTTCGCTTGGCGCGATGTTGGCCCCGCTCAACTCGACCATGATCGCCGTGGCGCTGCCCGTAATTCGCCGCGACTTCGACGTCAGCCATGCGGCCGCGGGCTGGCTCGTGTCGAGCTACTTGATCGCCATGGCCGTGGTCCAGCCGGCCGGCGGCCGCCTCGGCGACCAGATCGGCCGCGTGCCGGTGTTTCGGCTCGGACTACTCGGGTTTCTCCTGTCATCAATTGCCGCCGCTCTCTCGCCAAACTTCTTCGCGCTCCTGCTCTTCCGCGGGCTTCAGGCGATTTCCGGCGCAATTCTCATCCCGAACGGAATGGGACTCCTCCGTGACGCCGTCCCTCATGAGCAGTTCGGACGTTTCAGCGGCTTCAACAGTTCGATTATCGGCGCGACCGCAGCAGCTGGCCCCGTGCTCGGAGGTGCCGTCCTCTCATTCGGCTCGTGGCGCTGGCTCTTCGTCGCCAACATCCCCGTCGTCGCAATTGGGTTGATTCTGACCTGGCGGCTGTCCGCCATCCTCTCCGAGGGAGCCGCCCAACCTTCGCCCGCGCGACGGAGCATCGATGGCATCGGCGTGGTCCTCTTCGCCGGTGTACTTGCACTGGTGACCGTCTTGCTCAACGGGCTCCGGTCGGGCCCCGGTGTCTCCGTGCTGGTCGCCGGAGCCGGCCTCGTCGTGGTCGCGACGCTCTTCGCGTTACGCCAGCGTTCCAGTAGCTCGCCAACCGCCGAGTGGCGGCTGTTTCGTGTGCGCTCGTTCGTCGGTGCTTCGACTCACATCCTGCTCATGAACCTGGCGATGTACACCACCTTGCTCGCCGTGCCGTTCTTCCTCACCGAAGTCCAGCACAAAAGTTCGGCGACAGCCGGGCTGCTCCTTGGTTGCCTGGCCGCACTGCAAGCGATCGTTGCGCCGGTCGCGGGGTGGAGTTCGGACCGTCTGGGGCGCCGCAGGCCAGCACTCACCAGTTCGTTTTGCGCACTCGTGGCCGCAGTCTTGTTGTGCCTCGGCATTAGCCGGGACGTGCCCCTGGCCTACCTGGCCGTTGCCGTGACGATTCTCGGGTTGGGCGTTGGCATTGGATTCGTAACGGCTTCAGCCGCCGCAATCGAATCAGCGCCGGCGTCCATGGCAGGCTCGGCAGCGGGCACGCAGTCAATGATGCGGTACTTCGGAAGCATCATCGGCGCCGGGGCGCTCTCTGGATTGCTCACCGGCCAGGCGCCGAGCATCACGGTCTTTCGCCTCGTCTTCCTCCTCGTAGCTGCAATGGTTGTCCTGTCCATTGGTTCAGCGGCCATGATCCGGCCACGCCCAGCACCGCAGTTCTGAGCTAGTAGCGGCCCTCGCGCAGGTAGACCGGCCCCGGATCGAGGCTTCGCAGCAACGTCAGCTCCGCCTCCGTCGGCGCTGCACACTCCCCAACGTCGGCCCTCACCCGCAGAGGCCAGGGGATCAGGCTTTCGATGACATCGGCGGAAAACCCCGGGAACACCTTCGCCAGTTCCATCTCGCATGAGCCAGTCTCGCCGCCATCACTTGTATCGAAAGTGAACACTCCCATCGTGCTCACAACCATGTTCGGCCCTTGAAGGTCGAGCCCAGCTTCCCGGCGCGCACCCGGCCCCGTTATGTAGCCCGGGCTGGTAATGAACGAAACCCGTTCCACGAAGCGCCTCGGCTCCAGCGACATCAGCACAATCACGCGCGGCGCAAGGCAGGCTGCATCGGTGTTTCCGCCGGTCCCCGGCAACCGTGTGCTGGGCTGTGCCGGGTCGCCGATCAACAGAGTGTTGAGGTTCCCGAATCGGTCGACCTCTGCGGCAGTCAACACCGCAACGTCGAGTCGTCCGCCCATGAGCCAGCCTCCGAGGGCATCGATCATGTCGCCGACATACCCGGCCCCGCGATTGAGGATTGGGTCGGCCACTCCAGAAGGCGCCCTATCGACGTCTCCGGCAAAAGGGTCCCAGTCGCCCACGCCAACCTCGGTGCTGTAGACCACCGACGGGTCGTGGTGGAATTTCGTCAGGGCAGTCGCCAGCATCGGCAGGCCCATGCCGACAAACGCCCGGCCGGATCCGGCGAGCTCTCGCGCCGCCTGCACGACCATCATTTCCGCGAGCGAATACTCCAGCGAACTCACAGCGTCGTCTTCCATCCATACCGAATCGGGCGTTCCGGCTCCCAGGTGCGGTTCACGCGGAGGGCGTCCAGCCCGCCCGGTCCGAACCGTTCTTCGTACAGGCTGAGGAAGGCTTCATGGTCACTGCAACCGTCCACCCAGCGGGCAACCATTTCGTGGAAACCTGGTTCCGTGCGCATGCCGCCGAGGTATTCGGCCATCAGCTTTCCCGAACCGCCGTAGTAGCCGGGCAGCCCCCAGGGCAACGCGCCGAACGGCATATGCACGACTGCATCCACCATGAAGCCGGGAATGGTCACACGGCCGGGGTCGGACCGCAGAACATTCGACGGCACGATCTCTTCCGCGGAAATGACCACCCGCTTCGAGGCCCAGAGACCCCACCGGACCTCACCGTCGCCGCCCCAGAATGCGGCATTTCCCTCCTCGTCGGCCCATTGCACATGTACACAACTCACATCCGGGCGCAGGGCCGGGAGCGCGACCACCTTCTCTCCCCCGAACGGAGACTCGATCACCCGCAGCTTGTTCTCGCCCAGGAAACCGTTCGGCTGCGGATAAAACCGCTCCGAGACGTAGTCGCTTCCCAGCATCGAGCGCGTCGGGATGAACGGGATGCCGAGCGCCCCCGCCATGAACATCATCGCCACCGTCTGGTTCGTGTAATCCTCGATCTGCCACTCGCCGGCCTGCAGTCGCTCCCGAAACCACGGGGACATCGCGCCCAGCGCATAGGCGGTTATCAACCGGTCGGCGCATCCCAACAGCGGAAGGAGCGCCGATCCAACCGTGGCGATTGGCGTCAGGTGCTTCTTTCGCTGACGCGCAATCTCCCATTCGAGCCCCGTTGCCCACGATGTGTAACCGAGAAACAGGCTATCGCCGTCGTGAACGAACCGTTCAACGGCCTCCCGCGCACTCATCAGCTTCGACACTCGCGGCGTGCGCGGCGGGTTGGAGAGTTCTGTCACCTTGTGCTCGTCATCCCGGATGCTTCGTGCTCTGGGCGGGAATGTACAGCCACGGCGGCGCGAAGCGCGAGCCTCTACAGCGCGG
>JBDTNM010000142.1:0-8083 GCA_039933735.1 bacterium | reverse complement strand
AACGGTGCTTACAAAATCACCATCCCCGTGAAAGCGCCGACCATTGCCTCTTCCACCCAGTGCGGGAACTACACCAACAGCAGCGCCGCGAGTTTCCCCGCGGAGCAAGGCGCAGTCACCGGCAGCCCGGCGACGAACACCGTCGCCCTCGTCTGCCCGGCCCTCACCATCGTCAAAACCGCTAACCCGGTTGGCCCCGTCAACCTCGGCTCGAACGTCGGCTTCGACCTGACGGTCACCAACACATCGACCGTCGCCGCTACAGGCGTAAGCGTCTCCGACACCTTGCCGAGCATCGCCGGCATCGTCTGGAGCACCGCAACCGCGAACTGCAACGTTGCCGCTGGCGTCCTCTCCTGCTCGAACCTCAACGTGGCCGCCAACAGCGGCACGACCGTGATTCACGTCACGGGCACCACCAGCGGCGTCACCACACGCGCTGCCTGCACCACAATCACGAACGACAACGCAACGGCCGTTGTCTTCGGCGTAACCTCTACCTCCGGCTCCGCTTCGGTCACAATCAACTGCCCGAGCGTGACCATCGCCAAGGTCGCGAACCCGGCCGGCCCTGTGAACGCCGGCGCAAGCATCGGCTGGACCTTCACGGTCACGAACACCACTTCGGTAGTCGCGAATAACGTCTCCGTCAGTGACGGGCTCCCGTCGGCAACCGGCGTGACCTGGAATGCCACGGCGACGAACACGGGCGGTGGCACCTGCGGTGTCGCCGCGAATGTCCTCAGCTGTACGAACCTGACCGTCCCCGCCAATGGCTCGGTCATCGTAGCCGTGACCGGTAGCACCACGGCGAGCGGCGCCGACAAGACCTGCGGCGTCATCACCAACACCGGCGCCACCGCCACGTTGCTGGGCACCATCAGCGACCAGTTGGCCTCGGCGTCGGTCACGGTCAACTGCCCCGACCCGGGCGTCGCCAAGTCCGGCAACGGTCCCGTAACGGCAGGCGATGACCTCGTCTTCACCGTCACCGTCACTGCGGGCGGCACCGGCACCCAGAGCGTCGTCCTTAGCGATGTCATGCCAGGCACCGGTCTCACCTGGACCAAAGGCTCGCCCGACTCCTCTGCCTGCACCCCGGCCGGTCCGCTCAGCAGCGGCTCCCAGTACACATGCACCTTCAATACGCTCTCCCCCGGTGACGTGCGGACGGTCACCTTCACCGCGCCTTCGAACCCTTCCATGTGCGCCCAGCAGCCGCTCTCGAACACGGCGACCATCGCTCCCGCTGATGGCTCTTCCGATGTGAACGGCGCCAACAACTCCGCGACCGCGACCATCACGGTCAACTGCCCGAACGTCACCCTCACCAAGCTCGCTGACAACCCCAAGACCGTCAGCGCCGGTGACAACATCGGCTTCACCATCACGGCCACGAACAACGGCGTTGGCGCCGCCAAGGGCTTCGTCCTGACCGACACCCTGCCCGCCAACGTGACCTGGACGATTAATCCGGCCAACGCGAGTTGCCAGATCTCCGCGGGCGTCCTTCGCTGCCCGACCGGCGCCGGCACCACCACGCTCGCGCCTGGCGCCTCGATTTCGGTCCACATCGTTGGCGTTACCACGCCAGCCGCGTGTGGCACAGTGACCAACACCGCCTCGGCCGTGGTCACCAACCAGGTCAACGCTATCCCGAACGCTTCCGATTCGGTGACGGTCAGCTGCCCAGATATCAGCGTCGTGAAGACGGCCGACAACGGCACGATTAACGCCGGCGAGACCGCCGCCTTCACCCTCGTTGTGACGAACACGGGCGCTGGCATCGCCAAAGGCGCGACCCTCAGCGACACCCTCCCGGGTGGGATCACCTGGTCCGAAGACAGCGGCGACTGCTCGATCGCTGCGGGCGTGCTCTCATGCACCTTCGGCGACCTCGCTCCTGCGGCCACCCGCACAATTCACGTCACTGGCCTCACCGCCAAGGCCAACTGCGGCTTGCTCGCCAACACCGCCTCGGTGAATGCCACCAACGAACCCGCCGCCGCTACCGCCAACAATTCGTCGACCGCGAATATCGGGGTCAACTGTGCCGACATCAGCGTCGTCAAGGTCGCCGATGCCTCGCCAGTGAACGCCACCGACGGCATCGGCTTCACCATCACCGCTAAGAACAACGGAGTCGGCACCGCCAAGGGCGTCACGGTCAATGACACACTGCCAAACACCGCCGGCCTCGCGTGGACCGAATCGCCGGACAACGGCGAGTGCACAATCGTCGGCTTCCAGCTGACTTGTAACTTCGGAGACCTGGTGCAGAACCAGACGAAGAGCGTCCACGTCGTCTCGCCGACCACCGTCGCCTCATGTGGCACGGTCAACAACACGGCGGGCGTTACCACCACGAACGATGGCACCGGCTCAAGCGGCGCGGCTGTCGTCGTGAACTGCCCAAACGTCACCGTCGCCAAGACGAAGATTCAAGGCCAGGCTGACCCGGTTAGCGCCGGCGATACCATCGCCTTCCAGATCGTCGTGACCGTCGGCGGCAACGGCACCGCCTACAACGTCACCGCCTCCGACACGTTCCCGACCAATACCTCCCAGTGGGTTGTCACCAACGATCCGACCGCTCCCCTGGCCTGCGGAGTCGTTGTCAATCAGCTCTCCTGCAGCTTCGGGAATGTGGCCACTCCGAAGTCCTTCACCATCACCGTCACGGGTAAGGCCATCGCCGCCAACGGCAACGTCACCTGCGGCACCATCACGAATACCGCCACCGTCGCCGCCGGCAACGAATCCAACACCCAGGACAACACCAGCAGCGCCACTGTCGGCGTGAACTGCCCATCAGTCACCATCGCCAAGACCGCCAGCAACAGCCCGATCAGCGCGGGCGACCTTGCGAAATTCAAGGTCACCGTGAGTAACACGGGCGCTGGCACAGCCACCGGCGTAGCGGTCAGCGACACCCTTCCCGAATCCGGCAATCTCTCCTGGGCCCTCGATCCAGCCGTCCCGGGCTGCGCCATCGTCGCGGGCGTACTCACCTGCTCCGGCAGCGGTTTCGCCGCCATGGCGCCCGGCTCGACCGTCGACATCTTCGTCTCGGCCACTACCGCCCCGGCCGTCTGCGGCGTTCTCAACAACTACGCTTACGTCTCGGTGGCCAACGACAACGTCGCCGGCCAGACACAGTCGAACCTGGCCATGATCACGGTCAACTGCCCGGATATCACCGTATCGAAGGTCGCCGACAAGTCGCCGATCAGCGCCGGTGACCTCGCATCCTTCACCATCAAGGTCACCAACTCGGCCGCTACCGGCACCGCCTATGGAGTGACCCTCACCGACAACCTGCCGGCGAGCGCCATCGGTTGGACCGACGACAGCGCCAAGTGCACGATCGACGGCGCGGGGAAGTTGGAATGCACCATCGGCGATATGGCGCCGTTGGCAATATTCACAGTTACGGTCACCGGCACAACCACCCCGGCCCAGTGTGGCAACCTCCCGAACACCGTCACCGTTGCTGCCACCAACGAAGCGGAGGCGGCGAAAGCCAACAACTCCTCCAGCGCCACAATCGTCGTCAACTGCCCTGACCTGAAGGTCGAGAAGTCCCCTGACGGCGGCGCAATCAGTGCCGGTGAAGATGCGGTCTTCACCATCGTGTTGAGCAATATCGGCGCAGGCACGGCTCACGACGTGACGCTCTCCGACCCGCTCCCCGGTGGCCTCACCTGGGGCGTCGACAACAGCGACTGCGAAATCACCGCAGCCACACTCGACTGCGACTTCGGCGAACTGGCCGCGGACGGGAAGATCACCGTCACGCTCACTGCCCCCACGAACCCGGAACAGTGCGTGGAGCTGCCGAACACGGCTTCGGCCACCGCCTCCAATGAAGCCTCCTCGGCCCTCGCGAACAACGAGGACAGCGGCTCCATTACCGTTGCCTGTCCCGATGTCGATGTCGTGAAAACGGCCGTGGACGACCCGATTAACCCGGGCGAAGACGCCAAATTCACGATTACCATCACCAACGCCGGCCCCGGCGACGCAGTCCACGTCGTCCTCACGGACGTGCTTCCCGCCGGCCTCACGTGGTCCGTAGATGATGCTCTCTGCGAAATCACCGCGGGTAGCCTCAAGTGCGCCTACAAGCAGATCGACGCCGGCGACAAGGTCGTCATCGGGCTCTCCGCGCCGACGACAACGACCCAGTGCGGTCTGATCTCGAACACAGCCACCCTCACGGTAGAGAACGAGCCCGAATCCGCCGCGGGCGACAACACTTCGACGGATACCATCCTCGTCGCATGCGGCTCCATCCAGGTGGTCAAGATCGACCAGGTCGCGGGCTCTGACCCGGAACGGCCAGCTACATGGAACTTCAACATCACCGGGCCGAACGGCTTCAACGAGGCTCGTGCCATCGCTCTTGGCGGCGGCTCGGTCACCATCACGAACGTACCCCTTGGCGTTGGCTACGGAGTTGCGGAAGTCCAGGCCAAGGCTGGCGCCTGCCCGGTACCGAACGAAACCGGTACCTATCGCACCACCGGCCCCGCCGGGACTCAGGACCTGGAAACCGCCGGAGAAACCATCAGCTTCGTCTTCACCAACGCTGAATGCGGAATCGTGCTCAGCACCGGCACGCTCGTGGTCAACAAGGTCTCCGACCTCGATGGTGACGGCGTACAGGACCCCGGCGAACCCGGTCTCTCCGGGTGGCCCATCACCGTCACCGGCCCGCAGTTCCCCGGCGGCCAATTGTTCGCTACGGGAATCAATGGCCAACTCGTCTTGCCCGGCATCCTCACCGGCGCCTATACGGTGAGCGAAGGCTCGCAGTCCAGCTACCAGTCGATCGGCGTCCTCACCGATGACAACGCCCCGATCTTCACGGCGAGCACCTCTACCAGCATCACGCTCGACTTCGGTGACACCGATATCGTGACATTCTTCAACCAGCCCCGAGGCTCGATCACTGCCCACAAGACCACCCAGATCCTCTTCGGTGCCCAGGTTCAGCAAGCCACGCAAGACAACGACGGTTGGCGCATCACCCTCGATTCCGTCACCTGTGGCATCCACACCAGCAAGCTCACCGACGGTTCCGGAAACGCCACATTCACCAATCTCCCCATCTGCAGCGATTACGTCGTCGCAGAAGACCTGTCGCTCCCCGGCGCACCCGGTTATTCGCCCCTGACGCCAGCATCCGTTGTTGGACAGACTCCGGGACAGAGCCAGGCAACCCAGGTGAGCTTCACCAACCAGCGCGTGGTCGTGCTCTGCGCCGACTGCTCGACGATTCCAACGCCTACGCCAACGGCTGCACCTTCGGCGACGCCGACGGCGCCCTCCACGAGCACCCCCGTGCCGCCGACCGCGACGTCGCCGGCATCTACCCCGACGCCGGTCAGCACTACTGCGGGAGAGCGGACTCCTGGGCCAGGTAGCCCCACCCCGGTCGCCCCCAACACGGGCGCAGGCTGGGCGAACGGCCAGGTCGGCGGCGCTAACATGTTCCTCTTCCTTATCGGTCTACTGGCTGTCGCGGGAGGGATGGCGACCGTGGCCTTTGGCCGCCGCTCACGGCAGCGCTAACCTGCTCCATCACTAATCCGGGGCTCCCAGCGATGGGAGCCCTCGTCTTATGGCGCAGAATGCCGATCTCAAGGGAAGGCGGGGACGCCTGGAAAGGTCAGCCGATTGAAAGCCAGGATCTTCAGTTTGTTGCTTTTCTCGGCCGTCATCGGCGCGAACTTCGCCGCCTGCGGAAACGATGCCGGGAACGACGAGGGCTTCGTTAGAGGTCTCTGCGAGGCATCCAGCGCACTTCGCGCCGGCATCCAGCAAGCGGGGAAAGATGGCGCAACCTCCACCGAGCCCGGCAAGGCCGTCGACCTGATGGTGGCGCCCGTCGATGCCTTCGTGAAGTCGTTCGGCGACCTCAATCCTCCCAAGGACCTCAACGATTGGCACAGCGATGCGACGAAGCAGTTGAAGCAGACAGCCGATACATTCCGTGCCGAAAAGAAGCTGACGGTGCTCGCGTCCTTCAACGATAGCCCCGTCCCGGATCCTCCCGCGGCCGCGAAAGCGCGGCTCCAGACGGTCGCTACCGGGGTTTCCGAGTGCAACGGCGTCGCGTTCCTGAAGCCCTGATCGCCGACCCATGGGCAGGAAGTTAGCCGTCGCGAATGCTGCGCCTTAGCCAGGCAGGGGGCGTCAGCGCCGAAATTCTCTTAGCATTCGAATGTGAGCAACGACGTTCAGTCAGCCAACCTCAAGCGCTATAAGGCGAACCTGCGCGATGAGGTGGATGGCGTAGCGCTCTACCGCCTCCTTGCGGAAGCGGAAAAAGAGCCCGGCCTCAAGGAAGTCTATTCCCGACTTGCCGCCAGCGAGATTCGGCACATGGCTCTCTGGGAAGCCAAGATCAGGGAAGCAGGCGGCGAAGTCCCGAACTATCGCCCCACCCTCCGCGTGAAGTTCCTCGGCTGGCTTGCCCGGCGATTTGGTACCGCCGCCGTCAGTCCCATTGTGACCCGCATGGAAATGTCGGCGACGACGATGTACGACGACCAGCCCGAAGCAGTCGCTGCCAATCTTCCCGCCGACGAGCGCTCCCATGCGCGGCTCTTTCGCGAAATCTCCCGATCCACCGGCAACGGCGTCGATGTCGATATCGCTAAGGTCGAAGGTCGTCATCGCGGCGGTACAGGAAACGCGCTCCGCGCTGCCGTTCTTGGCGCCAACGACGGCCTTGTTTCGAACTTCTGCCTCGTCATGGGCGTGGCCGGTGCCGACCCCGGCAAGAGCTTCGTCCTCCTCGCTGGCATCGGTGGTTTGCTCGCCGGGTCCATCAGCATGGCCCTCGGCGAGTGGATCAGCGTCCGCAGCTCCGCCGAAGCATTCGAACGCCAGGTCGCGATTGAACGCGAGGAACTCGAGCTCATGCCCGAGGAAGAGGAGGAAGAGCTCTTCCTTATATACCGCGCCAAGGGCCTGACCGACGATGACGCCCGTACGACGGCGAAGCGAATCCTCTCCAACCCCGCCACCGCGCTTGATACGCTCACTCGCGAGGAACTCGGTATGTCGGCCGGAGAAGCTGGCAACGCCTGGGTCGCCGCCGCAACCTCGCTGACCACCTTCAGCGCCGGCGCGGTTCTGCCTGTCATCCCCTGGCTCTTCATCGGCGGCCTCACTGGCCTCATCCTTAGCGCCATACTGAGCGCTGCCGGCCTGTTCTTGACTGGCGCGGTGACTACGCTGTTCACCGGGAGGAGTGTGCTGTTCTCCGGCAGCCGGATGACGCTCTTCGGATTGGTTGGTGCGGCCATTTCGTACGCTGTCGGCGGGCTCATCGGCGCAGGCACCGGAGTCTGACGTTTAGATTTCGACTTCGAGGGTCAGTCGCTGGTCAGTCGTCCGGATTGCTGTCAGCCGGTAGTCCAATCCGGCGGCGAGGCCATCGAGCCGGTCCTGGATTGGCTTCTCGATCAGAACCGCGATCTCCTCGGGCGAGGCAAGCTCACCCAGGCTCGACTCGACCACGTCCAGCCGGAGCCTCCCGTCCGCAATGTTCGGGTTCAACGTGATCGATCCGCGCAAACCGATGCCCAGTCCACCCACCGTAATATCCACTTTCATCAGGCCGTTGGAACCAACTGTGGTTTCTACCTTTGGCGCCTCCCCGAAACTCGGCAGCAGAGGCAGCTCAGCAGCTATCAATGCAGACAGCGCATCCTCGCTCAGAGCAAGGCTCACATTGCCCCCGCCCGCGCCGTCCGCTTCGGGCGAATCGAAGGTGGGATCGATCGTAAAGAAGAGGACCGTCGCCAGGACGCCACAGACGGCGCCCAGCGCCAGGAGGAAGAGGGGCTTCATGAGCGGCTTACCATGCCGCCCCGGGAGATTGTCCGCAACCGACCATGGGGCGGGTGTTGCACGAATCGGGCCGGTTTGGCATACTTAAGCCTCTGGTGGCTAGAGCGAGGTGGTCCCACCCGTTCCCATCCCGAACACGGTTAGTGAAACGCCTCAGCGCTGACGATACTGCCCGGGCAACTAGGTGGGAAAATAGGCCGCCGCCGGTCAAAACAAA
>JBDTNM010000141.1:0-8112 GCA_039933735.1 bacterium | reverse complement strand
CGTTCGTACATCCCCGGCAGCGTCGCTATCGAAACGTGCTCGTGGTGGTCGTAGAGGATGTGCTCGTAAATCTCATCGGTGATGCAGAGGGTGTCGAACTCCTGGCAGAGCGCGGCGATCTGCTGGAGCTCGGCCCGGGAGAACACCTTGCCGCTGGGGTTGTTCGGCGTGTTGACGATGATCGCGCGGGTGTTCGCGCTGAAGGCCGCGCGCAACTCGGCCGGGTCGAAGTCGAAGTTCTCGCCTCGCAGGGTGACGAACACCAGCTTCGCGCCGCTCATCGCCGCATCGGGCACGTAGTTCTCGTAGAACGGCTCAAAGACGATGATTTCGTCGCTCGGCTCAACCGTGGCGAGCATCGCGCACATCATCGCCTCGGTGGCGCCACATGTGACCGTGATTTCGCGGTCCGGGTCGAGATCGAGTCCGTAGAACCGCTTCGTCTTATCGGCGATGGCTTTTCGCAGCCGCGGCGAACCCCAGGTGATGGCGTACTGGTTGATATCCGCATTAATGGAATCGATCGCGGCCTGCTTGATGAAGTCCGGCGCCGGGAAATCCGGGTAGCCCTGGGCCAGGTTCATCGCCCCATGCATCATCGCCAACCGCGTCATCTCGCGGATCACGGACTCGTTGAAGACGCTGGTTCGTTGGGCGACGTGGTTTCTGGGCATTGGGAGAGTATGGAAGAGACGAGAGAAAAGAGGAAAGAGCAAAGTGGAAAGCGGACCCGGTCGCGGCATGCCGCCATCCGTAGCCCCGCCTACGGCGTCCGCCGGATCCGCCCGAACAGATCCCAGATCAACTCGCTGGCGCTGATCTCGTGGTTCGTCGCGCCGACCCCGCCTGCATCGTCCGCGGCGCCCGGCCAGGTGTGGCCGCCACCTTCGATTGTGTAGAAGACCACCGGCGCGCCCTCGCAGCCGAAGTACGACTCGCGCGTCACCTGCTCGGCGACTCGTTCAACCTCTGGCTCTTCAGGACAGCCGTTGTAGCGCGCCCATTCGGCGACAGCCTCGGGCGCCGTGTCGTAGGGCACGTTGTAGTCGTCGGTGCCGTGAAAGGTGATGACTGCGACCGGCGGGCCCTCGCAGCCCTGGAATTCGATCCCGGCGACCGGCGCAATACCCGCGAACACGCCCGGCATCAGGCAGGCGACCTGCGCCGCCATTTCCGCCCCGTTCGACATCCCCGTTGCGAACACCCGGTCGGCATCCACGCAAAACTCGGAGCTCGCATAGGCAAGGATGTCGGCGACCGCCGCGACGTCATCGATGCCGTCCTCGGCGTAAATGCCGACGATGTTCCACTGGGCGAATCCGCCTTCAGGCGAAACGAGGATGAAGTCGTTGGCGTCGGAGACTGGCACAAGGCCGCTATAGAACTCCTGGTCTTCGGCGGACCGCGACTGCCCATGGAAGTTGAACAGCAGCGGCACGCTGGAATAGCCGTCGTAAGCCGGAGGCACATGGATCCGGAAGCTCCGCTGGCCCTCTTCGCGTTCGATTGCGTCGACGTAGTCGCCCGGCCCACGGCCAAAGCAGCCCTCCGGCGATGCCTGCACTCGAGTCGAGGCAGCCTCGTTCACGGGGGTCGCGGTGCTTCTGGACGAGGCGGACGGATCGCTCGGAGTTGATTGCGACGGATGCGGCGAACCGGCGGAACAGGCTCCGAGGAGGGCAACCATCGCCAGGAGAAACGGCGTTCGCATTCACCTTGATTATGGGCCAATCGTCACAGACGACCGCCCGGGCGGCGAGCATTCGACTTCGCACCCGAATGTGCCGTAGATTTCGTTCGAAATTGAGCAGTTGCAACCACCGTTCGAATTTGAACACGTGGTTGCACTCATTCGGGAGAAGCGTATGACTGCACCAGCAATGGCCATCCCCGGCCGCCTCGAACGGCGAAAAGCCCGCACCCGCGCCGCCATCATCGCTGCCGCGAGCAAGCTGTTCCACGAAAACGGCTTCGAAGAGACCTCCATCCAGCACATCGCCGAGCTCGCCGATACGGGCGTGGGCACGCTGTACGGCTATTTCGAATCGAAGGACGACATCCTTCGCGAAGTCCTCCAGACCGAACGAGACGAGGCGCTCGAACAGTATTTCGCGGGAATCGATGAGAAGACCCCCTACATGGAGCGGGCCTGCATGGCGGTGAATTCGCTCGCCATGTACCTGCGCAAAAACCGCACCATCCTGGTCGCAGCGTTCCAGGTCGGCGCTCGCAACCGTCAGGTCGATCAGTCGCAGGTAACCTGGCTGCACGAAGGCTTCCGCGAGATGATCGAGTCAGGCATCACCGCCGGCGAATTCCGGGCCCTGCCGCTTGATGCCACAGTCCGGATGCTGGTCGGCACGACCATGCTGGCGATGCTCGGCATCGGCAACTGGGCCGGCGAAGAAGACAAGCCAACTACGGTCGCCGAACTCGAAGCCCTCACCCGCGGCGTCCTCGGGCGCTAGCCTATGGCCACGCAAGAGGACGTCCGCCGCATCGCCCACTCGCTCCCCGGGGCGAAGGAAGACCCGGAGCGGTTCGCCTTTTCGGTGCTAAACAAGGGCAAGGAGAAAGGCTTCGCATGGGTCTGGCTGGAGCGGATCGGGCCCAAGAAACCGCGTGTCCCCCAGCCGCGAGTGCTCGCCGTCCGCGTCTCCGGCGAAGAAGACAAGGACTTCCTCATCCAGAGCGTGCCGGATGTGTTTTTCACCGAGCCGCACTACAACGGGTTCCCGGCGATCCTCGTTCGCCTCGACGCGATCGACGTCGAACAGCTCGAAACGCTGCTCATTGACGCCTGGCACTTGCAGGCGCCAAAGGACCTCGTAGCGGAATACGCCGCGGCGAGGGCCTGAGTTGCGGGAGGCCAGATGCGCCTCAACTGCTACGATCCAACGACTTACCCCGGAGCACAC
This sequence comes from bacterium, assembly GCA_039933735.1. Lineage (GTDB taxonomy): Bacteria > Chloroflexota > Dehalococcoidia > Tepidiformales > Tepidiformaceae > Amarobacter. The sequence goes on along the minus strand of JBDTNM010000141.1, from coordinate 5,194 downwards.
AGCGTTTGACTACTACTAATGGACCCGATGCGGACCGGATAAAGGCCGCCGTTGTCGAGATGCTTGCCGCCATCGGCGAAGACCCTTCGCGTGAAGGCCTGGCCGATACCCCACGCCGGATTGCCGACATGTACGGCGAAGTGTTCGAGGGCCTGTTTGACGACCCGCGCGAGCACCTCAAGGTCGTCTTCTCGGTCGCTCACGATGAGATGGTGATCCTGCGCAACATTCCCTTTTATTCGATGTGCGAACACCACTTCCTCCCGTTCCACGGCGAGGCGCACGTCGGCTACATCCCGGATGGCCGCGTGGTCGGAATTAGCAAACTTGCGCGTGTCGTCGAGGGGTATGCCCATCGTCCGCAAATCCAGGAGCAACTCACGAGCCAGATTGCGGAAGCGATCATGGAAACGCTCAGCCCGGACGGCGTTGCGGTCGTGATCGAAGCGGAGCATCTGTGCATGACGATGCGCGGCGTGAAGAAGCCGGGCAGCCGTATGGTCACGAGCGCGATGCGTGGCGACTTCCGCCAGTCAGCGGTGACGCGCGCCGAGTTTCTCAGCCTCGTCCACGGCAACCACTAAGCAGGGCTGCCAGAGCGCTCGTACTCGATCGGAAAGAGCCGGCCGAGGTCCATGACCCGCGAGGCATCGAGGATCTCGATGCCGGCGAGGCGCCCGTCGGGAGTGATGTCCAGCACAACGCCGTCTCCGGCATCCTCGTTGCGAACACTGGTCGCCGCGTCGTCAAACTGAAGGTAGAGCAGGTCGAACTGTGAGTCGTAGCTAACGTTCATTGACTCCAACTTCCGTAATAAACGTACAACCGTCACGATGATGACGTCTTCACCATCCATCGCGAAAATCACACGGATCTTTTTCTGTTCACTTCGCCCGCCCCAATCGCGACCAAAGGCAAGATCAGAGACTTACCGCTTTTCGGTGGAGTCGCGACGTCGGGTAACCCCGCGCGGAACGCGTACTCGACTTCAGCCTCGGTTGTGCCCCGAGCTTCGAGCCGCCAAAGCGCGTGAGCCGCAGTGCCAACTCGCCCTAAGCCACGCCGCGCAGCTTCGGGTCGGCGGCTTTGCTGGTACTCGCGAAGGCTTCCGCGATGAGGTCTTCGGTGCGCTTTCCGTAGCCTTCGAACCCGGCTCCGACGGTCTCGCCGGCGAGGAAGCGGGCGTGGATGCCTTCAACGATCACGGCCAACTTGTAGGTCGCGAAGATCTCGTACCACTCGATCGCCGAAACGTCGCGGCCACTGACCCGGGCATACTCGGCGACCAGTTCGGCGCGCGTGTGGAAGCCCGGCTGCGCCGTCACCGCGCTTGCGGTGCGGGCATGGAGGTATTCCGGCGTGTCCGACATGTCGCCCCAGTAGCCCAGCGTGTAGCCCAGGTCCGAAAGCGGGTCCCCGAGCGTTGCCATCTCCCAGTCGAGTACTGCCACCACCCGCCGCGGGTTCGTCGGATCGAGCATCATGTTCCCAAGGCGGTAGTCACCGTGCACGATGGTCGGCGTGGGCGAGGGCGGAATGCTGTTCTGCAGCCGTCGAATCAGTTCATTCATCTCGGCAATCGGCCGCGTCTCCGAACGGGCCCATTGTTCGGACCACCGCCGCACCTGGCGTTCGAGGTAGCCTTCCGGCCGCCCGAATTCGCCCAGGCCAACCGCCTTGTAGTCGACCGAATGCAGGCGCACGAGCGTGTCCACCAGCCCGTGGCCAATCTCCTGGCGCTGAGCCCTGTCATCCGCGAACCCGGCCGGTATCTTCTCGACGATGATCACGCCTTCGCAGAAGTTCATGACGTAAAACGGGTAGTCGTTCACGTCTCCGTCTTCGCAGAGCGCCACGGGCTTCGGCGAGGGGAAATCGACCTGGGCGAGGCCGGCCAGGACCCGGAACTCGCGGGCCATGTCGTGCGCCGTCGGCAGTACGTGGCCGAGGGGCGGGCGCCGCAGCACCCAGGTGCCGTTGCTGTTCACCGCCTGGTAGGTCAGGTTTGAACGGCCGCCACTGATGAACGAAAACGTAAGCGGCGCTTCCCCTCCGGGGACGTTCTCGGCGAAGAAGCGGCTGACCGCCTCGTATTTGATTCCAGCAGGGACGTTCTCTTGCATCGGCAGAAGTATAGGCAGTTCGTCCGCGCCGAAAAGCCACGCTTGAAGCCGCGTGCGACAATTGCCGGGTGCCAGAGAACACCGGATTCGTCACGCTTGTCGGCGCCGGGCCAGGCGACCCGGACTTGCTGACGATCGGCGCTGTTCGGGCGCTGCAGCAGGCCGAGGTGGTCATCCACGACGCCCTGCTTTCGCCCGCGATCCTCGCCCATTGCCCTCCTGGCGCGGAACGAATCGACGCAGGGAAACGCGCCGGCGCACACAGCATGTCGCAGGACGCGATTACCCAGCTCCTTGTCACGAACGCCCTCGCGGGCAAGCGCATCGTGCGGCTCAAGGGCGGCGACCCGTTCGTGTTCGGCCGCGGCGGCGAGGAAGCCCTCGCCCTGCGCGCAGCCGGAGTGCCGTTCTCAGTCATCCCCGGCGTTACCTCCGCGGTGGCTGTCCCGGCGTACGCCGGCATCCCCGTGACTCATCGCGGCGTGGCCCGCAATTTCGCCGTCATCACAGGGATGGACGCAGACAGCGGTGAGAGTCACGACTGGCAGGCGCTGGCGAAGATGGAGACGCTTGTCGTGCTCATGGGTGCTGCCCGCCTGCCCGACGTCGTGCGGAAATTGATCGACGCGGGTCGCGACCCGGTCACGCCTGCCGCATCCATTTCGAATGGCACGCTCCCGTCGCAGCAGGCGGTCGTCGCGACGCTCGGGACGATCGCCGAGGCCGCGGCTTCACTGCCGACACCGCTAATCACGGTCATCGGTGACGTCGTCTCGCTCGCGCCAAACATCTCATGGCGAGAGTCACTCCCACTCGCCGGCAAGGTGGTGGTCGTCACCCGCACCCGCTCCCAGGCGAGCAGCCTCCGCGTTTCACTCGAAGCGCTCGGCGCACGCGTCATCGAAGCACCTGTCCTTGAAATTCGCCACAGCGCGCTGGATCTCACGACTGATGAGCGTCTCAGTTCGCGCTGGGATTGGGTGGTGTTCACGAGTCAAAACGCCGTCGAAGCGTTCTTCGAAGCACTCGCCCACGCGGGCAAGGATGCTCGCGCGCTCGCTTCGACAAAAGTGGCCGCCATCGGCGCCGCGACCGCTGGCGCGCTCCGGGCCGCGGCGGTCCTCCCGGACTTCGTCCCGGCCCTTGCCACCAGCCAATCACTCGCCGCCGAACTTCCGCGCGTCGACGGTGCGCGCATCCTGCTGCCCGTGGGATCGCTCAGCGACCAATCGCTCGCCGACGGTCTGCGTGCTCGCGGAGGCCACATTGAACAGGTGAAGGTCTACGAGACGAATCCAGCCGAGTTAAGCGATGAAGTCGCCGCTGCAGTCCTCTCGGCCGACGCCATTACGTTCGCCAGCGCCTCGGCAGCTCGCTTTCTCCGCGCGGCCCTTGGCGAACGCACCCCATCGAGTTCCACTCAGCTGTGCGCGATCGGCCCGCAGGCGGCCGAAGCGACAAGGCTGGCATTCGACCGCGTCGATGCGGTCGCGGCAGAACCGTCGATCGAAGGACTTGTCGTAGCCGTTCGCGAGTCGCTTCGATGAGCATGATGGTGGAGTTCCTGCCGGATGCTGGCCCGGCGCTCGTTGTCGGCGGCGGCGATGTGGCACTGCGGAAGGTCCGCAACCTCGCCGAAGGCGAGTTTCGTGTAACCGTCGTCGCGCAAGAAATCGTCGAACGCATTCGTCAACAGCCGTTCGTCACCGTGGTTGAGCGAGCGTTCGAGGATTCTGATCTCGAAGCCTCGCCGCCCTGGGCCCTCGTCTTTGCCTGCACGAACGACCGGGAGGTCAATCGCCGCGTCGGCGCGCTCGCTCGCGCGCACAACATCCCGGTGGTGGTCACCGATTCACAGGAAGAGAGCACCTTCTTCACGCCGGCGACGATTCGCGATGGCGACCTCGCGATCGCCGTTTCGACGGGCGGGGCTTCGCCGGGCCTGGCCAAGTACATCCGCGAACGGATCGTCACCGCCCTCGGGCCGGGTTGGGGCGGCGTCACTTATCTCGCCCGCCAGGAGCGTCAGAAGCGACTCGCAGAGAAGCGCGGCCCCCGAGAGTGACGACCCTTGTCCTTGTCGGCCACGGCTCGCACCTGAACGCGAACTCGAGCGCCCCTGTCCTCGCCCACGCAGCCGCGTTGCGCCGTTCGGGCGAATTCGATGAAGTCCGCACCGGCTTCTGGAAAGAGGAACCCTCGCTCTCGCGCGTGCTCGACGGCTGCGAAGACCGAGATGTCGTCGTCGTGCCGGTGTTCATCTCCCACGGATACTTCACCAATACCGTGATCCCGCGTGAGATGCGGCTCACCGGCCCCACTACGGCGCGTGGCCCGCAGACAATCCGTTACACCGCGCCGATTGGCGACGACCCGTCACTCGCCGACGTCATTGTCGAACGCGCCCGTGAAGCGGGCGCCACCGCCGCCGACGCTGTCGCCATTCTCGGTCACGGCACCCGCAGAGATTCTGAGTCGGAAAAGAACGTGTTGGCGATGGCCAGCCGCGTTCGCGAAAGCGGGGCATTCGCTGAAGCCGGAGCGATCTTTCTCGACCAGGAGCCGGGCATGCTCCACTTGCTGACGATTTTTCGGTCGCGAACCGTTGTCGTGGTGCCATTCTTCATCGCCGACGGCTGGCATGTCGGCCAAACCATCCCGGCGGACCTCAGCCTTGAAGGCGCCGAAACCCGGCGCGAAGGCCGCATCGTCCGCTATGCCCGTCCCGTGGGCACCCATCCTTCCGTTGCGACGGTGATTTTGCGATTGGCGAAAGGCCGTTGACCGCACGCGTCGTAGGGCAACTTGAAGTCCTCACCGACGCCAACGGCATGACCATCGCCGTGCCGGGGGTACGCACGCCCCGGGTCGTGGCGCCAGGATCGGTCGCCGAGTTCGTCCGCCACGACGACGCCGGCCGCTATCGACCGCTTTCGGGAGCGAAGACGCTGCCCACCGGCTGGATCGTGCGCCTTCCTCTGGGTGCCGACCCGGCGGAAGTGATCGACGCGGTGTATCCGCTGGCGACGATCCACCAGCGCCAATTCGCCGAAGGCTCGCTCGAACTCGTC
>JBDTNM010000140.1:0-8218 GCA_039933735.1 bacterium | reverse complement strand
CGAAGCAGAAGGGCGGCACCGCCCACTTTATCAGCGCGAACAACACGTTCGATACGTTCGATATCGACCGTAGCCGCTTCAGCCCGATCGCGGTGCTGTTCGGCTACACGAACCTCGGCGTCATGCAGTGGGATAGTTTCACCGAGGGCAAGATCGGTGGCGGCCTCGCCGAAAAGGTCGAGCAGCCAGACAAGCAGACCTTCGTCTTCTCCGTCCGGCCGAACGTTTTCTGGCACAACAAGGCGCCGGTAAACGGCCGCGCCGCGACCGCCGACGACATTGCCCAGTTCATTCTGCGCAACAAGGGTGGCAAGACCATCGACGGTGTCGATGACCCGAACTTCTACCGCAAGTCGTCGTTCCAGACGGTCGACAAAGTCGAAACTGTCGACGCCAAGACCGTCAAGGTGACGACGCTTAAGCCGGATCCGTTCTTCGTCAACGTGCTCGCCGGTACCTATACCAAGGTCCAGGCTCCCGAAGCTATCAAGGCCTTCGAAAAGGACTACGCGAACCTCAGCGCCGACAAGATCATCGGCACCGGAGCCTTCCAGCTCTCAGAGTTCAAGGCAGAAGGCACGCTTAACTTTACCCGGAACGAGAAGTTCTACACCCAGGTCAACTGGGACGGCATCAAGTACGTGCCGCTGTTCACGGACCAGGCCGCCCAGCAGGCTGCCTTCGAGCAGAAGCAAGTCGATGCCTTCGCGCCGACTCAGAACGCCGTCCTCGATGATTTGCTCAAGCGCTACGCCGGCAAGATCAACGAGATCAAGACGTTCTCCGCGAACCCGCAGGCCGGTACCTACTACGGTGGCTCGAAGCCGTGGAACGACCCGAACCTCATCGGCGCAATCTTCCGCGCGTTCGACCGCCGTTCGGTCATCAACTCGCTCCTGCAAGGCAAGGCTGCTCTCGCGGGCAACATCCCGCCCACGCAGGCGGCCTTCGGTATCAACGAGAAGGAACTGATTACCTTCCCGGGTTACCTCGAAGACCGGGCGAAGGACGAGGCCGAAGCCAAGAAGATGTGGGACGCAGGTGGCGGCCCCGCCCTCGGCGAAATCATCGTCGACATCCCGGACATCTGGGAAGGTCTCTACTCCGGTGGATCGGCCCTCATCACAGCCCAGCTGAAGAAGGTCCTCGGTAACACCTTCACGGCGAAGATCGAGCCATACTCGACTATCACGACCAAAATCGTGAAGCAGCAGTACGGCAACGGTTCCAACAGCATCTGGTACGGATGGATCACCGACATCACCGACCCGGAGCCAACCCTCCTGAACTACTTGAGCTACAACTCGGCCCAGCCGCAGTTCCAGCAGTTCGGCGTGAAGATCGACAAAGTCGACAGCCTGACGAACAGCCTGGTCACCGAATTCGACCTCGCCAAGCGCCAGGAAGGCAACAAGGAAGTCAACCGCGAGCTCGTCAAGGCTTACGGCGCAGGCATCCCCTACACCCTGATGGGCGTCACCTCGACGCTCGTCCACAACTACTACAAGACCGCGGAGAATGCCCCGTTTGTTACGGCGCACCTCCTTGGCCCCAACGCCTACTTCGACCAGAAGGACCCGACCTGGTCCGGCCGATCGGCGTAATCAGTCTCCAGGGTTCAACGCCCAGAGGGGCCGGTGCAAACGCACCGGCCCCTCTTCTTTTCCCCGGCCTCAGGGCTTCGGCAGGTCTACGGAAGCATCAACTACGTCGCCCAACACCTTCGCCCGGAGGTCGCCGGTGACGAACGTCGGTTTGTATTTGTTTTCTATCTGATAAGGCACCATTCGCACCGTCGCCAGTCGCTTGTCGTGGAACGTTGCCTCGAGCAGGTAGCCCTGCGTGTGTTCGGGCGTGTGCGTTTGGTCGAAGATGAAGTTCCCGAGGGCGTACGAAATGAACCGGTCGTCTCGCACCTCAACTGCCTGCACCCAGTGGGCCTGATTGCCCACGATCAGGTCGGCGCCGGCGTCAGCCGCGGCACGCAACGCCTTGATGCTGCGCGGGCTGGGGGCATGCGTATCTTCGGTGCCGCTCTGGACCTGCACGATGACTACGTCCACCTGCTTCTTAAGTTCTCGGATGCGCTCTTCGAACCGGGTTAGCCCGAGCAGGTCCGGCGACTTGTAGAAGGCTGGCTCCCGGGGAAGATCGGCTTGCTCGTTCGCGTAGCTATCGTCGAGCGGCGCAGTCCCGGGCTCCGTGTCTGTGGCTTCGAGGTCCTCAGCGGCAATGTCATCGAACCCGAGCACGCCGAACTTGATTCCGTGAACTTCGAAGATCGCCGGCGCCAGCGCGTCTTCGAGGTTCTTGCCGCCACCGACCGTCTTTATCCCGACGGCATTCAGCCGCGATTGCGATTCCAGCAGCGCTTTCGATCCGCAGCCGGCCAGCCCACAGTCGAACGCATGGTTCGTCGCCAGGGTCATTTCGTCGAACCCGGCGAGGGTTAGTGCCTCAATCACCTCGGGCGGCGAGGTGAGGTTCGGATAGTCCTGGGCGACGCACAGATACGGAGCGCCGATGCCCTGGATGCTGCCATCAAGCGAACCGAGGGCGAGGTCGGCGCCTGCCAGGTACTCGGCCACCGGCCCTCGAAGTGCCGCGGCCCAGTCCCCGGTCGCGATGATCGCCGCCAGCGAACATCGCGATTGGAGGATGTCGCCGGTCGCCACCACGCGGGTGATGGTCGGTGGTTTGGCGGCGATGTTGGCGGCGATTGCTTCTACCTGCGACTTTCCCTTGTTGGTGTTTCCGGTGACTGAAACCGTTTCAGCCAGAGGCCAGGAGGCCGCGTCGCCGAGCCCCCGGGCAATGTCAACGCCGTCGATTGCTATCGCGACGAGATTCGGACGGAGCTCCTCGATCGGCACCAGGGCAATGCCCCCGGAGTCGAGGCTCATCTTTCGCCTCAGGCCGTCGTATCCATCCGTGCGTTCGAAGTTTGCGAACCCGCTCGCCGCTTGACTCTCAAACGCCCATGCACCGACCGCGGCGGCGTCACCATCGGTCGCCAGGAAACGGTGCACCTTGCCACTGACACCGCCGACGGCGGCCCAGTCGGTGATTTCGCCGCGGAGGATGCCCCGTAACTGGTCGGCGGTGAGTGCGTCCACTCCCGCCCCGAGCGCGGCCACCGGAACGTAGAACTTCGTCGCGACAGTCGTCCCGGTGCCGCCCTCGGCGAAGGAGATGTCGGCGGTCTTGCCGGCCTCGGCTTGCTTCAGCCCAAGGTTCGTAGCGCCGGTGGGCAACGGGCCGTTGAATGAGAGCCCCGACTCGACGCTTGGCTCCGCCGTGACCGTCGGGTCGGAGAGGCTGAGGTTGGGTTGCTGGTTTTCCCCGTCAGAAATCGCTTCGAAAGCGATCAATGCGAGCGCGACAAGGCTCCCCGCGAAGGTCGCGATAGAAAGGACAAACAGCGGCAACCATGGGTTCCGCTCGCGCACGGCGGGTTCGCGTGCCATCGCGCAATGGTGATCGCCGCCGGGACGCGGGTCAATTGATTGGGAAAGGGCGGCTCAGCTGGCTTTCGCGTACCACGTTTCAGGGGTCCCGCTCGCGCTTTCGATGAAGCTGAAGGCGCGCGCCAGGATGCGGTCAATTCCGCCGCAGATTTCTTCGAGCTGTGCCAGGTCCACCGGCAGCGGCCCGACTTCCCCGATATCGAGGTCGTACCCGCAGAACAGCCCGTAGTGAAGCATCAGGTGGTTTGCCTGGGCGACGACGCCGGCAAGGCCATCATGGCCCGCGCGCAGTGAATCATCGTGGTGGCAACGCACCGCATCGACCAGGTGGCCCGGGAACTTCCAGCGTTCGCCAAGCGCCTGCCCGATCTCGTCGTGCTGGTAGCCGGTGGTCTGAAATTCGGCTTCGTGAAGGGGCATTTGTCCTGAGCGGGCGATGGCAACGGCTTCGGCGAATTCTTTCGGCATTACCTGGCGAAGGACCAGCCGGCCGATGTCGTGGAGGATTCCCGCAGTGAAGGCGTCTTCCGGCTTGGCACCGAGCGTCTTCTTGGCGACGGCCTCCGAGGCAACGGCAACCGCAACGCTGTGTCCCCAAAAGAGGTCGAGGTCGAATCCATCCTGGAAGCCATTCTTCTTGAACGCGTTCATCATGCTCGCGCCCACGGATACCTGCCGCACCTGCTTGAAGCCCAGCATGACCACGGCCTCGCGGACCGTGCTGATGCGTCGGGCGAAGCCGTAGTACGCCGAGTTGCTGATACGAATCAGCTTCGCGGTCAGCGCCTGGTCGGTGGCGAGCACCTGTGCCAGGTCCATCGCGCTCGTGCGGTCGTCTTCCGCCATGTTCATCACCTTCGCGGCGACAGCCGGAAGCGGTGGAAGGTCATCGACCTGGTCTAGAAGTGCGGTTGCGTCCTTGCCCATCGCTAGTTACTTCGGCTAACGCACCCGAATCTGAACGACCAACCCGGCTTTCTTCTGGGGAATCGGGGAATTGGAGTACTCCGCTACTGGTTGGAATGCCGGAACCGCGACGCTCGATCGCCCGCCTGTTTCGTAGACTTGCCGTGATGCGACTACTGCGCCTCGGCAACAGCTACGAGACGGATGCGAATATCGCTGCTGACGACAACAAGGTCGCCGTCAGCGAACGGTTGCTCGGGCAGGCCCTGGGCGAAGACGTCGAGACGACATCTCGTGTGATTTGGCCCGGTCCGGAGCTTCCCGAACTGATCGACCGCTGGCTCGATCGCTACGACCCGGATATCGCGCTCCTTATCGTTTCGTCCTACTGGTTCACGAACGTTTCGCTGCCCCTGCAACTTGAGCGGCGCTTTGGGCGCGTTGGCAAGGCCGTTGCTCGTCGGGGCGAACTGCTCGTCCGAAACCCGCGACTCGCTCGCAACCCGGTGTTTGAGCGAGCGCGACAATCGGCCCGCAAACGCCTCGGTGGAGCCACCCATTTCACTCCCGAGTACATCAATGAGCTGATGGAGACCTGCATCCGGCGCATCCTGCTCCGTGAACAAGTGGCACTCGTGGTGCGAGGCCCGCGGCTCGCATTTGCCTTCGAAGACACGCCCAAATCGAAACGCCTGGCCGAAGAACGCCGCCAGATCGTGCACCGCCGGCTACGAGAACTCTGCGCCCAACTCCACATCGAATACATCGGTTACGAATCCGCCCAGGCGCCGCAAGATGCCCGAAGTGAGTTCCAGGATGACCTCGTTCATGCGACGACTGCGGTACACGCAGAGCAGGGCGAGATCGAGGCGGAGGCATTGATCGCCGCCTGGCGGAGCCAACATCCAGCCTGAGTGCCCGAACGTCCGGTGAACTTACATATCCCGAGCGATGTGCCGCGCGGAGAAGCGCCACTTCCCCTCGATGAGCACAAGGGAGTCCGTGTAAATGCCGGTAAGGTTCACGCTCGGTGGACCTCCCTCGGCACCCGTGTGGAGAATCATGAGGTAGCAGGTCCCGCTGGCGCCCGCATCGGTCGCTTCCAGGATCAGGTTGTCGACCCAGTAGCGGGCGTTCTCATCCTTCGAAAAGTCCGCGGCATACTCGCGGAGCGCAACCTCACCTTCGACGACGCGCTGGCGATTCGAAAAGCGCCCGCTGCGAGTGAAGCACCCCGCCCACGCTGCCGCGTCGCCTCGGTGAATCGCGTGGTTGTAGGCCGCGTACAGCGCCCGAATCGCGAAATCGTCCTGGGCCGAAAGCATTTCCGAACAATACCGCAGGCCGCTGGTCACGAGCGTGAAACGATGCCGTGCCATACTTCCCCGATGACGAATGCAATCAGGGTCCGGGTTGGCTGCGAATTCGGCTTCGTTTCGTCCGCTCCTGCTCACAGCGTCATCCAGGTGGAACCGCACCGCACCGACCGGACGTCGATGCTGCAGGAGCTGTGGAGCTTCACGCCCGAGGTGCACCGGCGTGGGTATCGCGATGGCTATGGCAACCTTTGCCAGCGGGTAGATGCACCGGCAGGTCCCCTCACAGTCCGATACGACGCGATCGTAGCCGTCCCTCCAGAACTCGATGACGCGGACGAGACTGCGCACGAAGTCGCCCCGTCATTCCTGCCGGATGATGTGCTGGTCTACACGTTGCCCAGCCGCTACTGCCTTTCGGACGAACTCGCCGACGCGGCATGGCAACTGTTCGGAACCGTGCCGCCCGGCTGGGGCCGAGTTCAGGCTATCTGCGACTGGGTCCACACGAACATTACCTTCGAGCACGGCGCCAGTTCGCCACGGACGACCGCTGCCGACGTCTATCGCAGCCGTCGCGGGGTCTGCCGGGACTTCGCCCAACTCGCGATCAGCTTCTGCCGCGCGATGAATATCCCCACCAGATACGCGTTTGGCTATATACCCGACATCGACGTCCCGCCCGATGGTTCCCTTATGGACTTCGCAGCCTGGATGGAAGTTTGGCTCGGTGGCCGGTGGTACACCTTCGACCCGCGCAACAACCATCGGCGCATCGGCCGAGTGGTAATCGGCCGCGGCCGCGATGCACTCGACTGCGCGATGTTAACAACCTACGGGGACTCCACCCTCGTCACCATGACGGTCTGGGCCGACGAAGTTCCGGCCGGCACTGTGGTGACACTCCAATGACTGCCACAGCCGCGGCCCGCCTGGAGTTTGAACTCCACCAGACTTTCCGCTATCGCTACGCTGGGCCCGTGGCTCGAGTCGACCAACGATTGGTCGTAGTGCCCCCGCCCCGTCACGGTGGCCAGGTACGCCGCTCGCATCAGTTGAGCGTGGTCGGGGCGACCGCCGAAGCGAACTGGAGCCGGGACCCGTTCGCAAACTCCGTCGCGCGCGTCCGCGTACCTGAAGTCGACGGCCAGGTGGAATTCCACATCCACGCAATCATCGAACGTGACCCCCTTGGCGAGACGAAAGTTCCGGCTGCGGCACGCAGCGATCCCCGCTACCTGCTGGCCACGCGCCTCACCACACCGGATGATGCGATTTCCGCGGCGGCGAACGACGCGGCTTCCGGCGCAGCCTCAATCGCCGACGCCGCAGAGCGGCTTTGCCTCCAGGTCCATCGGCGGCTCCACTACCGCAAGGGTGCGACCAGCGTTTTTACAACTGCTGCCGAAGCGCTCGCGATCGGCGCTGGCGTTTGCCAGGACCACGCCCACCTTATGCTCGCGATGTGCAGGAGCCTTGGGATCCCGGCGCGCTACGTCTCCGGACACATGCTCGGAGAGGGTTCGACGCACGCCTGGGTCGAAGTGATTTTTGCTAATCCTCAGGATGAACGCTCCGCCGTGGCCGTTGCCTTCGATCCCTGCCACGGCCGGCGCGTCGATCACAGCTACGTCGTCGTCGCGGTCGGACGAGACTATCTCGATGTTGCACCGGTCTCGGGCACGTACTTCGGCCATCACGCGAACGAACTCAGCAGCTCGACACACCTCACCGTCCGCCACCTCGGCTAGATTGCCTCGACCAGCGGTCTAATCGACCGTCCGCGCCACGAGGTTCGCCGTCCCAACGTCGACGATGGACGACGGGATTGGTTCGCCCCAGCGACCCAATTGTTCGCCGGTCCAGCGCGCGCCATCGCCAGAAACAACGTTCAGGGTGAATGCCTGCGGATCGACGAACCAGGCCTCCCGAACACCGCTCGCACCATAGGCGGCGAACTTTGCCTCCGTGTCGAACGCGAGCGTACCGGGCGAACTGACCTCAACCACAAGGTCCGGCGCACCGCGAAGATGCCGCCCCGCGAGATTCCGCCGCTCGAGCGAGAGGAACGCAACGTCAGCCTGGATAACCGTCGTATCCCCGAGCCGGCAATCACGGCTAACGAACACCTTTCCTCCGTTCTTTCGCGCGCACGCGTCGATCGCCTCGGCGAGCGTGAGGACAATCTCTTCGTGCAGTTCGGTCGGCGGAGGAGAAGCGAACAAGAAGCCATCAATCAAGTTTTGCTCTTGATTCGTCTCGACCCGCGGCAGATAGAGGTCCGAGGTCACGCCGCGCTGGATGACTACAGGCGCGGCATCGGCGATCCGGGAATCGGCGAAACGCGGTGCTTCAGGCATGCGTAATCTTAACGTCGCTTCACGCAGGACGCGCCCGGCCTGCCCGGATGGCCGACTGACAACCGAGGCCAATTCGGCTACGCTCACCGAATGCCGCACCCCGCGCGCATGGAGGTCTTATGGCATCGCGATACCGCTATTCGATGTGGGATGGCACCCAGGAAGTCCC
>JBDTNM010000139.1:0-8282 GCA_039933735.1 bacterium | reverse complement strand
CCCGCGTCTTCCCATGCCCTGTAGCGCTCCTTAATGCGCGCCACAGGCCCGACCAGCGACATTTCGTCCACCAGTTCATCCGGGACGGCGTCGGTCGCTTCTTGCTTCCTGCCGGAGAGATAGAGTTCCTGGATTTTGGCGGCCGCCTCGCCGTAGCCATACTTGATCGCCATTTCGTTGTGGAAGTTCTTCTCTTTGGCGCCCATGCCGCCTATGTAGAGCGCGAGGTTCGGCTTCTGTACCGCCAGCAATGCCTTCACATCGTCGCCGATCATCACGCCGCAGCCGGCCGCGATGTCGAAGTCCTTGTAGCTCTTGCCATTCCCGGCGCGCTTGAAGCCTTCCTCAAGCGACGGCCGGAAAAGGTCCATACGCTTCGGCGAGAACCAGATGGGCAGCCAGCCGTCCGCGAGCTCGGCCGTGTTGCGGATGTTGATGGGCCCCATGGTGGCGAGATAGATCGGCAACTGGCGGCCATGGAGGATGCTCTTCAGGGGCTTGCCGAGGCCGGTCGCGCCAGGGCCGTTGTAGGGCAACTGGTATTCCTGCCCGTTGTACGAGACTGGCTCTTCGCGGGCCCAAATCTTGCGCAGGATCTCGACATACTCGCGGGTTCGGGCTGCTGGCTTCCCGTACGGGACGCCGTGCCAGCCTTCGACCACCTGTGGCCCGCTCAGTCCGAGCCCGACCAGCGCCCGTCCGCCCGAAATCGCATCGAGCGTGGACATCGTCATCGCGCACATCGCCGGAGTGCGGCCCGGCATCTGCATGATGCTCGTGCCAAGCTTGATCTTCGTCGTCAGCGCGGCAATGTACGCAAGCGGCGTGACTGCATCGGAGCCATACGCTTCCGCCGTCCAGATGGAGTCGTAGCCCAGGCGCTCAACGTCGAGCACGAACTCCATGTCGATTTTCATCGAGGCGCCGGAATAGCCGATGCCGGTTGCAAGCTTCATCTTACGAGCCTTCTTTAGCAGGTGAGGTTAGGTATTAAGCGGAGAACCGATAACCTTTGCCGCGAACCGTCTGGATCTGGTCCGACGAACCGAGGACGTCCCGAAGCTTCCGTCGCAGGTTGCTGACATGGGCCCGCACGAGTGTGCTCGCACCCGCTGCGTCGTGGTACTGCCAAACATCAACCAACAAATCGCGAGGGTGAAGGATCTCCCCCTCGTGCTCGATGAGGTACGCGAGGAGCGTTGCCTCGATGTTGGTGAGGTGAGCCTGCTTGCTCCCGGAACGGAGCGTATTCGACGAAAGGTCGAGGTCGATGCCGGGTTCGCGGCCGTCTTTGCGTGGATGGCCAACTCGTTCGCGCAACGCCTCGCCAAGTGCTTCGATCGGGAACGGCTTCTTGATTACTGCGCCTTCGAGGCGGAAGTGCGGGCGGCGAGCACCTTTGTGCAGCAGGTACACCATCGCAGGCGGCGACGTGCGATAGGCAGTCGCGATCCACTGATTGAAGTTGGCGAAATTCGCGCCTTCTTCGCCGCGAGGAAGCCCCTGGACGTCAGTGACGATGGCATCGTGGCGGTAATCGGAGAGGTGTTCGATCGCAGCGTCGTAGGTGCCCGCAGTCGCAGTGTCGTAGCCGCGTTCGCGCAGGTATTCCGTCACCGTGGCGCGCATTCGGGGCTCTCGACTGATAACGAAAACGGATGTCATCGCACGACCGTAAATCGGAGTAGGGGCTGAGGTTCTGGCATCTTGGTGAGGCGGCGATGCGGTGTCAAGCAATTTTGAAGCCCCCTTGGAAGATAAGCGCGTGAACTTCTTGTCATTCACGAAGTTGGCCGAATCCGGGACGGTTCCGCGGCCGGGGGGCGAGCCGTGAACTGCCTGGATCGATGAGTGCGAAGGTGAAATCCGCTACTGGGAGCGGACCAGCTTGTAAGTCACGTCCTGCACGCCGTTGATGCGCGCCTGGACCAGACGGTTGGGGCTCTGCACGTCGACCCACGCAAATTGCGTGACGTTTTCCGTGCTGATCCGAATCTTCCAGGCGGTGAATTCTCCCGCCGGCACGCTCACTCGTTCCTGGCCTTCGACCTTCAAGTCGACGCGAAACGTTTGTCCTGTGCCGGCACTCACGTTCTGGTAAGAACCTTTGTAACCTTCCCGCAGGTCGATGCCACGGACAAGCCACAACAGCGACTCGTCATCGTAGTAGCCGGGATCCGGGCTGGTGCTGTTGGGCACCGGGAGGTCCCGTTGAGTCTGGCGCTGTTTGCCGTTTTCGTCTGAGACGAAGGTCACCGTTGGTGGCGCATAGGTCGTGGTGAAGGAGACGCGGCTGTCCTTCCGCAACGCTGTCCGGCTGGCCTCTATCGGCACGAGCGTCTGCGGATCGACGAGGACGGTGCCATCGTCGCGATTTTCGCCGTCGCCACAAAGGCGGTTCATACGCGTATTCGCGCCACCATCGGCGAGCTTCGTCTCGAGAGTGCAGGTGCCATAGACCTTGTTGTCTTCGATCACGAGGTTGTATTCATTCGATTCGTTCGCAGTCCATGGGGCGTGAACGAAAACTTTGGTGATCGGCGTGTCTTCGGAAGACCCGCAGCCGCTGAGAAGGACGGTCGCCACCGCGCCGCCAGCAAGGAACATCGCAGAAATCCTCAAACCGGTACGGCTCCTACAACCCGCTGAATGCGACCGAGGGCATCGTCGATGGCCTCGCGAGAGATGTTGATGTGAGTCACAAGCCGCATCCGCTGCGGCCCAAATGCGACAGCGAGAACGCCTTCGCGTTCGAACGCCGACAGCCAGTCGTTCAGGGAACCCTGGACGACATCAGCGACAACGATGTTGGTCTGCGGCGAGTTGGGCCGAAACGGGCCGAGTTCTCGCAGGCCATCTGCCAGCGCGGCCGCATTGCGATGGTCGTCGGCAATGCGTGAGACGTTATGTTCGAGGGCGTAGAGGCCCGCAGCGGCAATAATCCCGACCTGGCGCATCCCGCCACCAAGCATTTTACGGTTGCGTCTCGCCCGTTCGACGAACTCCCGCGACCCACAGAGAAGTGAGCCGATTGGGCAACCGAGGCCTTTGGAAAGGCAGAACGAAACGCTATCGCAGTCCTGGGCGAGCACTGCGGCTGGCACGCCGAGCGCGGCCGCGGCGTTGAATAGCCGCGCACCGTCGAGGTGCACCTGCATTTGATGGTCGTGGGCGATGCCGGCAACCGACGCCATCACGGGAGCCGGGATTGCCGCGCCGCCGCATCGATTGTGCGTGTTCTCCAGGCAGAGAAGGGTCGAGCCCGGCGAATGCAGGTTTTCCGAGCGGATGGCAGCCTTCAATGTGTTTTCGTCGAGGGTGCCGTCCTCGAGGCTTGGGAGAGCTCGCGTGATGACGCCGCCGAGGCGTGCCGCACCGCCCAGTTCGTACTGAAAGATGTGGTTCTGGTCGCCAAGGATGATTTCGTCGCCGGGTTTGGTGTGGGTGAGGATGGCGATCAGGTTCGCCATCGTTCCGCTGGGGACAAACAGCGCGGCTTCTTTGCCGACGGTCGCGGCCGCGCGCTGTTCCAGCTGATTGACGGTGGGGTCATCGCCGAAGACATCGTCGCCAACAGGCGCCGCTGCCATGGCCGCACGCATGGCGTCCGATGGCTTCGAGACTGTGTCGCTGCGAAGGTCGATCACGCTCGTCATACGCGATGCCTTTCCCAAATCGTCTGGTAGTGATCGGCTCCGCGAATCGCCCCGACGACTTCCTTTCGCTCCAGTGCGATGAGCTCTTCCATCACGCGGCCACACTCATCGGTGGTCTCATCGTCCCCAAGCGCGGAAACACGGTCTACCAGTCGTTGCCAGACGCCAGATGTCAGCATTACCGGCATGGAGCGAGGCCACTGAAACGAAGGCAGACGTTCCGGCATCGGGAATTCCGGGCGCATCCGCTTGATCGAGCGAAAGCGGTCTTCGATAGATTCCGCACGAGGGACAACCTTGATCATCGGGCCTGTGTTTTTCGAAGTCCGGAAATCGATGAGGAGGCGCTTATCGATGAGATGGAAGCGCACTACGAGCACGTCGGCAGAATCAATCGCCCTGAACACTTGTTCAAGGTCGACTCCGAACTCTTCAGTCATGGAGGGTACCCGGCAGTCACGTCGAATGGATGCCCGGCCATGGTAGGACAGGCGATCGCGGCGGGCAAAGGAAGGTACGTGTTTTCGAGTGGTCGGGGTGCCGCGATTCGAACGCGGGACCTCTTGCTCCCAAAGCAAGCACTCTGACCAGGCTGAGCTACACCCCGATGCGCTCAGGGTATCAGCCGATCGGCAATTGGCGGAATGGCCGGCGCTGATCAACCCGGAGGGAGCGCGCACCCAATGAGTTCGTTCACATCCTCAACGCCGTTCGCATGCATCCATCGTTCCATGCCTTCGATAACCTCCAGGAGCGCACGCGGGTTGGCGAAGCTAGCCGTGCCGACTTGGACCGCGCTAGCGCCCGCCATCAGGAACTCGATTGCGTCCTCGCCCGTGCTGATCCCGCCGCAGCCGATGACCGGCACGCGCACGGCCCGCGCCACGTCGTACACGATGCGGAGGGCCACCGGCTTAATCGATGGGCCGCTGAGCCCGCCCCGCGCCCGAGGAAGGACGGGTCTCCGCCTCCGAAGGTCGATCGCCATGCCCAGCACGGTGTTGATCGCACAGATGGCGGCGGCGCCTTCGGCCTCGCATGCCACTGCGAGCGCCACCGGGTCCGTGACATTCGGAGTGAGCTTTACGATCACGGGAAGGTCCGTGTTTCGGACTGCGGCGCGAGTGGCACGCGCCGAAGAGGCGACGTCCTGGCCGATTTCGATGCCGCCGATATCAACATTCGGACAGCTGATGTTCAGTTCGAGCGCGGCGATTCCAGGTACTCCGTCCAGCATGCGAGCCATTTCGCCGAATTCGTCGATGGTGTCGCCGGCGATATTGACGATGACGGGCACGTCCCAACGAGACCAAAGCGGGGCCATATCCGAGATGCAGGCATCGATCCCGATGTTCTGAAGGCCGATGGAGTTGAGCATCCCCGCGGGCGTCTCGGCAACTCTCGGCTGCGGGTTACCCGCCCGGGAGACCATCGTCACACCCTTGGAGACAACGGCGCCAAGACGTTCGATGTCGTAGTGCTTCGCGAACTCGAGGCCCCAACTGAACGTGCCACTCGCGGGCATCACTGGATTCTTCAAGACGAGGCTGTTCTTTCGTCCTGGGGCGATATCAACTTCGAGACTTGGGGGCATGACCACAGTCTAGCAAGGGTTCTGAAAGTGAATATGAAACAGCCGGGCATTGCTGCCCGGCTGCGAAAGATCTCGTGAGAACTGGTCAGGAATCGGATGACGCCCGGCGTCCGCGATAGCGGGAGCCGTTGAGGCTGAAGCTGTCGTTATCCCAGAGCGGATCTTCGGCAGAGTTGCGAAATTCCTTCGCCACGCCGCAACGCTTGCAGCGCCCGCTGCTGAGCGATCCGTTTGGAGTATCGATAACCCAGTGGTGCCGGCACATGGCCGAACCGACTGCCGCAAGCGTTTTCGTTTCTGTCATTCATTCTCCTTCGAACTGTTTACCGGACGGTAGAATCAGTGTAGCACGCATCCAAACCGCTCCGTCCACCCTACCGGCTCGAGGCGTAAACGGAAGGAAAGGTTTGCCGCCGACGCCTCCGAGCGGCTACGATCTAGTTACCGGTGCCCGTTTCGCCGGAGCTTCAATCGCTTGCACGGCCCAATTCGAGCGCCGTTGCTGTTGCCAGGAAGGCACGTTCGACCTCAATGACCTCTGCTATCACCGCGAATCGCGACGATATCCTCGCTGCCCTTGACCGTGTTCAGGACCCGGAATTGCACGCCAGCATCGTCCGGCTGGGAATGATCAAGGACCTGGTTGTCGAGGGCGAGACCGTCAACCTCACCGTGGAACTGACAACGCCGGCTTGCCCCCTCAAGGAAACCATCGAGACGGACATTCGGGCAGCGCTCGAAGGCCTCGCCGGGATGGTCAACCTCTCCTGGGGCGCGAACGTGCGTGCTTCCAGCCCGAAGGAAGGCCAGAAGCCGATCGAGGGCGTGCGCAACATCATCGCGGTGGCGAGTAACAAGGGAGGCGTCGGGAAATCGACGCTCGCTTCGAACATCGCCGTCTCGCTGGCAAGGTCCGGCGCGAGCGTCGGGCTGGTGGACGCCGATATCACCGGGCCTAATCTCCCGACGATGTTTGGACTCCCGCAAGGATTGCAGTCGGGCTCGACTGATGGCCTCCGCCCGGTGGAGCGCCATGGTGTGAAAGTGGTCTCCATCGGCTTTCTGCTCCCCAAGGGGACGCCGGTGGTGTGGCGCGGCCCGATGATCGGGAGCGCCGTGCGGCAGTTGTTACATGACGTGCCGTGGGGCGATCTCGACTACCTCATCATCGACTTGCCACCCGGGACCAGTGACGCGGCCATGAGCATGGCTCAGGACGCGCCAATCGCCGGCGTGGTCATCGTCTCCAGCCCACAGGACGTCTCGGTAGAGGACGCGATGAAGGCGGTGGCGATGTTCGAGAAGCTGGACGTCCCGGTGTTCGGCATGATCGAGAACTTTAGCTATTTCGTGGCGCCGGATACGGGCAAGCGTTACGACATTTTTGGCCACGGCGGGGCCGCTAAGGCCGCCGAAGAACTGGGCATCGACTTTCTTGGTGAAATCCCCATCGAACCCGCTGTGCGCGAAGGCGCCGACCGCGGAGTACCAGTTGTCTACGGCGCGCCGGAATCTGACGCAGCCATGGCAATCGACCGGATCGCGAAGAACGTCGCCGCCCGCATCAGTGTTTTGCAAAGGATGGGCAGGTAACCCACAGCATGGTCCTCAACATATTTCCCCGACGAGAGCGCCCACAGCCGGCGCCCGTCATCGAACCGGAGTCCACACTCCCCGAACCCTCCGCCGAAGCGCTCGAAGAGCCGGTGAAGAAGACAACTCGCCGCGGCACCCGCGGCGGACGCGGCCGGCGAAAGCCGGGAGCGGAGACTCTTGAAAACGGCGTAGCCGAAGAGGTTGCGGAAGAATCGGCCCCTGCCGAAGCGACCCCCGCTCCCGCCGCCCGCACACGGCGCCCCCGTGGTGCAAAAGCCGCCGCCGAAGCGCCCGCCGTCAGCGACGAACCTGCAGCCGAGCCTGCACCGGCCACCCGCCGAGCCCCGGCGGCCCGAAAGTCAGCTGCACCCGCCGCCTCCGATGCGATGGACCTCAGTTCGCTGATCCGGGCCGTCGAAGCCCAGGGCCGTCAAATCGAACAGCTGGTGCGCGCAAACGAAGACTCAGCCCGTCGCGGCGGGACCCCTGCCCCCGGCGGTGTTGCGCCGGCGCGCGTCGGCGTGTTCGTCGACTCCGCCAACGTTGAACTCGCGATCGACCGGCTTCGCGCCAGGGTCGACTGGCGCAAGGTGCTCGCGATTCTGACCGACGGCCGAGTGCTCGTCCGCGCAATGGCCTATTCGCCAGTGCACGACGACCCCGGCGTCAGCATCGAAACCCAGCGTTTCGCGGAACCATTTCTCGGCAAGGGCTTCAAGGTGGTGACGAAGCCACTGAAGCGATTCGCTGACGGCACGATCAAGGCGAACGTCGACATCGAAATGGCGCTCGACATCATCGAAATGCTCGACCGCCTGGACGTGGTATGCCTGGTCTCCGGCGACGGGGACTTCCAGCGGCTCGTCGAAGTAGTCCAGAGCAAGGGCGTGCGGGTCGAGGTAGTTGCCGTAGGCACGAGCACGGCCGCAAACCTGCGAAACGCCGCCGACCAGTACATCGATATCGCGTCGATCCTCCCGAAGGTCCGCGCCTAAACCCGCGGAATCTCGGTAACCGAAGGGGCCCACGGAAACGTGGGCCTTTTTTGTGTTGCAAGTGGGCCGCAACTGGTAGCGTCCGCGCGATGGCGCTCATCGTGTTGGGCCTGGGCTGGGTCATCGGGCTCGTCCCTGTCGGGGCGTGGTCCTCGCCGTGGTGGACGGGTGCAGCCTGGATGGCCGCTGGCACCCCTGCGCTGCTCATTGCCGGACCGCTGAAGGGTCGCTGGAAGCTTGTCACTGGCGCCGCCGTTGCGGCGCTCATTTCTGGCGCTCTCCTCGGGCGCGCTTTGAACACCTCTGCACCCGAATGGGCATCCCTTCTGGGCGAAGACGTGACCCTGACGGGGATTGTCGATTCGGAGCCGGACCGCGGCGAAACTGTCACAAGCTATGTCCTTCGAGTTGAATCGATGGAGGTTGACGGGGCGATGTACG
>JBDTNM010000138.1:0-8283 GCA_039933735.1 bacterium | reverse complement strand
CTGGCGCGAACGGCGCCGCGGGCCGTACGCCTGGCGCTGGCGCAAACGGCGCCGCCGGCCGAACGCCGGGCGCTGGCGCCGCCAACGGCGGTCCGAACGCCTCCGGTACCCCTCGCGCGGGCTTCACCCCCGGCGCGGGAGCACCCGGCGCCGGCGCAGCTGGCCAGCAAGCTGCTGGTGGGCTCCAGGCATTGCTCGCCGCCCCAGCGCCTACTCCGGGCATGAATGCCACCATCGTCATCATCAAGTCCATCGTTGAGAACCAACTCCTGGTCCCGACCACAGCCGTCCATACCCAGGGCGCTTCGAAGTACGTCATCGTCAAAAAGGACGACGGCTCCACCGAAAACGTCACGGTCGTTACGGGCGGAGCCGATACCACGAACACCGCGATTACCTCTGGCCTGACTGAGGGCCAGACCATCGTCACCGGCACCAGTACGACGACCACTACTGGTGTGACGCCTCAACGCACCACCACAACCGGCCAAACCGGGGGGCAAGGTGGGTTTCAGGGCCCGGGCGGAGGGGCCGGCCCGAACAGCGCCACGGGCGGCGTCCGTTGATTAAGGTCGAGAGCCTCTCCAGGCACTACCGCACGGGCGCCGAAGTCGTGACTGCGCTCGACGAAGTCGACCTCGAAATCGGCCGCGGCGAATTCGTCGCCATCATGGGCGCCTCAGGCTCGGGCAAGAGCACGATGATGAACATCATCGGCTTGCTGGATCGGCCCACGGGCGGCCGCTACCTCTTTGAAGGCCACGACGTCGGTCGCCTCGATGACGACACCCGCACGAGACTCCGCGGGCACGTCTTCGGATTCGTGTTCCAGCAGTACAACCTACTGCCTCGCATGAACGCCATAGAGCAGGTCGAACTCCCCCTCGTCTATCGCAAGGTCAAGAACCGGCGTGCCCGGGCTAAGGCCGCGCTCACACTCGTCGGATTGGGCGACCGGATGAAGCACCTGCCCACCGAAATGTCGGGCGGCCAACAGCAGCGTGTCGCGATCGCCCGCACTCTCGTCGGCAACCCGCAGGTCGTGCTCGCGGACGAACCGACTGGCGCACTCGATACGCGTACCGGCGAGGAAGTGATGGCCATCCTCGAAAGCCTTGTCCGCGAGCGGGGAATCACGGTAATCCTCGTGACCCATGAACAGACAGTCGCTGATCACGCCGACCGAATCGTCCGAATGCGCGACGGCAAGGTTGTCGAAGACACGCGCCGCGCCGTGAGGGCCGTCTCATGAGCACCATGGATGCACTCCGCGTCGCGTTCCGCGCGATCGCTGCCAACGGCCTCCGGAGCCTCCTCACGACGCTCGGCATGGTCATAGGCGTCGGCTCCGTCATCGTCCTGATCGCCGTCGGCCAGGGCGCCCAGAAAGGCGTGCAGGATCAGATTCGAGGACTCGGCAAGGACCTCATCTTCATCCAGCCCGCGGCCCCAACCGGAAACGCGAACGGTGGAGCCCGCGGCGCCGCCGGCGCCGGCCAGACGCTCACCAGCGCCGACGCGGAAGCACTCGGCACGGCTGGCATCGCCGGCCTCAAGGGTGTAGCGCCGCAAATCAGCGCCGTCGCCCAGGTCATCACGCCGAGCGGCAACCAGCAGGTCACCATCATCGGTACCACGCCCACGTACCCGGAGGTCCGCGGGATTACCGTCGCCGATGGCAACTTCGTCACTGATGAAGACGTGACCCAGAAGGCCTCCGTAATCGTCCTCGGCAGTGACATCGCACTCACGCTCTTCCCCAACGGCGATGCCCTGGGCTCCGCGGTGCGAATCTCCGTTGGCCCGGCGAACGTGAACTTCAACGTTGTCGGCGTCATTCAGAGGAAGGGCGGCGATGGCACCGCGGACGCTTATGTCTACATCCCTGTCTCCACCATCCAGTCGCGGATCGGCTTCAACCGGAATGCTTCGGGACAGGTGAACGTCAACCAGATCAACATCCAGGCGCAGCCCAATGCGAACCAAACGCGGCTGATCGCCGACATGACAGCATTCCTCCTGCAACGCCACAACGTGTCCACTGCCGACTTCACAATCAAAAGCCAGGAAGACCTGCTCAGCACGTCCACGGAAGTCACCCGGACGCTCTCGATCCTCCTGGGGAGCATTGCAGGCATCTCGCTCATCGTCGGTGGCATCGGCGTGATGAACATCATGCTGGTCAGCGTCACCGAACGGACGCGTGAAATCGGCATTCGTCGCGCCGTTGGTGCACGCGCGAAAGACATCGTCACGCAGTTCGTCACCGAGGCCCTCGCCCTCTGCATCGGCGGAGGCATCCTCGGGGTGCTGGTCGGAGTCGGGATTGCGGTCGGCATCAATGGGCGAGAAATCGCCAGCCAAACCATGACCACCGTCATCCAACCGTGGAGCATCGTTGTCGCCTTCGGAGTGGCGGCAGGCATCGGCGCTCTCAGCGGCAGTTACCCCGCCTACCGCGCCAGCAGGCTCGACCCGATCCAGGCCTTGCGCACCGAGTAGCCCGAAATGTGAGTCAGACCAACCCCCCGCGCGCACGAGCGCGACAAAGTGAGAGATCGATGATGTACCGGACGCTCATCTTCGCCGCCGCCGGCATCGTCTTCGTTGGCTTCGCCGGTATCCGGATCATTCCGGAACGAACCGCCAACGCGAGCGACCTCCCATTTCGCATGATCCTCCCGGGCGTCGCCAGCGATGCGGAAGCAGCTCCAAACGCCAGCCTGGTCGCGGCCCACATCGCAGCGACAAATGACGGCGGACTGGTGGTGACAGGGGATGTCACCAACTACTCCGCCACCCCTGTCACGAACGTGCACGTCACTGTCTCAGCAACGATCTCCGGGACAACGGCGACGCGCGACACCACCGTCCTCGTCGAAACGCTCGCGCCCGGCGCGCGCGGCCCCTTCCGTGCCGTCTTCGCGCTGCCAGGAGACCTGAATGCGCCCGTTGCGGTCACGCTCGCGAGTTTCGAAGCCGGGGCGTCGCCCCCTTCGGCAAGTTTCAGTTTCGCGGGGCCCTACCCCTTCCAGATCGGTCCCCCGGACGCTAAGACCGGCGTCATCCCCTACTCGACGGTCCTCGACCAACTCCAGGCTCAACTGACGAACACCACCGGCTCAGTGATCGGCGAGATCGACATCGTGGTCGCGATTTACGACGGCCCGGGCAATGTTGTCTGGCTCGGCTCCGGCGCCGAACTGCACGTCCCATTCGAACAGTCGGGCCAGCCCCAGGTGCTCGCGCCCGGTCAGTCCGGGAGCTTCTTCGTCGGAATCCCCAAGGGTCTCCTGAACGGCATAACCGGCCACGCCACCATCGTTGGCTTCGTCAACGCCACAATTCAGTAGGCGTTACCACCTGGGCAGCCACCTCGCAAACGGACTAGAATCGCGCCCAGAGATGGCGACAATAACCGTCCATTGGCCCGACGCAGCAAACGAACACGGCCGCCCCATGTTGTGGTTCGGCAGCTGGCTGAACGGAAGTTCCGGCGCCGAAGGGTCGTGGATCTACTCCGGTCGCGGTGGCGTCGCCGTCGCCTATCCCGTGCCCGAAGAAGCCACCGGCCTCCGCGTCCGCCGATGGCCCAACGAAGGCCTCGATGCCGAATACGTCGACGTAACCCCGCTCAACGGCGTCGCAACCGTCATCGCCGATTCGCTCGATTTCGACGCGCCTCAGCCGTTCAGCCGGCTTCAATCATCCTCAGCCACGCACCAGGAGGCCCCAGCATGAGCACGCTCGAACGTCTCGACGTCGAAACGTTGAACCCGGCGGAACGCAGCGAGTTTTTCAACGCCCACCGCTACGTCACCCCGGGCCATGAAGGCTGGGGCCGCGTCGCCACCCCCGGCGCACCGAACAAGTACCTCATGATCTCGGCGGACTGCCACGTCAATGAGCCACCGAACCTCTGGGTCGAGCGCATCGAAGAGAGCTACCGCCATCGTCTCCCCCGGATCGAAGTCGACCAGGACGGCGTCAAGTGGTCCATCGTCGAAGGCTACCACCCGGTCAAGATTCGCGACCTCAAGATGGAAGGCGAGGATCAGGAACGCGCGAAGGTCGGCAAGAGCGACCCGGAAGAGCGGCTCAAAGATCACGCCCGAGACGGCGTGGATGCGGAAATCATCTTTCCGAACCGCGGTCTCCAGATGTGGGCCACGCCCGATCCGCTCTTCGCCCAGGCGATGTGCCGTGTCTACAACGACTACACCTGGGAAGTTTTCGGCGCCTACTACAACCGTCTCCGCCCAATGGCCTGCCTCGCCACCGGAGACATCCCCAGCGCCATTGCCGAGGTCGAACGTGTCGCGAAGTTGGGCTTCCGCGGCCTCAGCCTGCCCTGCAAGCCGATGTGGGGGCCGGGCTCTTCGGAAGACCTGAACTACAACCTCCCCGAATTCGATCCGCTCTGGGCCTGCATCCAGGACAACGACATGCCCTTCACCTTCCATGTGTCGACGGGAAAGGACCCCCGCGCGGCCCGAGGCAACGGTGGCGCGATCATCAACTACGTCATTCACTCGCTCGCCCCGACTGCTGAACCGATCGTGAACCTCTGCTCGTCTGGCGTGCTTGACCGCTTCCCGAACCTCCGCTTCGCCAGCATCGAAGCCGGCATCGGCTGGGTTCCGTGGATGCTCCGCGCGATGGACGAGGCCTACGAGCACCATCACTTCTGGGCCTTCCCGAAGCTGAAGATGATGCCGAGCGACTACTACCGGAAGCACTGCTTCGCCTCGTTCCAGGAGGACCCGCCCGGCATCGACCTCGTCCGCGAATACGACCTCGGCGGGAACTTCATGTGGGCGAACGACTACCCGCATCACGAAGGCTCGTGGCCGCATTCCGAGCAGGCCATCGAGCGCACCATGGGCAAGCTCAACGACGACGAACGCGCGAACATTCTCGGTCTGAACGCCGCCCGATTCTTCGGGTTCGATGTCGATTGGCTCAACGCCAACCGCATTGACCTCGCCTGAGCCGCTAAGTCTCCCGCGAGGCGGTGAGCAGGGTCTCGGCGACCTTGAGATCTGCGACCGTGTTGATGTTATGGAAACTTCGTAGGTCCGGGTCAAACGCCAATACGGCCGCTTCCTCAACGACTTGTGGCTCAAGGCTGACCACTGCGGCCGTCAGACTCCGCTCCCCCGCATCCAGGCGCGCCCGCAGACCCGGCAGCGACCGCTTCGAGTAAACCGCAACCAGCGGCTGCAACCTGCCTCCAACTCGCGGCACAACAACCGAAGTTTGGGCCGCCGCAACAGAACAGAGGTACCGGATAAGTTCCGGTCGAATCAGTGGCGCGTCGCAGGACACGACGAAATTCCACTCGGTCTCCGATGCCGTGAGGGCAGTCGCCAATGCACGCAACGGCCCTTCCTGATCGACGTCATCCCTACAGATGGTGACCTGCGCCCCCGCGGCGAAGTGGGGCAGCACTTGCAGCGCGCTCGCAGCAACGATGACCGCGTTGCATTCACCCGAAACCGCCCGCCAAACGTGCTGCAGGAGTGGTTCACCGAGAAGCATCGCCGATGCCTTATCACTGCCAAAGCGACGGCTCGCTCCGCCCGCGAGGATGATGCCAGTAATGGGCCTCCACGCGGCATCGTCCGCCATCAGGTTCGTCCCGCCGGACTCGAACTCCGCCCCCAACCTTGGTTGCGTCCGCGAAGGGAACCGCGTACGAAGTGCTCACACATAGAGAAGAGGCGAACCCGTAGTGGACTTCACCATCCCCAACGACATCCAGGAAATCCTGAAGGAAATCGACGCGTTCATCGAAGACCAGATTAAGCCACTCGAAGCGCAGGACGACAACATGCGCTTCTTCGATCACCGCCGCGAATACGCCCGCACTGACTTCGAGGCCGGCGGCACCCCCCGCAAAGACTGGGAAGACCTCCTCGCGGAGATGCGCCGCCGGGCTGATAAAGCTGGGCTCCTCCGCTACGCCCTGCCCAAGCGCTACGGTGGCCGCGATGGCACAAACCTCGGCATGGCCGTCATCCGCGAATACCTCGCCGCCAAAGGCTTGGGCCTCCACAACGACCTCCAGAACGAGTCCTCCGTCGTCGGCAACTTCCCCACCGTCAAAATGTGGGAGAACTACGGCTCCGAGTCCCAGAAGAAGCAGTTCCTCGATGGCATGTTCTCGGGCGAAACGCGCGTCGCCTTCGGCCTGACCGAACCGAACCATGGCAGCGACGCAAGCTGGCTCGAAACCAAGGCCATCCGCGACGGCGACGACTACGTCATCAACGGCCAGAAGCGGTTCAATAGCGGACTGCACAACGCCACTCACGACCTGATCTTCGCCCGCACCTCCGGGGACGAAGGCAAGCCCAAGGGCATCAGCTGCTTCATTGTCCCGGTGAAGTCGGAAGGCTTCTCCGTGGATTTCATGTGGTGGACCTTGAACATGCCGACTGACCACGCCGAAGTCACCCTCAAGGACGTCCGTGTGCCCGCCGATGCAATGCTCGGCAAGGAAGGCGACGGCCTCGCCCTGGCCAACACCTTCACGCACGAAAACCGCATTCGCCAGGCAGCCTCCGGCGTTGGCGCTGCCCAATACTGCATCGACCAGTCGGTGAAGTACGCGAACGAGCGCATCACCTTCGGTCAGCCGCTTTCGACTCGCCAGGCAATCCAGTGGCCGCTCGCCGAACTCCAGACCGAATGCGAAATGGTCCGGAATCTCGTCTACAAGACCGCCTGCCAGCTGGATTCGACCGACCACATGGAGATCAGCGACAAGGTCGCCATGTGCAATTACCGAGCGAACCGGCTCGTTTGCAATGCCGCCGATCAGGCCATCCAGACGCACGGAGGCATGGGCTATACCCGTCACATGCCCTTCGAGCACATTTACCGCCATCACCGCCGCTACCGCATCACCGAAGGCTCCGAGGAGATTCAGATTCGCCGCGTTGCCCAGGTCTTGTTCGGATACCGGGGCCGCGCAGGCTGAGCTTGTGAAAACATTCACTGACAACTAGCACAAGATGTTGCACACTGGATATGTTGCGCGGGAGCGGGCTTGCGGTTGCTGTGAGGGTTCGGTTTGCCATACCAGGTGCTGAAGCACGAGGACTACTTGGAAGTCCGCCTCGAAGGCGTGCTCGATAGGGCGTTCGATTTCGACGACGCCGAAATCGTCGCCGCTCCGGACCTCCGTCGCTTGCTGCTCGACTTCAGTGGTGTGACAGATGTCCACGCCGACGCGTACGCCCTCGCCGAACAAGCGCATCGCGGCGAAGAGCGAGGCTTCAAGGTCGCCGTTTACGCGCCCCGTCCAGCACTCTTCGGGCTGAATCGCCAGGCGCTCCAACTTGGCGCGATCCGCGAAGGCGAATCGGCCGG
The DNA here is from genome assembly GCA_039933735.1 of bacterium. Taxonomy (GTDB): domain Bacteria; phylum Chloroflexota; class Dehalococcoidia; order Tepidiformales; family Tepidiformaceae; genus Amarobacter. The sequence continues at coordinate 906 of JBDTNM010000138.1, read as the reverse complement.
CGTATTCAACAACCTCGAGGCTGCCCGCGCCTGGCTGAGAGCCGGCTAGAACCGCACCAGCCGGACGTTGTGAATCCCATCGATCGCCTCAATCGCGGCGATCTGCTCTGGCGATGGCGCCTCGTCGACGGCGATGAGCATCAGAGCCCGGCCGCGCCGGCCACGTCGCCCTACCTGCATCGACTGGATGTTGATATCGAACCCGCCGAGGAGCGTACCCACCCGCCCGATCATTCCCGGGCGATCCTCGTTGTCGCAGGCCAGCAGCGAAGTGCCTTTCTCCGGCATCAAATCGATGTCCAGCCCGTTGAGCAAGACGATATGGGCATGGCCATGCTCGATCGTCCCGCCGACGGTTACCTCTTCGTCGCTTGTGTTCACCTTCAGGTGGACGAGGTTGTTGAACACCTCGTGCGACGTCCGCTGCTTCTCCGCGATGTCCCAGCCGCGGGATTGGGCGATGAGATTCGCGTTGACGATGTTCACGGTCTCTTCGCTGATCGGCTTCAAGAGCCCCCGGATGATCGATGCCTTGAGCGGCGTCACGTCGTACTCAGCGATCTCGCCCGAATACTCCAGTTCGATCGATCTGAGCTTGCCCGTCACCAATTGCGTCGCCACCGTGCCAACCAGTTCTGCGACCGCCATATACGGGCCAACCACCTTCAAGGTTTCGGGCGCCAGCATCGGGGCGTTAACGGCGTACCTCGCCGGCCGGCCGGACAGCACATCCACGATTTGCACCGCGACATCGACCGCCACGCGCTCCTGGGCCTCCGCGGTGGAAGCGCCAAGGTGCGGCGTCGTGATAATCCGCGGGTCTCCGAGTAGCGGGTTATCCTCGGCAATCGGTTCCGCCGTGTAGACATCGATCGCCGCGCCGGCGACCTTCCCGGATTGCACCGC
>JBDTNM010000137.1:0-8291 GCA_039933735.1 bacterium | reverse complement strand
CTTCACCTTGATGAGGGACCTCGAGCCGGGGTGGAGTTTCACTGCGGCCAGAATCGAGGATCCATGTGCCCCCAACACTCGTGCGAGGCGTCTCTTCTTCATCTTTTTTGCGACGACCGAAGAATCCCCGACCACCCTTCTTGTCCGGTTCGGGGGGCCGGCCACCGAAGGGGTCGGATTTCGATCGCGCTTCGTCTTCGGTGATATTGCCGAGCACGCGCTGACGCAGCGTGCGATTCTTTTCTTCCTGTCGTTCCCATGCGCCACCGGGCAGATCGAAGTACCAACCCTGTGGGTCTTCGTTGCCCGCTTCGGTCTCATCGAGGGGGCGCCCCTCGTTATTGTCCATCGTCATCAGAGTACCATAGCCTCCCCGGCAGACTCGGATTTCGAGCCGGTCGCCCTTTACAGCCGATTGACCTAACCTCGGCCGGCATGACCGACGCGCTCGCACCCGCGGACGAGCACCTGGTCTCCTTATCAAAGGACGGCAACCTGACCGCCTTCAACAGGTTAGTGGAGCGATACCAGACCCCCGTCTATAGCCTTTGTTTTCGGCTGGTGGGCGAGCGAGGCGCAGCGGAAGATGCGACCCAGGAAGCATTTCTTTCTGCTTTCAAGTCAATTTCGCACTTTGAGGGTGGCAGTTTCCGGAGTTGGTTGTTCCGGATTGCCGCTAACCAGAGCAAAGATGAGCTCCGGCGACGAGGCCGTCGGCCCGCCGATTCTCTCTCTTTGATCGGACCCGGAGGCGAGTACGACCTCGACCTGCCGGATACCAGCGAGTCGGCCGCGGAGGCTGCCGAACGCGCCGCCGTCATCCGAGGAATTGAAGGAGCGTTGATCGAACTGCCGTTCGACCAACGGCAAGTCATCCTGCTTTCGGATGTCCACGGCTACCACTACGAAGAGATCGCACGAATTACTCAAACGAATGTCGGGACTGTGAAATCGAGAATTCACCGAGGCCGTGAGCGGCTGCGGGCACTTCTCGCGGAACAGCCGGAACTTTTTGGCCAGCACGGACGTTTGGATGATTGAAGTAGCCATATGCAACTAACCAAGTTTTTCCGCAGCCATGCTCGCCTTCGCGACCAGCTCGACGCTTACGTCGATGGCGAACTCCGTGCTGACAGGCGTGAACAATTGGAAGCCCACCTGGTGGGATGTCGCGAGTGTGCTGCCGCGGTCGCCCAGACCCGATTGGTTAAGTCTTCACTCGGTATGTTGCCCGAGCGGCCGGCTCGACGGTCGTTCAACCTTGCGCCGGAGATGGTGGCGGGTGCTCAGCCTACGCCAGCCCGCGGAAGAACCGTCGGCTCAAGCGTTCCTGCGTATCTTGCCGTCGTCCGAGTCGCCGCAGCCGTTTCGGTGGTGGCGTTTGCGGCCGTGCTGACGATTGGGCTGCGTGAAACTTCGGAAACCCCGGTCAGAGAACAGTTGTCGTCGGCGTCCGGCGGGACTGCTCAGGATTCGGCGACGGGCACGTTCTCGAGCGGCGCGGCAACCACATCCTCTAATCGCAGTAGCGTCGCAGCGGCGACTCCGACACTGGCGCTTGCTCCTGCAACATCCGGAGGCGTTTCCGGGGCCAGCGCACCCACCGTCTTGCCCGAAGTTCCGCAGAGCGGTGAGTTCCCGACTCCCATCGCGCTCACGGACTTGGACGATACCTCGAAATCCGCCACGAACCCGGAAGCGACCGCGCTCGGGGATGCCCTCGAAATCGGCAGCTACGCGGTACCGGGCGATGAATCCAGTTCGAGCGGCGTCCCATGGACAATCGTCGCCGGCTGTGTCGCCGGAGCCGTTGTTGGGTTGTTGATCGTGCTCGAAACGCGGCGCCGAGCCCGGGCGTAGTTGCCCGCGAGAAACACATGGTAAAGGGCGACCTTTGCTAACTCGGTGAGGGCGCACCAAAGTGTCTCGGGATGAAGCGCCCAGTTCTCGCTTTGCTCATGCCGGTCGTGGCCCTCGCGATCGTTGCCGGCTTCGCGGCAGTCCGCTTGCAAGACGACTCCGGTGGCAAGACCTCCGCCGATTCGTCTGCCGCGGAGGCTGACGCCCAGTCTCCCGGCGGCGCACCCCGCCTGGCGCCCCAGGGGAACGTTTGCCAGGGAATTCTTCACCGGCCTGACCCCGGCGGCCCTCGCATTTTCGCGCCCGAATACACCCAGAAGCGTGAGGCAAATGGGCTGGCGATCGTGGGCAACGCGAACGTGGACCCCCGCGCTCTGGACGAGGCGGCCGCCACCGTCGAACGGTTCTTCCGAAGCAACAACCTCGAGGAACCGCTCGCTGCAGATGGCGCCTACGTCATCGTGCTGGATTCGAAGCAGGGCGTACTTGATTTGCCGGAGTTCAAATGCATGGACAACGCGTCGAATCAGGCGTTCTTCAGTCACGTTTGCGGCGTCGCCGATCGTGCTGACTATCCCGTTGTCACAGTCGGCGAAGAAGACCTGCTTGGTAGCCGTAGCGGGCCTTGCGCCGGCCTAAACATTCTCTACCACGAAATCGGCCACCTGGTTCAAGGTTGGACGATGGGCCCCGCCGACTTCGTTGACGTACACCTGTTTTACCAGGACGCGCTGAGCGCCGGTAAGTACCGGCGCGATTACGCCAATACCAACGCGGACGAGTACTTCGCCGAAGCGACCCAGGCCTACTTTCTGAGTTCAGACGCAGAAGGCGAGCATGATCGAGCGTGGCTGAAAGACTATGACCCTCAGATCTACGAGATGGTCGCGCGGCTATACGGCGACTGAAAATTCCCGCCCGGACGAGTCACAGGATCGAGTTGAGGAAATGCACTTCTGCGGGCCGCAACTCGATTTCCTTCGCCCGCTTAACTGCGAGCAGCGTTGAGGACTGAGGACGCGGCTCGGAAATCATCTTCGGAATTCCAAACGGAGAGTCCCATCAACGTGCCGGCTTCCACGCTTTGGAAGGGATACTCTGCAACGCACGCACAACCCGGTTGGGAACGCATAGGTTCCCCGAAAATGTGGATGCCCTCCGCGAGGTCGGTTTCGTGCCCCGGAATCGGATAATGGACCGAGTAAAACAAGAACATCGATTCGCTTAGGCTTCGCCCTTCGCGCGCAGGACGCCGTACCGATTCGTAGCAAGCCCGATGTAGTCGAGCAGTTCTGGATACCGGGCGCGAAGAGCGACGAGGTATTCGTTCAAGGGGAATCGCCGCCGTTCATAGCCGGAACCGTCCGGCAGATCGTTCACGGTTTTGGCGACGATCAGATAGAGCGGCCTCAAGACCACATCTCCGGGCTGAAAGGCCGTGTTGTGCCGCGTGGGTTTGCATTCGAAGAAGCCGATGAGCTCAACCTTTGCAGGCGCACCACCCATCCGCTCTTTCAGCGCCGACTTGAGGAAGTCCTCAACGGTCGCAGTCCCAATTTCACCTTCGAGCATTCCCCACTTTTGGGAACCCGCTTCGCGCGTCGCGTAGCCCTTGTCGCCCATGAGCACGAGCGCGTAGGCGTAATTAACCGGCGCATTCTCCGGAAACTCCTGCTGGTTGACCCAACGAGCCCGCCACTGGTCAGCGAGATTTAGTTCGACCACACCCGGCCAGACGGGGTCGTAGTTGCGGATCGCATTCATGTCCACCATGGCTAGATTCTCCGTCGGTAAAAAGGTTTAGCAACGATTGTTCCCGTCCCGCCGCCCATCGTCAGGACTTTCCCCGGGAACGCTTCGCGAGCATCGATGATGCCAAGGCCGATTGTGGCGTTCAATCCCGGTGAGCGCACGCATGACCGCATTTCGCCGATTGTGCGCCCTTCGAGCGACACGGGTGTTCCGACGGCCACGGGGTCGGTCTCCAGCAGGATGCCAGCGAGAATCCGGCCCTCGGCGCCGCCAGGAATGTCGAGCAGGACATCGAGGTCCGCCTCCGCCGGCGACAGGCCGGTTTCCAGATCTGGAAGATAGGCCGGGATGGCCGCTTCGACACGAGCAATTTCTGTTGCCTGCATTCCGCAAAGCGTTGCCACGGGGGTCAGTGTCTCGATCAAATGCTGCGCGACCGCTGGAGCGAGCATGAATTCGAACCCATCCTCGCCGGTGTCGCTCGTACGTATAGCCAGGCCTCGGAATCCGTGGAACTGGAACGTCACACAGCCCAGGCTGGGTAAACGGGCCGGGAGCGCATCGGCCAAATGCTCCGCCACGATTTGGGCAGCGCCGGGACCCACGACGCCGATCAGACAAGTTGACTCAGTCCGGTCTTCGACGTTTGCATCAAAGTCCGGTTGCACGGCAGACCGTAGACGCTCAAGGGTCTGACCCCGTTGCGTCGGCTCTCCCGAGACCATATAGGCGATTCCGCCAGTCCTGGAGACGAGCACGAGATCGCGAATCATCCCTTCTGCGTCCAGTGCAGCCGTGCGGATGGCGCGGCCTTCCTCGATATCTTCCAGGTGGCCGGCGAATGCTGCTCGGAGCGTGTCGAGGGCGTCAGTCCCGGTCACGAGTATCCGGCTCCGGTTCGAACGATCGATAACGCCGGTCGAGGAGCGGATCGCATGGTGCTCGTCTACCACCCCGGAGTAGCTCATGGGGAGCGACCATCCGCCTGATTCTGCGAATGACGCCCCGGCGACAGCATGCGTTTCGCGAAGGGCGAGGTGGAAAATTGGGCCGGGCGAGGTCATTCAGCCACGAATGTACGTCGGCCCGCCGACTCGGTCAGGCGGCCGACGCCCGGGAACGGATTGTGAACGCAGATCAGCAGGGCATGTTCTCGCAACGCCCGTTCCGCGAGCTTTTTCTTCGATTCGAGCGAAGTCAGTGGGAACACGTCGAAGGCGGCTATCCAGGCTGGCCGCTCCACCTGCACTGCGTGGTGGACCAGGTCTCCGGTGTAGATGCCCGTCTCTCCCGCCGAACTCAGGGCGATCGATGCGTGGTCGAACGTGTGCCCCGGTGTCGGCCAGAACATCGCGCCCGGAATGATCTCTGTTTCGCCAGTCACCAGTTCCAGTTGGCCGGATGCCGCCAATGGTTCGAAGTTCTCGGCGAAATAGGTCCCCCGGGTGCGGTCGTTGGGGTGCATCGCCGCCTCATACTCGCCCGCCTGGATGAAGTACCGGGCGTTTGGAAACGTTGGGCGCGCCTCACCGTCGCTCGTTCGAACAGTATTCCAACCGCAGTGGTCAGCATGCAGGTGAGTGTTCGCCACCGCGGTGATGTCGGAAGGCGCGAGGTCGAGCGCGGCAAGGCTCTCCAAGAGCTCACCATACTCTCCGGGGAACGCCCGTTCCCGCATGGCGCCGGTGAGCTTGTTGCCGATTCCGGTATCCACCAGGAGCACCTGATCGCCGCTGCGTACGACCATGCAGTTGAGGGACAGCTTCATCCGATGCTCGGCGTCCAGGTTGGCGGCACCGATCACCGGCTCCCACATGACGCGCGGTATGAGACCCATCACCGCGCCGGCATCGAGCTTGATGTAGCCATCGCTGATGACCGCCACATCGAGCGCGCCAACCTTGTAGTGAACGGGCTTCTGCACATCTGGAAACATACGGACGGTGCAACCGGGCGGCAATTGTCTTCTCAACGGCAAGATTGGGAGGCGACCGATCGCCGGCACCCGGCGGAAACGCCCCTTGACTGGCCCGACAGCAAGTTCCGCCTTCAATCAGCCGTCAGTGACGAATTTCACATTCGGCGACGTATACTCATTGAAGTGAAAGCCCAAGATCTTGAAGCGTTCGCCACAGCCATCTCCGGCAGCGACCACGAAGTCGATCTGTTTGGCGCGGCGATGATTATTGCCCGGCTTGGGAACGAAGAGGCCGACCCTCACGCAACGGCCTCTAGGCTCGACGTGATCGCCGAGGAAATTCGCTCTTACGCCGGCGACCGGCCTGATGCCCACGCGCTTGCGCACGCGATCGACTATCAGCTGTTCAGCGTCTGCGGTTTTCACGGGGACACCGAAAACTATTCGGACCCACGAAACAGCTTCCTCGATGAAGTTGTTGCCCGCCGGCTGGGCATCCCGATCTCCCTCTCCCTTGTCTACATGGAAGTCGGCCTACGTCTCGGGCTGATTTGTGACGGCATCGGATACCCCGGACATTTCATCGTCCGTTACGGCTCCGACGACGCCCAGGTTTATATCGACCCGTTTCAGCAAGGGTCTCGCATCGACCGGGAAGAACTTCTCGCGCGACTGCGGAGTATCCACACCGGTGGTGCCACACCTGAGTCGTTCCTGGCTGCGGTCACTCGCCGACAAATCTTGCAACGCATGCTGAACAACCTCCACGTCATCTACCGGGAGTCTCGCGACCTCGACCGATGGCTCGGAGTGGTCGAGCTGCAACTCAAGCTTGAGCCATGGAACGCCTCGTTAGTCGGCGAACGCGGGATGCTTTGCTACCGGCTGGGGCGCACTGAAGACGCACTTCGGGACCTCGAACGTTACGTCTCTGCAGCCGGAAATGACCGGCCCGATGCCAACCCAGGCGCGCTGCGCCTTCTCGATCAACTTCGCCTTCGGTTCGGAGGCACGGGGGAACCACGATGACAACGCTCACACCTGTCCGAGAAGCACCAGCGAGGGGTCGGCAAGCGTTGCGCCGGTCAATCGCATGGTATCTGCGCCAGTTGAGCAGGGTGCTCAATGTGCTCAGCGACGAGGAACTCGAACGGCTCATCCCGATGCTGACCGAACGTGAATTTAAGCCCCGTCAGGTCCTCTTTCGAGCCGGCGACCCGCCCGAACGCGTTTACCTCCTGCTGAAGGGGAGGGTGAAGATCTACCAGGTCGCCGAGAACGGAAAAGAGATAATTCTCGATGTCGTTGGCAAGGGTGGCGTGGTCGGAGATATGGCGATCGTTGAAGATGGCGAACGCACAGCCTGCGCCCAGGCGATTGATGACACGGTCGCGGTAAGCATCTCGTGGGAGGACTTTTCCCACGTCCTGCAGCAGTCGCCGAAACTCGGTTTTGCGATGATGGAACTGATGGCCCGGCGGCTTGCCGGCATGCAGCGAACCTTCATGAACATGGTTTCCAAGCCCGTTTCCGCTCGCCTGGCCGACACCATCCTGAACCGCCAGGAAGGCGGCGTCGCAAACCTCGGGCTGACTCACCAGGAGCTGGCCCAGACGATCGGCACAAGCAGGGAAACGGTTACGGCACTCCTGAGCCGATTCGTGACCCTCGGCGCGATCACGCCTATCGCCGACGGTTACCGGATCATCGACGAAGACCTGCTCGACGATATCGCCAACGGCGACCTTCCGGTTTCGCCCAGGCATCCGGTATCCCCGCAGCCGAGTACCATGGCGACCTGATGTCCGCACCGTTGACGGGCCGCCCCGACCTGATTCCGGGACGATCGGGGCCTGCGATCATTGCTCACGGCGGCGGCAATAGCGTCACGCGAGCTCACGATTTCCTCGCGACCGGCGCCGACTTTCTCGAAGTCGACCTGTGGCTGCACGATGGGAACCTTGAAGCTCGCCACGAGCGCCGCGTCCGTGGCCTTCCGTTCCTCGTCGAGAAGTGGTACCTCAGGCGCCTTCCCCGCAGTCATTACGGCCTGGATGAACTGCTGGCCGAGACCGCAGACCACGGCGCAGGGATTTTTCTCGACTTAAAGAATGGCGGTCCCCACGCGGCGACGCTCCTGCGGCGCGTACTGGCCCGGGCTGATCGCCCGCGGCGAGTCGTCGCCTCTTCGCAGCAATGGCGGACACTCCGCGCGATTGCCGAGGTGCTTCCGGATGTCGATGCCTTTTACTCCATCGATGTAGCGGCCAAACTCGAACTGTTTTTCTCGATTGCCAACCACGACGACCGTCCTCGTGGAGTTTCATGCCGGCATTCGCTGCTTTCGGGCCGCATTGTCGAATCGCTTCATCGGCGCGGACTGCTGGTTGTCGCCTGGACGGTGGATGACCTGGACCGCGCACGAGAATTGGTTTCATGGGGCATCGACGGGCTCACCACTCACAAGGTTGCGGAGATGCGCGCCGAGTTCGTGAAATGAGCGCCCCTCTCGCGGTGTACGTTCACATCCCCTTCTGCACCGTCAAGTGCGGCTACTGCGATTTCAATGCCTATTCCGGACTGGACAACGTCAAAGATGCCTACGGCGTAGCACTGCTGAAGGAAGTCGAAAGTCTCGGACCGACACTCGCCGGTCGAACCCTGACTTCCATCGGCTTCGGGGGCGGGACTCCGAGTGAAGTGCCAACGACACAAATCCGGGACGTCATTGATGCTCTGGCGAAATTCGGGACGTTCGCAG
>JBDTNM010000136.1:0-8303 GCA_039933735.1 bacterium | reverse complement strand
GCGACGAGTTATCCCTTGAACTCCATCAGTTGAAGGAAGTTCCCGTCGGGGTCGACGAACGTGGAGATGACCCCGCCCCAGGCTTCGCGGCCGGCAGTGCGGATGAACTTCACGCCGTGCCCTTCGATTCGCTTCTGCTCCGCGGCCAGGTCATCGACTGGGAGGTTCAGCAACACGCGCGGAGGCTCTTGCGCCTGGCCGTGGACCTCGCTGTGCGCGCCGACGTAGATCGAGGTCTCGCCGGCCATGAACGGGTTCCCCAGGTCAGGGAAGTCATCTGAGAGCCCCACGACGTTGCGATAGAACTCGCGCATGCGCTCTGGGTCTTCGCTCGTGCGCATCAGGGCGAACATTTCGAGGCCGGCGGGCGCGCCGGCCATGCTGAAGATTTGTCCGTAGTTGCCGTCAGGGTCGACGAACGTCGCGAACGAGATCGGGTCGTTCGATGGCGGGCCGAGGAACTTCACGCCGAGCGATTCCAGTCGGGCCTTTTCCTTCGCCACGTCATCCGCGGAGAAGTTGAAAATCGTCCGGGGCGGCTCCTTGGACGGGCCTTTCACTTCGCTATGACCATCGATGATGAAGGGCGTGTTCGCCGCCATCAACGCCGACTCTCCCATGGCGGGGTTCGGTTTGAGTCCGATCTTGTCGCGGTAGAAGGCGACCAGCGCCTCGGGGTGCTCGCTGTTGATATTGACGATGAGGTTTCCGTTGAGGTCCATGTGCTTTGTCCTTTCGGTCTTCTGGGGATGCCGACGCGGCGTTCGGGGTTCGGTGGTTGAAGGGCGCAATGACACCGTATCCCACCCGTCCTGACAGGGTGATGTCAGGAGCCTGGCGATTCTTCACTCACAGGTGACACCATCATGTCAGCAGTTCTGGCACACCGCGTCGCGGACCTGGCGGGAGGTCGAAGGGCAGTTCGACGCACGCAAACGGAATGAAAACAGCCGCCGGTCTATCGACCGGCGGCTGCCCTCGGGTAAGTGGTCTGGACTACTGGCCCTGGTTGCTGCCATTCGCCGAATCATCGCGGTTGCGAGTCGTTGCATTACTGTTCGAGGCGAGCAACTGCGCGATGAAGGCGGAGAAGATGTTTGCCCCGCCGCCACCTTCGCCGTCGCCGCCGGCGACGAGGATGTCCGGGGTGATCTTCAGCCCGGCGGCCGCGATGGTCTTGGCGACTTCGATGCCCGCGAGGTTGCCCTGGCCGACCGCAGCCACCTGCTTCTCGTAGGCCTCCGCCGTCGCGGAACCAACTGCAAGGATCTTCGAACCTTCGGCCGCGCCTTCGAGTTCGATGGCACGGGCTCGACCGGTTGCTTCGATGATGGTCTTCTGGCGGGTTTGATCCGCCACCTGGACGCCGATCTGTGCAGACACGAGGTTGATCTGCTGGTCAGCCTGGGCGCGGGTGTTCTCCGTGCCGATGCGTTCCTGCTCAGCTTTCTGCTGTTCGATGAACATCTCCTGCTGCTGGGCCGCAATCACGCGTCGCGTCTGGATGCTCATCAGCTCCTGCGGCAGGACGATTTGCGAAATCAGCACCGAGACGCACTCGACGTGGTACTTCTCGAGCTCTTCGCGCGCCCGGCCCTCGGCCTTGGCCTGCTCGTCGGCACGGTCCTGCATGAAGTTCATGGCGGCCGAGGACGACGCCTGGTTGCGGAAAGAGGAGTCGATCATCGGGTGAATGACGTGGTCGATGAGGTTTTCGATTGAACCGATCTTCGCCACCATGAGCGGCGCCTGGTCCGGCCGAACGCGGATGACGACCTTCACCGAGACACTCATCTCGAATCCGTCGCGGCTGATGACCGACAGTGGATTGAAGAGCTGCGCCCGGCTGATGGTGCCTGCGGCCGTCGCCGAATTCTCTGATTCGAGTCCGTTGTCGACAGCCCAGTCGATGGTCAGGTTGGTCGTTGGCACGATGTAGGCGATGTACGCCCAGCGGTTCAGGTAATACACACCCGGGCCCGCCACTTCGCGCTGAATACCGCGGAAACCGGCCGGCACCACATAGACTTCCTGGCCGGTCGTCAGCCGCTCTTCCGGGCTCATCGTCTCTGGCTCGGCGCCGACGTTCGAAACGAGGACCGCCACCTCACCGCGTTCGATCACGGCCACATTGTCCAGTGAGACTTCGAACATGAGCGGGTTGATGTAATACGTACCCGGCTTGAGCAGGTCGAACTGCGGGCCGCGTTGGCCGCCACCGGCGAGGAACGCGGACGAGTCCTGGAAGTCGTTGTGGCCGGGCACGGACTTCGCGACGAGTTCGCCTTCGGGCAACGGGTCGCCGTCGCGGGCGGTTACGAGGCCCACCTGGTTCGCCTTCACCATCGCCGCAGGCTCGACCTTCACGGAGAACAGGTCGGTGTTGATGCGGTACTGGCCGGGCAGGATGACCTCGATCTGCGGGCCGCGCTGGCCGCCGTTTTCGAGGAACGCCTCGCCACCCTGGAATGCGATGTGGCCTTCGGTATGGCGCGCAAGCAAACGGCCGGGTGCCATAGGCTCGCCGTCGTTGGCGATAACAACGCCGACGGCGCCCGCGGGGATGCGCACGGCCTTCACCAGCTTGATGCGGAAGAGGTACGTGTTCAGGCGGTACTTGCCCGGAGGCAGCACGTCGATCTGCGGACCCTTCTGGCCGGCGTTGCGCAGAAACGCCTCGCCGTCCTGGAAGCTGTCGTGCATCTCAACGTGGCGCGCGAAGATCCGGCCCGGATCAAGCGGGCGTCCGTCGATGGCCTCGATGAGCGCGAGTTCGTCTTCCGCGACGAGGATCATGCGGTCCTTTTTCACGGCGTAGAGGAATGGCGGCAGCACATGCAGCCCTGGGGGCAGTACACGCGCCTGGATGCCGATTTCGCCACGCATAGCGATGACGTGGCCTTCGGGAAGGCCCTTACCGAGGTAGCGGCGTTCGAGAACGCCGACTTCATCGCCACCGATGTTCACGAGGACATTGCCGATGATGATGAAGATGAGGAACACGACGACAAGCGCCGCCGCGACCGAGAGCAGAACGATCAACATATGGGTGTACGAGATTCCTTCTGACGGCGTCCAGCCGTCTCGCTCCGACCGGTTGAGCACCCTGAGCAGCTATCTTTGTGCCCGCGTACCGATCAACCATCTACGCTACTCCTGAGTGGATACGAGTGCTAGATGATTCGAAACATAACGGAACGTTGCCCGATAGCCGGAACCTATGGGTGTCAGAAAACCCTATGACCGGGCACCCTCTGAGCTTCGCTGGCCGAACCGACATTGGCCGATCGCGCCGCCGCAACGAGGACGCATTCTTCGCCGGTAGCCTTCCCGGTGGCGAAGGCTGGACCCTCCTCGCCGTTGCAGACGGGCTGGGGGGCCACGCCCGCGGCGACTGGGCCAGCGCACGGGCGCTGGAACTCCTGGCCGCCGAGCTTGGGCCACTCGTGGAGGCGCATGGCGCCGACCGTGGGCTGCGCGAAGCTATTCACCATATCAACTGGTCGATCCGCTCCGAAGCTCGGGCGATGGAGGCGTACGGCGCCGCCACGACCCTCGTGCTCGCATTGTTCCATGGTGGCGAGTACTGGTGGCTGAACGTTGGCGACAGCCGGCTCTACTCGTACAGGGTCGAGGGCATGCGACAGGTCTCGACCGACCACTCCTGGGTCGCCGAACAAGTCGCAGCCGGGCTCCTGGCGCCCGAAGACGCGCGCCGCCACCCGAATCGAAACGTCGTCACGCGAACTGTCGGCTTCGATCCGGACGTCGTACCGGACGTAGCCGGCCCGATTCAGCTGGCGCCGGGAGAAACGCTCCTCGCCTGTAGCGATGGACTCTTCGGCCCGGTCGAAGACGCCGATATCGCGGCCGTCCTCGCGGAGTCGCAGCCCGAGGAGGCGTGTCGGAAGCTGATTGAGCTGGCGAACGAGGCGGGTGGCCCGGACAACATCACCGTTGTGGTGGGGCGACCTTTGAGCTAGCCGGCGGCGAGATGTGTCCTCGCGCGCGTGTTCATCGGGGCGCCTGGCTCGCGCCGCATTACGTAACTACGCACCTGCCATCGGCCGCTCTGAAAACGAATGTGGCGTGAGACAGGTTCACGCTCCTTCGGCGTCACCCGCCAGAGCGCGTCGGCGATCTCGCGATCGTAATGCCACCGTGTCTCCGCGACCTCGAAACCAAGCGCGCGGTAGGCCCGGTGGGCTGTCTCGGCGAAGCTGTTCGTTGTTAACACGAAACTGGGGCGAGGGTTCGTGATTTCGAGGTACTCCATCAGCGCCGCAAGCATGCGACGGCACACGCCGCGGCCCTCGTGTTCGGGTGGCACATGCACCGCCCAGAGATACGAACCGGCGGCATCACGAAGGTTCACCGACACTCGGCCAACCGCGACGCCGCTTTCGACGGCGATGAAGTGACGGTGAGGCCCATCTTCGCGGCATCCGGCGATTGCGGTCGCGCGCTTCAACGGGTCTCGCAGGTGGGCGAGGTCGAACGCGTGATAGGGGAATCCGCGCAGGCCCCAGTTGGCGAGCTGGCTGGCGAGTTCGTCATCCCAGGGGCGCAACTCAAGGCCGTCACCGGGAATCGCCGCGGGGTATTCTGCCCTCACCACGCGCGTAGTATAGGCGGCGCGGCGAAGGTAGCCCTCAACAAACTCTCGCCCTTCGGAGCGACCCGCATGGCCACCGTGCGTTACCTCGTCGACGATGTCGACGCCGCCGTGAACTTCTACACCGGGTTGCTCGGCTTCGACCTCGAAGACCACATGGGCCCGCCTTTCGCGATGGTTAGCTACGGCGACCTCCAACTCTGGCTGAGTGGTCCGCGTTCATCCGCAGCCAAAGCGACGCCCGATGGTCGGCAACCTGTCGCGGGCGGCTGGAATCGGCTGGTGATCGAGGTCCGGGATATCGAGCCGGTCGTCTCGCGCCTGCTCGCTGCAAATGTGACGTTTCGAAACAGCATCGTGAGTGGACCAGGCGGCAGCCAGGTTGTTTGCGAAGACCCGTCTGGCAACCTCGTGGAGATCTTCCAGCCGAAATAACTCGTGCGTGCGGGGCGGAGCGCGGCTACGCTGGACGCGTGTTCGAGCGTCCGGTCCTCATTGTTTTCCATGGTGGCACGGGCACTGGCCCGGCCGAACGCATGCTCGCTCGTGCCCGCATCGCCGCCGCCAGGAACACCGCGCGGTCGGCACTCACCGCCGGTTTCGAAGCTGTCATCGTCGCCACCGATGATCCGTCTGCGTTCTTGCCCGAGTTCCCGGGCCTCCTCATGGACGCCGACCGAGCCGGAGAACCGTTCGACTTCGCGAACCGTCTCCGTTCGATCGTTTCCCGATTCGGGCTCCAAAAGCCGGCGACCATGGGCTCTGGTTCTGTCCCGCTGCTGGGAGTCGATGAATTTCGGCTCGTAGTGGAGCAGCTCGACGCCCGCGACCCACGCTTCGTCACCAACAACTTCTTTTCGGCCGACCTCACCGCCTGGACACCGGGCGACGCCATCGACCGCTGCGGCGATTTCCCCCGTGACAACCTCCTCCCACGGAAGCTCCGCGACGAGGCGGGGCTCGCCTCGGTCATCCTTCCGCGAACGACTGCGACCCAGTTCGACCTCGATACGCCGAGCGACCTGGCCGTGCTCTCGCTTTCCGAAGGACTTCCGCCGGAATTGGCCGAGGCAGCGAAGCCAGCGGAAGCGGCCGCCCTGCGCTACCGGGCGTTTATGCCGTTGCTCTGCGACCGGACGCGCCAGGTGGTGGTCGCGGGACGCGTCGGCGGAAGCCAGGCCTGGCAGTACCTCGAACGCGAGACCGCCTGCCGCGTCCGACTCTTCGCCGAAGAACGCGGTCTGGCGACGGCTCCCCAGGGCTACCAGGCACGGAGCATCCTCGGCTTTCTCATCGAAGAGATTGGCGTCGAGCGTTTCTTCCAACGGATGGCCGAGCTTGGTGACGGCGCGGTTATCGATACCCGCGTGATTGAAGCCCACCTTGGCGTCGAACCGTCCCGCGAAGATCGCTTCCAGAGCGACCTGCTCGCGTGGGACGCTATCGACGATCCGTTTCTGCGGCGCTTCACAAAGGCGGCTGCGGAGGCGCCAATCCCGGTGCTGCTCGGCGGACATTCACTGGTTTCGGGTGGGCTGATGGCGATCAACGATGTTGCCTGGGCTGAGAACGACCGGCGCCTCGGCATCTGAATTCACGAATCGGGCGAACGACCCCCCGGCCGCGACCATAAGTCCTGACTGATTCCATAGAATGGGCACTACTCGGGCCGAGCTCGTGAATAGTGAACCGGAAAATGCCGTGACCCCCTACGAACGAATCGACCGCGCCATCGACGAAGCGAGCGAGGGATTGCGTGCTCTCAGCCTCGATATTCACGCCCATCCCGAGTTGAACTTCGAAGAACACCGCGCCCACCAGGTGTTGACCGACTTCCTCGATGGCGAAGGCTTCGAAGTCGTGCGCGGCGCTTACACGATGCCGACGGCGTTCAAGGCGGTAGCCGGATCCGGAGGCCCCACGATCGCGGTGCTTTCCGAATACGACGCCCTCCCCGGCATTGGTCACGCCTGTGGCCACAACCTCATTGCGATCGCCGGAGTTGGCGCCGGCGTCGGCTTGCGAGCTGGCCTCGAAGGCATGCCGGGCACGGTAGTCATCCTTGGCAGCCCCGCCGAGGAAGGTGGCGCCGGCAAGCAGATCCTCATCGAACAGCATGCCTTCGACGGCATCGACGCAGCCTTGATGGCTCACCCGGCGCCCGCAGACAGTGCCACGCCAAAGGTGCAGGCCCTGCAGCAACTTCGCGTCGAGTACTTCGGCCGCAATGCGCACGCCGCGGCGATGCCGTGGAACGGGGTAAACGCTCTCGATGCGCTGGTCTCCGGCTACAACGCCGTGTCGATGCTTCGCCAACAAATTCGTCCGACCGATCGTGTCCATGGCGTATTCACGCATGCGGGTTTGAAGCCAAACATCATCCCTGACTACACGGCCGGCGAATTTTATGTCCGCTCCGCGACGATGGCGGAACTCGCCGAACTGAAGGCCAGGGTGCAGGCCGCGCTCGAATCCGGCGGCGCAGCCACCGGCTGTCGCGTGGAGGTGCACTGGGAAGGCAAGCCCTACACCGACCTGGTTTCGAACGACCCGCTGGCCACGCGCTATTGCGCCCATATGGCCGAACTGGGGCTGCCCGTCGGCAAGATCCCCTGGTTCGGCGCGAGCACCGACATGGGCAACGTGAGCTACGTGGTCCCGACGATTCACCCGATGTTCGGGATCCCGTGCGACCCGATGAACGCGAACCACACAGCGCCGTTCACCGAGGCCGCCGCGACCGAAGAGGCCCACGAACGCACGATCCGCGTTGCCAAAGCGATGGCCCGCGCCGCCTACGATGCAATCGCCGACCCCGCTTTGCTTGCCCAGGTCAAATCCGACTTTCTCGCGAACGTCCCGAATCCCGGCAATCCGCTGCGGTAGTTGCCGAAGCAACTGACCCTGGTTCGGCTTGACGGGATATATGGCCTGATGTTTATATAACCTTCAGTGAATACATTCGCGGCTCTAGCCGACCCTATTCGGACCGGGATCATCGATTCGCTCAGCCAGCGGCCTCGCACGGTGAACGAAATCGTCTCGTTGTTCGATGTGACGCAGCCGGCGATCTCACGTCACCTGCGGGTGTTGCGGGAGGCCGGGCTGGTTACGGTCCGCCCCGATGGGCAGATGCGGGTGTATCACCTGAACCCGGCGCCGCTGCGCGAGCTCGATACCTGGCTGCAGCGCTATCGCAAGTTCTGGACCTCGAAACTCGACGACCTCGAACGTCACATGGAGGAGAACTCTTGAGCGACCTAGGCACCCTGACCCATTGCTACTCAATTCGCTACGACCGCACATCGAAGCACTCCGCAGAGCGTCTCTGGCGGGCGATCACGGATCCCACGGAAGTGACGAGCTGGATGCAGTATCCGGCCACGGTCGACCTTCGCGTGGGCGGGGACTACCGGGTGGACTTCAGCAAGACCAACAGCGGGCTCCTCGATGGCGTCATCGTTGCCATCGAACCGGCCCGGCTTTTGCGCTACGCGTGGGGGACAACGATCGTCGAGTGGACAATCGAACCAGCTGCCCAAGGCTGCAAACACACCTTTCTGCAAACCGGCCTCCCGGATAGGGGACCCGGGGAAGAGCAACTGGTCGCTGGCTGGCATGCCTGGTTCGACGACCTCGACACATTTCTCGACGGACGGTCGCTCCCGCCTCTATCAGACCGCGAGCC
>JBDTNM010000135.1:0-8344 GCA_039933735.1 bacterium | reverse complement strand
GTAGAATCACGGGCATGTACCCACTCGAAAACGATGAATTGGCTTACAACCTGGGCGAACTGCTGGTCACGCGCGGCGAAAAGGTCGGGGTTTCGGAAACGACGGCCGGCGGCCTGATCAGCGCTCGGATGCTGAGTGTGCCCGCGGCTTCTCGGTGGTTCGATGGCGGCGTGGTGCCTTACGCCGGCGCTCAGCGCTGGGAACAGTTGGGGCTCGACCGCGAGATCGCTCGGGAGCACGGCGCGGTGAGCCCGCAATGGGTTGCGGCGACGGCCGAGGGATTGAAGCGGGCCATGGGGCCGGCCTGGGCGGTCGCGGAAAGCGGCATCGCCGGGCCGCAGGGTAGCCGGCGTTCGCCGAAGCCCGTCGGTTCGGTCGCCATCGCGGTTAGCGGCCCGAATGGGACGGTGACCGAAGAGGTTGTCTTTCCCGGCTCACGGGTCGAAGTGATGATGCAAATTAGCCAACGCGTGCTCGAATTGCTCACCGAACAAGTCAAGGCCGCCGGTTAGTGGCGGACCATTCGGATTTCGCCGGACTCATTCCAGATGTCATCGGAAGGTACGGTTATTGGCCGACGAGCGAGCCGGAGCCGGTGCTTAGCGGGACGCTGAACTGGAACTTCAAGGTGGGGACGGACGGAGGCCCGTTCTTCGTCCGCCGTCACCGCGATGACCTTGAGACGGCGCGGATCCAGGGCGAACACGCGCTGGTTGCTTGGGCCGAAGCTCGGGGCGTACCGGCGCCGCTGCCCGAGGAAACGCCCGAGGGCCAGACGATCATCAAGATGGGCACCGGCCGCTGGTCGATGTATCCGTGGATCGACGGCGAGCTATCCGTCCGCGGTGCGCTTACGGCGCAGCAAGTGAGGACACTCGGCGCGTTGCATGGCTTCACCCAGGCGACGCTGGCGAAGCATCCCGAGAGCGCCGGGCAGCCGTTGCAGATGCGGTGGGACAAGGCGCAGTCGGTCGAGCTGCTCAAGCGGATCGCGACCGTCGCCGCTGAAAGCGGGGCAGATTCCGAACTCCAGGTAGCTGTGACGAACCAGCTGAAGCGATTGGAAGCGATGGAGGTGCTGCCACCAGAGGCATTCGCGACCTTGCCCGTGCAGTTGATCCACGGCGACTTCCACGACCACCAGGTGCTCTGGCAGGAAGATTCGATCGCGGCGCTGGTGGACTGGGAGATCTGGCACGCTGACCCGCGCGTCTGGGAAGTTGTGCGTTCGCTGGCGTTTTCGCAACTTCTCGGTGGGCCGTTGATGGAGGAGTACCTGCTGGGGTACCGGGACCATGTCCAGCTCACGGAAGATGAATGCCGGCTCGGACTACGCATGTGGTGGCAGAGCCGCGTGGTGGGGGTCTGGGCGTGGGCGGCGTACTTCTTGCAGGGGAACACACGGGTGGCGCGTTTCTTCCCGGAGATGATCGCGGAGTCGGAGCGCATTGCGGATGACGGATGGACTTCGGGGATCAATGAACGGTTCGTGCGGGCTGCCTGCGGCTAGCGACTAGATGCGATACACCACTGGTTCAAAGTGGAGAGTCCCTGTTTCGTCGACTTCGAGGAACAGTTGGTGTAATACGATCCGACCTACGATGGGAACGTCACTGGCCGCCGGTCCATCACAGGCGCAAAGCGCATCCCGGTCACCAATGCGAACGCGAAGAAGGCCAATACCTCCGTGGTACCTTCCCCGATCCGTCGCGCCGGTAAGACCGATTTCTTCGATCGTGGAGACTGGCAGCCTCACAGAGTGAACTTTGGGATCGAAGCCGAACATTGGAAAACGGATGGGCTGCTGACGGAATTGACGAGCAAACTCGGCTTCGAACAGGCTGTTCGAAACGAAGATGTCAGTCCGCAGGAAATCAGTCATCGACGGATTCTAGAACACGTCGAAGAGGTTGAACTTCGGGCCGTCTTTGCAGCAGAGCTTGACGCCGTGGTGCTTGGTGAAGATGCCGCAGCCATAGCACATGCCCCAACCGCAGGGCATGTTTTCTTCCATCAGGATCTCTGGGAATTGGCGGCGGCCGTTGTTGCGGAGGACGTCCGCGAGTGACTGAAACATCGGGTTTGGGCCGCAGGCGTAGATGCGGTTGGCCCATTCCTGGTACTTGCCCAGGTGTTGGGTGACGAAGCCTTTTGCCCCGGCCGAGCCGTCTTCGGTGACTACGACGTACTCAACTTCTTTCGGCCATTCGCTCGCAGCGAGGACGTGCCGGGCGCTGCGGCCGCCCATTGCGGCGACGACGTGGTGACCAGCCCGAATCGCGCGCTCGGCAGTATCGACGAGTGGCGCGACGCCCACGCCGCCGCCGACGAGCAGCAGGTTCGCGGGGGTATCGGGGAAGGTGAAGCCGTTTCCGAGCGGGCCATAGACTTTGACGGCCGCGCCAGCGGGCTGTTCGCTCAGCCAGCGAGTGCCCCGGCCAATGGCGGCGTAGAGAACTGCGAAGCGGTCGCCATCGATTTTGTAGTAGCTGAACGCCCGGGCAAACATCGGGTCGGCGCCTTCGGCGCTGCAATGCACCATGACGAACTGCCCTGCTTCGACTCCGTTCGTCAGCGACGGGCCGTGGAACCACGTGATGAAGGCGCCGTCCCAGGCCCGTTCGGTGGAGATGATGCGGGTTTCTTCGATGTTCATCCGACGTACTCGCGGAGGGTTGCGACCTCGTATTCGGCGGCGGTGACGAGGGCGCCGACAGCGGCCCGAGCGGTATCGATCGAGGTGAAGCAGGGGATTCGTTTTTCGGCGGCGGCGCGGCGGATGTGGAAGCCATCGCGGAGGGAGCCGGTGTAGCGGTTTTCAGACGAGTTGATCACGCACTGCACGGAGCCATCCATGATGACGTCCACGACGTTGGGATGATCGCCGCTGAGGACTTTCGTGACGGAGGTGACGGGGATGTTCAGGGCTTCGATCATCTTGCTCGTGCCTTCGGTTGCGAAGATGCGACAGCCTGATTCGTGCAGCTGATGAATGAGCGGCAGGGCATCGGCCTTCGTGCGGTCGCTGATGCTGAGGAGGACGCTTGAGTTGCGCTTGAGGGCGAGGTCGGAGGCCATGAGGGCCTTCGCCAGGGCTGCTTCGAAGGTGCGATCGACTCCCATGACTTCGCCGGTGCTTTTCATCTCCGGTCCGAGGTAGGTGTCCACGCCGGTGAGCTTGGACATCGAAAATACCGGCGCTTTGACGGCGACAAGGTTGCGTTCCGGCCAGAGCCCGTCGGGGAAGCCCTGATCCTTGATTTTGCGGCCGAGCATGGCGCCGACGGCCAACTGGACCATCGGGACGCCGGTGACTTTCGAGAGGAACGGTACCGTTCGGCTGGCACGGGGGTTGACTTCGAGGACGAACACGCGCGGGCCCTCACCGGGTATCCGCGCGAGGACGACGTACTGGATGTTGGTCAGGCCGATGGCTCCCATCCCGAGGACGATCCGACGCGTGTAATCGACGATCGTCGCGCGCTCTTCAGCATCGAGGTGGACGGGAGGATAGACGGCCATCGAATCGCCTGAATGCACCCCGGCCTTTTCGATGTGCTCCATGATTCCGGGGATCAGGACCGTCTCGCCGTCACAGATCGCATCGACTTCGACTTCGGCACCATCGAGGAACTTGTCGATGAGGATGGGCTTGCCCTGGGATACTTCGGCGGCCTGAGCGACGAAGGTAACGAGCTCGGTGGCGTTCTGGACGATCTCCATCGCCCGGCCACCGAGGACGTAGGAAGGGCGGACGAGGACCGGGTAGCCGATGGTCTGGGCCGTTTTCATGGCCTCTTCGAGGGTCATGATGGCGTTGCCGGGGGGCTGCGGGATGCCGAGGTCCTGGAGGAAACGTTCGAACAGGCGCCGGTCTTCGGCTGTATCGATGGTCTCCGCGCTCGAACCGATGATGGGGAGGCCGGCGCGGCGGAGCGGGCCAGCGAGGTTGATGGCGGTTTGTCCGCCGAACTGGACGATGCTGGCGGGAGGTTCGTCGCTGGACCCGGTTTCGTTTTCGATGATGTCGCGCACGCCCTCTTCGTCGAGGGGTTCGAAATAGAGCCGGTCGGAGGTGTCGAAGTCCGTGGAGACGGTCTCGGGGTTCGAGTTCGCCATGATTGAGCGGATACCAGCTGCCTGGAGGGCCCATGCGGCATGCACGCTGGCGTAGTCGAATTCGATTCCCTGGCCGATACGGATGGGGCCGCTGCCGATGACGATCGCGGCGGCGCCTTCGTTCGGGACTGCCTCGTTTTCGACTTCGTAGGTGCTGTAGAAGTAGGGGGTGGCGGCGTCGAATTCCGCGGCGCAGGTATCCACCATTTTGTAGACCGGCCGAATGTCCCAATCGTGGCGTAGGGCACGAATCTGTTCCGGGAGGCGGTCGCCGAGCTGGCCGATCATTTCGTCGCTGAAGCCCAGCCGTTTGGCATCACGCAGCAGGTCGGGCTGCAGTGTTTCGTTGAGGAGGCGCCTCTCCATTGCGACGATGTTTTCGAGCCGCTCGGTGAACCAGGGATCGATGCCGGTCTGGCGGGAGAGGTCGAAGGGTTTGGCGCCGCGACGCAGCGCAGCCATCAACGCCCAGAGGCGTTCATCGGTGGCGTGGAGGGGGAACTCGACGTTGTTGCGCCAGTCCGGGCGTTCCCAGAGGAGACTGTGGCCGCCGACTTCGAGCGAACGGACGGCCTTGTTCAGCGCGGCCTCGAAGCAGCGGTCGATAGCCATGACTTCGCCGGTGGCCTTCATTTGCGTGCCAAGCTGGCGGTCTCCGAGTGCGAACTTATCGAACGGCCAGCGAGGGATCTTGACGACGCAGTAGTCGAGCGCTGGTTCGAACGCCGCCGTGGTCTTGAGCGTGACGGCGTTAGGGATCTGGTCCAGGGTTTTGCCGCAAGCGATCTTGGCGGCGACGCGGGCGATAGGGTAGCCGGTCGCCTTCGAGGCCAGGGCGGACGAGCGGGAGACGCGGGGATTCACTTCGATGACGTGGTACGGGAGCGGCGCGTAGGGGTCGCCATCCCAATCCGTAACGTCTTTTCTCGGCGCGAGCGAGAACTGGACGTTGCAACCGCCCTCGATGCCGAGTTCGTTGATGATGCGCAGCGAAGCCGAGCGCAACATCTGGTAGTCCTTATCACTGAGCGTCTGCGAGGGGGCGACGACGATGGAGTCGCCGGTATGGACGCCCATGGGGTCGAAGTTTTCCATGTTGCAGATGGTGATGCAGTTGCCGGCGCCATCGCGCATGACTTCGTATTCGACTTCTTTCCAGCCGAGGAGGTTCTTTTCTACGAGCACCTGGGTGATCGGACTGGCGGCGAGACCGCCGGCGGCGACGGTGCGCAACTGCTCCATGCTGAAGGCCATGCCGCCGCCGGTGCCGCCCAGCGTGTAGGCAGGGCGAATGACGACCGGAAGGCCGATCTTTTCGGCGGCAGCGACGCATTCTTCCAGGGTGTGGCAGACCTCGCTCTCAAGGACGGGTTCGCCGAGCTTGGCGAGCATGTCGCGGAAGAGCTCGCGGTCTTCGGCGCGGCGAATGCCTTCGAGCGGGGTGCCGAGCATGCGGACGTTGTATTTCTCGAGGATGCCAGCTTTGGCAAGTTCCACGGCCAGGTTGAGACCCGTTTGGCCACCCATCGTCGGTAGCAGCCCCTCAGGGCGCTCCCGGGCGATGATTCGTTCGAGGACTGGCACGGTGAGCGGTTCGATGTAGACCGCGTCGGCGATGTCCAGGTCGGTCATGATGGTGGCGGGATTGGAATTGACGAGGATGCTGCGGACACCCTCCTCGCGCATGGCTTTGCAGGCCTGCGTGCCGGCGTAATCGAACTCGGCGGCCTGGCCGATGACGATCGGGCCCGAGCCAATAATGAGAACGCTGGCTGGCTTCAAACAGATCCTCCTTCAGGAACTCGTTGCGGATTGGAACAGTCGGCGGCGCCTCGCGGGAAGGGGTCCGTCGGTGGAGATTGTTGCTTCACCGTGCTACCTCGCCGACTGCCGCGGCAGGAATCTTCGCGAGAGCGCGCGGCGCAACGGCCGGAGTGAAAACACGAGTAGAAGCAGTGGGACGAGCAAGAAAACCGGTGGCTGAGCGGCGAGAAACAGCCAACCTTCGATAGCTCCCACGAACCCTCCGATCAGGAGGGGCGCGACATAGTGATCGAGTTGGTTGCGGTCACTACGCAGGAGAAGGATGCCGAGGAGGAAGGCGAAGAGCGCGGACACCGCGAGGGTGCCGGCGAACGCTCTCGCGAGGACTGTGCCCGCATCGCCGTTGGAGAGATTTTCATCCACGAAGGAGGCGATGAAGAAGATCGTGGCCATGACGAGGAGCGCCATGCCCAAAGCGAAGAGCACGTCCGGGACGGTCGTGGCCTTGCGGCGAGGCCGAAGCGGAGCGTTGTTCCGCCGCCGCGGCGCCGCGGTCATTGCGAGGCCTCGAGGCGCGGTTCCCACCTCAGAGCGGCAACTCGAACGTCATGCTGGGGTTGCGCAGAGGCACCATGGCGCCGATGCCGGAGAGGAAGCTGAGCGCGGGCTCGTTGCCATCGGGCAGGCGGCCGCGAATGGCCTTGTAGCCTTTTTCGCGAGCGAAATCGAGGACTTCGTCTGCGAGGTCGGTTGCGAGGCCGCGGCGGCGATGGTCTGGAAGCACCCAGACCCCGAGCAGGCCGGTATGCGCCTGGGCGGTATCAAAATCGAGCGCGCCAAAGGCCACGGGGATGCTGCCATCGTAGGCGACGAAGATGGCGCCATCGTCACCGAGGCGTTTGAGCCAGGTGCGGACGTAGTCGCCATCAAAGGGTCCCTGAAGGCCGACGTTTTCTTTGCCCATGCCGCGAAGAATCGCGGCAACGCCTTCGGCGTCGGCATCGGTCGCTCTGCGAATTTCGGTTGAACGAGTCATCGAACCCCTCCACGAACTGTTGCCATCATCTCCACGAACCGGTCGAAGATGTAGGCGTTATCAAGCGGTCCCGGGCAGGCTTCGGAATGATACTGGATGGTCATCAAGGGTTCGTGCCGGAGCGCGATCCCTTCGACCGTCTGGTCGTTGAGATTGATGTGGCTGACATAGGCCGCGCTGTTGAGTCCGTCCGGGTCCACGGCATAGCCGTGGTTCTGGGCGGTGATGGTGACCTTGCCGGTGGCGAGGTCCTGGACGGGGTGATTCCCGCCGCGATGACCGAACGGCAGCTTGAATGTGCCGGCGCCGAGCGCTCGCGCGGCGACCTGGTGGCCGAGGCAGATGCCCAGGATCGGGGCTTTGCCGATGAGTTTGGCGACTTCGCCGACCATCGCATCGAGCAGGCGAGGGTCACCGGGGCCGGGGGAAAGGACGATGCCATCGGGATTGAGCGCGAGCAGGTCTTCCGCCGGCGTGTTCGATGGGAACACCCGGACCGAGCATCCGCGAGCCTCGAGCGAACGCATGATGTTCCGCTTCACACCGCCGTCGAGGAGTGCGATCTTGTGGCGTCCTTCGCCGGACGGGGTGTTCCAATCGAACACATGGTCAGTTGTGACGGTATCGACCCAGTTCACGTCGTCGTAGCCCGCGAATGCGCGCAAGCGTTCGGTGGCTTCGGCGGCGGATTCGGTGGTGGTAATTGTGCCGGGCATGACTCCGGAGATGCGGATGCGGCGGGTGACGGCGCGCGTGTCGATCCCGTCGATCGCGACAACGCCGCGGGATTTAAGGAACTCGCGCAGCGGGCTTTGCGAGAGCAGATGTGACGGGCGCAGCGCGGCCTCGCGGACAACGAGCCCGGCGGGCTGGATTTGCGCGGACTCTTCGACGCGCTCGTTGATCCCGTAGTTGCCGATGAGCGGGTACGTGAGGACCAGGATCTGGCCGGCGTAGGACGGGTCGGTGAGCATCTCCTGGTAGCCGGTCATCGAGGTATTGAACACGACTTCGCCATCGGTGAAGCCGGGAGCGCCAACGCTGTTGCCGGGATACGAGGTGCCGTCGGCGAGGACAAGAAGTGCGTCAGGCACCGGCGGCCTCCAGTTCGAACGCCAGGAGGCCGTCGAAGATGACTGCGCGGACGGCGCCCGTGAGTTCCTGCCCGGCGAGTGGTGTATTGCGGCCCTTCGAGGCGAAGGCCCGAGGTTCGACGGTCCAACGGTGGGAGGGGTCGAAGACCGTGATGTCTCGTGCGCCGGGCGAGAGCGTGCCAATCCCTGCGGGGAAGCGGAACACGCCTGCCGGGCCGCTGGTCAGCGCCCTGATGGTTGATGGCAGGTCGAGTTCGCCGCGGGAGATGAGGGTTGTGAGGCTGGCGAGGGCTGTTTCGAGGCAACTGATGCCGAAGGCCGCGTCGTCGAA
>JBDTNM010000134.1:0-8417 GCA_039933735.1 bacterium | reverse complement strand
GGCCGCTCGCGAAAAGAAATGGCTCCCCGACGTGGACTCGAACCACGAACACCGCGGTTAACAGCCGCGTGCTCTACCATTGAGCTATCGGGGATCGGTTCAAGTTTCGACGCGGCAGAGTGAAGGCGCAACCGGGATTTCCCTCAGTGCTGGACCGCCATGCCACCATCGATATTGATCGACTGGCCCGTCATCCAGGCCCCTTGTTCGCTGCAGAGATAAATGCTCGCCCAGGCGATTTCCTCACCCGAACCCATGCGCCGCAGCGAGATGCGGCCGGTTGCCTGGTCCCATGCCGGCGTTCCTCGGATGTCATCGATCCGGACCGTGTCGACGAGGCCAGGGCAGATGGCGTTCACCCGAATCCCGAACTGCCCGACTTCCTGCGCCATCGACGCGGTCAGGGCCTGGATGCCGGCCTTGCTGGAGGCGTACGCAGAGGTATTCGGCGGGAGGAGTTTCCCCGCGATCGAGGAGATGTTGACGATCGATCCGCCGTGGCCGGCGTCGATCAGGTGCTGCCCGAAGATCTTGGACATCAGGAAAGTGCCGCGCAGGTTGACGCGTATAACCGTGTCCCAGGCGTCAACTGGCATGTCCACCACCGGCACCCGGTCCCGGCCGCGAGCGGCGCCCGCGTTGTTGATCACGAAGTCGAGGCGGCCATATTCATCGAGAGTGCGCTTGAGGAGATCTCGGACGGCCGTCTCATCGCCCACATCGGAGGCGAGCCCGAGGCATTGCCCTCCAATCGCCCGAATCTCGTCGGCGACCGATTCGACGTCGCGCCAGCCAGCCTCTTTCTCATCATCGGGATACTGTTCGGGCGGGCGCCCCGAACCGGTGACCACCACTCGGCAGCCGGCTTTGGCCATTTCCACGGCGATCGGCCGGCCAATGCTTCGCATCCTTCCGCCACCGGTGACCACTGCCACCTTCCCTTCGAGTCCAGTCAGTTGCAGTCCATCCATGGGCGAGGCCTCCTCCGAGTTGGTTGTGACGGGATTCTAGAGGTTCGTCCGTAGGGCTGTTTCGAGGGCGTCGAATTCGTCCGTCCCCATGAAACACGCATCATCACTTCACACGAAGGCATGAGTTCGAAAGTGGTGTCGGTGTTTCTTCGGCCGCGCGAATGACACCTGCCGGGGGGCGATTTCTTGATCAGAGTCAGCCGGCTCCCCAACCCAGGAGGCGCAGCCGGAAACGGGTGCACCTTCTTACGGAAGATTCAGTTCGGCTTCGGGGGTTCCTCGACGCGCGGCCTGGGGGCGGGTGGCGGCGTGAACGACGGAGCGGCGAGTTGATCCTCGCCGCTGCGACACGGCCCGCAACGTCCGAAACTGCGCGAGAGATCGGAATGGAGGGCGCTGCCGCAGGTGGTACAGGTACCGGACATGGCGTCCAGTATAGGCGTCATCCCGCCCGGGCGGCTTCGTGTTCCGCAGCTGAGAGTTCCAATTCGATTGGCCGGCACGGGTTGCGCGCCCCTTCCGTATGACCGAGGACGACGATTTCTGCGTAGACGCGGTCCCGCGAGATTTCGAGAATGCCGATCGTCCCGAGCCGCGTCGAAAGGTGATGCGGCAGGATCGGGCTGCCGGGGTTAATCAGGATCGTCTGGTCGCGGTATTCGAGGCGTTCGACGTGCGTGTCGCCGCCAATGAGGATGTCGACGCGCTCTCCGTTGAGGCTCGAATTCAGGATCTGGGGGATAGGACGAGATTCAGGGCGAAGCTCGTGCGTCATGCCGATTCGCCAGCCATCGATATCCAGGAACTGCATCTTGGCCATCCGCGGGTCGACGAACAGGTCGTTGTTCCCTTCTGCCACGAGGAGGGGCGCAAACTGGGCGCACCAATCGAGTACTGAGGGCGCGGCAACATCTCCCGCGTGCAGGATGAGGTCGACCCCGCGGAGTGCATCTCCGGCCTGGGGGCCAAGTTCATCGAGGACACGGACGAGAGAAGGCAGGTGTGTATCGGCGATTAGCCCAATTCGCACCTCCGTACGCTATCCTTGCGCCACCTGGCGGACAAGCCGCCTAAAGGCCCCGCAGTCGGGCGCGCTTGGTGGCGCCGATCCCGCCTGTCCGGGTTCCTGAAACACACTATTGAGGAAGGTTGGGACTTCATGAGTCAAACGCGAAACGCGGCTATTGCCGGCATCCACGAATACCCGCTCCGGGTCGCGCCCGGGGTTTCGGCGATGCAGATCAAGGCGGCCTCACTGAAGGCCGCGCTCGATGATGCCGGCCTGAAGTGGTCGGATGTCGATGGGCTTTACGATGCGGGCGATGGCGAAGGCGGCGGCGGCCTCGGCCTGGCGGCGTACCTCGGCCTGAAGCCTCGCGTCATCGATACCACCCAGGTCGGTGGTTCCTCCTACGAATTCCACGCAGCGCATGCCCTCAGGGATATCGCTGCCGGCCGCGTGAAAGTGGCCGTGACCACCTATGGATCGACTGCCGCCTCGCAGCGGTTCGCAATTGGCACCGGCGGCGGGCGTGGCGGCGCCAGCTGGCAGGCGAACATGGAAGCGCCCTACGGCTCCACCTTGATCAGCAACTACGCCATGGTGAAGCAGCGGCATCAGCACCAGTACGGCACCACCAACGAACAACTCGCCGAAATCTCGGTCGCCACCCGCAAGCACGCCATGCGCAACCCCGACGCGGTGAAGGCGATGACGGACCTGCAGTTCGTGAAGGTCGACAACATCTCCGTTGCCGATGTGCTTGAGTCGCGCATGGTTGCGACCCCGCTGCGGCTGCTCGAATGCTGCATGGTTTCGGATGGTGGAGGCGCCTGTGTCTTCGTCGCGCCGGAAATCGCGCGCGACATCAAGAAGAAGCCGGTCTGGATCCTCGGTTCGGGCGAGGCCACCAAGTACCGCGAAAACGGCGGCGATATCACCACCAGCGCCGCCGCCCAGAGCGGCCCGCCGGCATTCGCCCAGGCCGGGGTAACCCCTTCCGAAATCGACATCGCGATGATCTACGACTCGTTCACGATCACCGTCGCGACCTGCCTTGAAGACCTCGGGTTCTGCAAGAAGGGCGAAATTGGTCAATTCATCGGCGATGGACACCTCGCTTTCGACAAGCCCGGCCTCACCATCAACACCGATGGGGGCGGGCTCTCTTCGAACCATCCCGGCATGCGCGGGCTCTTCCTGCTCCTGGAAGCGACGCGCCAGATGCGCGGTGAATCCACCTCCCAGGTGCCCGGCGCCAAGCTCGCGGTCGCCCATGGGAACGGCGGTCTGCTCGGTGGCACCCACACCGGTGGCACCGTCATCCTCGCCGCCGATTAACTCGTTTTCGCAGCCTAAGAAGGAGAGACAGATAGATGCCGAATCGACCGCAACCATTTTTCCCCGAGCCGGATACCAAGAACTACTGGGATGGCGTGAAGGAGGGCGAACTCCGCTACCAGACTTGTGACGACTGCAAGTCCGTTAACTTCTACCCCACTGCCCACTGCCAGAAGTGCGGCAGCCAAAAGCAAACCTGGAACGTGTCCAAGGGCGAAGGCACGGTCTACACGTTTTCGGTGGTGATGCAGAACCGCATCCCGGGCTTCCAGGAACTGGGCGCCTATGCGGTGGCATACGTCGACCTCGACGAGGGCTTTCGGATGCTCACGAACGTGATGGTCGATGGCGACCCAACGGCGCTGGTGAAAATCGGCCAGCGGGTGAAGGTCGACTACGAGAAGCAGGACACGGGCGAATATCCCGTGCCGATTTTCCGGCCGATCTAGCCCAAACCGCACACGGAGAGACGAACATGGCAGTGAATCCCCAGGCACAGGTTGTGCTCGATACGATGGCGGCCGCCGGGTTCCAGCTCGGCGGTGACCCGGTCGAACTGCGGGCAATGATGGCGCTGGCGCCCCGCCCCGAAGGCGAGCCGGTCGCGAAGGTCGAAGACCGCACCATCCCGGCCAACGGCGCCGATATCCCGGTGCGCATCTACCGCCCGGAAGGGACTGGCACGAAGCCCGTCCTCGTCTGGTACCACGGTGGTGGTTGGGTCATCGGCTCGCTCGATGGGTCTGACTACGGCTGCCGGATCATGGCGAACGCAAGTGGCGCGGTCGTGATTTCGGTCGACTACCGGCTGGCCCCCGAAAGCAAGTTCCCGACGGCTGCCGATGACTGTTACGAAGTGACGAAGTGGGTTTCGGAACACGCGGCGGAGCTTGGCGTTGACGCCTCCAGGCTGGCGGTTGGCGGCGACAGCGCGGGCGGAAACCTCGCAGCAGTCGTTGCGCACATGGCCCGCGACGCGGGCGGCCCTGCGATTGCCTACCAGGCGCTCATTTACCCCGTAACCAACCACAGCTACGACACCGGGTCCTACTCGGCGAACGCCGATGGGTATCTACTCACGAAGGATTCGATGGTCTGGTTTTGGAACCACTACCTCAACGACGAATCCGACGGGCAGCACCCAAAGGCGTCGCCGCTGCGGCTCAGCGACCATTCCAGCTTGCCGCCAGCCTACGTGATTACCGCCGAATTCGACCCGCTCCGAGATGAAGGCGAGGCCTACGCGAAGCGCCTGCGCGAGAGCGGCGTCGAAGTCGAGGCAAAGCGCTTCGATGGCCAGATCCACGGATTCTTCGCGAACCCGGCCATCGAAGAAGGCCAGGAGGCCGCGAGGATGATCGGCAAGAAGCTGGCGGACATCCTGAAGTGATCTGCCTGCTGCTCGTGCGCTCGTGAAAACACTCGCGGCGGTGCTGTTCCCGCACTTCGAACTGTTGGACCTTGCTGGCCCGCTGGAGATGTTCGGGAATCTGCAGGAACACGTGAAGATCGTGACGGTGGCGCAGGGGGCGGGGCCTGTCGCCAGCGTCCAGGGCGTGAGCCTGAACGCGAATTACGGCTTCGAGGACTGCCCGACTGCGGACTTCATCCTGCTGCCGGGCGGGATGGGCACGTTCGGCGAAGGATCCAATGCCGCCATGCTCGGGTTCTTGCAAAGGGTGTGCCCGCCCGCGGAGCAGGTGATGACCGTGTGCTCGGGCAGTGCCTTGTTGGCGCGCACCGGGCTGCTGGATGGCAAACGGGCGACCACGAACAAAGCCTATTTCGGCCCGTGCTCGGCGGAGGGGCCAGCGGTCCAATGGGTGAAAGCGGCTCGTTGGGTGGAAGACGGGCCGTACGCGACTTCATCGGGTGTGTCGGCGGGGATCGACATGGCACTCGCCGTCATCGCGAAGCATTTTGGAGAAGCGGCCGCCGAACAACTCGCGCTGATGACTGAGTACGAATGGCACAAGGATTCGAGCTGGGACCCGTTCGCGAAGGCCCACAACCTCGTCGACTGACGATCAGGCCGCCAGGCGGCGGGCACCGAAGAGTCGAGTGAGCTGTTCCATCGGCAGGGGCTTGGAGAAGTAGAAGCCCTGCCCACGGTCACAGCCGAGGCCCCGCACCGTGTTCAACTGCGCCAGGCTCTCGACGCCTTCAACCGTGACGGTCAGGCCGATGCCTTCGGCGAACGCGACGACGGCCTGGACGATGGCCGTATCGCGGCCCTCGCCCTCGATGCCCTTCACGAAGGACCGATCGATTTTGACGGTGTCGACCGGTAGCCGCTTCAGATAGCTCAGCGACGAGTAGCCGGTGCCGAAATCATCGATAGCGATGCCGACCCCGGCAGCGGCCAGGCGCTCCAACTTGGCGACGGCGCCGTCGCCGTCGGTCATCATCAGGCTCTCGGTGACCTCAAGTTTGAGATGACGCGCTGGCAGGCCAGTCTCATCAAGGACGGAGAGGATCTCCTCGACGATCTTCGGGCGCTCTAACTGCTTCACCGAGGCATTCACTGCCACGCGGAATGTCGGCAGCAGGTGGAACTCTTCGATCCAGCGTTTGGCATCGAGACAAGCGCGGCGGAGCACCTCGCGTCCCAGGCTGACAATCAGGCCGCTCTCTTCGGCGAGGTCAATAAACTCAGAGGGCGGGAGAATGCCGCGTTGGGGGTGGTCCCAGCGGGCCAGCGCCTCCATCTCGGCGAGGTCGCCCGTTGCAAGATCGATCACCGGCTGATACCAGACGACGATATGTCCACTATCGATGGCGTTGCGGAGGTCGTTTTCGAGGTCGAGGCGGTGGCGAGCGATGTCCTGAAATGACGCTTCGAAAAGCTGCACGCCGCCCTTGCCACGGCGCTTGGCTTCGTACATGGCGATGTCTGCGCGGCGCAGCAGTTCCTCCCCGTCGAGTTCCGGGCTCGATTCGAAGATCAGGCCGATGCTGGCGTCGACGTAGACGTCGCGTTCGCCAATGCGGAAAGGCACTTCGAACGCCTGGGCGAGCGCTTCCATGCGGGCGAGAGCGCTCTCTTCCGAGCCGGGGTCTTCGAGCAGGATAGTGAACTCGTCGCCGCCCATGCGGGCGATGGTGTCGGCGGGCATCAGGAAATCGCGCAG
Organism: bacterium; assembly: GCA_039933735.1. Taxonomy (GTDB): domain Bacteria; phylum Chloroflexota; class Dehalococcoidia; order Tepidiformales; family Tepidiformaceae; genus Amarobacter. The sequence continues at coordinate 1,974 of JBDTNM010000134.1, read as the reverse complement.
CCGGCGGGCGACAAGGACCAGCAGTTCATCGCCGCTGGCGTGGCCAAGGCTGTCGTTGACGATTTTGAAGTCGTCGAGGTCGAGCAGTGCGACGGAAACGGCGTTGTTTCGCTGCAATGCGTGGCCCAGGCGGTCGAGGAAGAGCACGCGATTGGGGAGGTCGGTGAGGCCATCGTGGAAAGCCTGGTGGGCGATCTGGTGCTGCAGCCGGTTGCGTTCGCTGACGTCGATGTACATCGCGCAAACGTTCACCAGTTTGCCCGTGGGGCCGTATTCCGGCGTGGTGCGCATCAAGGTGTCGATCGTCATTCCACTGCGGGTCACCAGGGTGCGCTCTTCGTCGTTGGCGAGGACGCGCAAGCGGCTGGTACGGGTGCGGCGTTCCGAAGGGTCGAATTGCGAGAGTGGCCGTCCGATGACCTCATTGCGCGGGTACCCGAGCGCTTCGAGAAACAATTCGTTGCAATCGACGATGAGCGGCACCGTCGATTGCACCCCAATGATGACGTACATCGCCGGCGCTTCCTGAAAGAGGTGTTGATAGCGCTGTTCGGCGGCACGCAACTGCATTTCGCGCTGGCGACTCACGAGAGCCTGGGCGAGAACAGTCGAGAAGAAGTTGAAGAAGGCCAGGTCGGTGGTGCTGAGGGGGACCATCCCGAATTTCGCCAGGGCGAGGTGCCCAATCGTGTCGCTGCCGCGCGTGAGCGGGACGATCGCGACACCGTCGGCAGGGTCGAACTCGATCGGGCCGCCGATTGGCGCGTTGAGTAGTGCGGCTTCGGCGACGGCCCGCGGCGTGTCATCGCCGACCGTCGCGAGCACCTGGCGGTGACCGTCTGATTCCGAGGTCAGCACCAGTGCCTCGATCGGCGCACTACTTTGCAGCAGCCATGTCAGGCGTGTGAAAAGCTCCTGGGGTTCTTCGTCGCCGTCCGGCCAACGGCAGACTTCGGAGACGAGGTCGCGACGGGCCGCTTCCTGGACGGCGACCCGTGGAGCCGCAAGGGCGCCAAGGCGCCGGCCGATGGTGCGCGAAAACTCGGAGAGCAGGCTGAGACCCGCTGGCGAAAACTTTTCTGAAGAACGGCGGGAGACGGAAAGCATCCCGTGGCTCACGCCGCCCGACATGAGCGGGCCGGCCCAGGCGACGCCGACACCGGCTGCGGCCATTTCTTTGCTCGCGTCGGTGGCGGATTCGGCCGGGATGAACTCAACGCCATCGACAAAGGAAGCGACGACGTCGAGGCCGACTTCGCGCGAAGGCCGGCAGGGAATCGTGTTCTCGCCGATCGGGCTTTCGAAGGCGACGGAGATCCAATCGCGGTTGCGCTCGCAGAGCAGGAGCACAACCTGGTCGAAGTCGGTCATTTCGCGAAGGTCATCGACACACGAAGCGACGGCGCTGCCAATTTCGGCAGGCGATGAAGCCGTATCCAACTCGGCCGCAAGGCGGCGGAGCAGTGCGGCACGCGCGTCCCCTTTCGCGTCCATCTCAGTGATTTACGGCAGCGATGTTCGCTTGCGTAGGACTTTGGACGTCGCTGTTTGAAACGATCAGCGGTTGGTGGCCCAATTGCGGAATGCCTCTCCCCGCGGGGAGAGCCGGTAGCCAGTTCCGAGACTGAGCGTCAGACCCAGGTTCTTCAGTTTTCGCACATTTAGCTTGAAATCGAGGAGTTCCTGCCCCAGCTGCGGGGCGAGGTCGCCGGCGCGCACTGTTGGGTTTCGGGCGATCAGGTCGAGCGTTTTGGCAGTCCATGGGCCGGAGCGATTGGCGGCGTCCAGCCGCGCGAGCCGTTTGGCGGTTTCTGAGAAGTCCGATTCGGCTTCGATGACCGTCGCGGCGAGTTCATCCCGCGGGTCGGGGCCAGGCGCGAGGTGGAAGGCAACGCGGTAGATGGGGAGGTCGTCGCTCCCGCGAAGGTCGGCGAGGAGAGCCGCGGCCGATTCGTAGCCGCTGGCTGCGGCCTC
>JBDTNM010000133.1:0-8524 GCA_039933735.1 bacterium | reverse complement strand
TGCACCTTGCGGAACGTGCCCTTTCGCGAACCATCGGCGTCGAGGACGGCCATGCTGTTAAACAAGCGCTCCTTGTCAAACTCGGCAAGGGGCAGTGTCATCGCGATTCCGTGCTTCTTCGCCGCCTCGGACACGCGGGCGATCGCGTCCGCGTTCTCTTCCTGCGAGGCGAAGTGGACAACTGATTCGTGCACTTCCGCCGCGAAGTACGGGGTTAGCGCGAGCTCCGGAAGCGACGCGATGCGGACACCCAGCTCACCTGCCTGATCCAGTAAGGCGACAATCCGCGACGCAGTTTCTGAAATAGTGGGGCTGGCCGGTCCGAGTTGAATGGCAGCTGCGGTGAATGGCAAGGGAATCTCCTGAGTGGCTAGACGAGTGCAGTGGTGGCCTTGCGGAAGGCATTGGTCATTTCGGAAGCCGTAGCGAACCAGACTCCGCTGTGGTCGGCTGCGTGCTCAACGAAGTTGCGGATGTACTTGGAACGAAATGGTTGGCCCGAAAGGTGGGCCTGGAGACTGACGGTCATCGCCATCGCGGTGGTCCCGCATTCAGCGTAAAGGGCGTCGAAGTGGTCCTTGAGGACTTGCTCGAAGACGGGCGGGGCGTGCTTTTGCACGTCGATGACAAGGTTGTCGCTGGTTTCGACCGAGACTGGCAGCGCCGTGAGAGGGCCCTCTGGCGGAAGCATGTCGTATGGCTGATCGTCGTTCGCCCAGTCGAGGAGGATGTCGTAGCCGACCTTCGCCGCGAGAAATGGCGTTCGGGCCGATTCGCTGGAGAGCGGGCTTTTCCAGGCTCGCGGAAAGACCCCGGTGGCCGCGTGGATCGCCTGGCGGGATGCTTGGAGGTATGCCCACTCGTCCTCCTCTGACATCTGCGAGGTGATGAGATGGTTCGATTTCGCGCCGTGGCCCGCGATTTCCCAGCCCAGCTCGGCGACGTATTCGGCGACACGCGGTGACCGCGTGAGCACCATGTCACTGATTGGCGACGTGGCCTTAATGCCGTATTCGTTGAGCAGGCTCGCCAGCCTGAATACGCCAACACGTGCGCCGTAATCGCGATGGCTCCAGTTGCGGACGTCCAGCGAAACCGCTGTGCCCGCAGGACGCCACACTCCGGGAGGGAGTTCGAGGTCCTGGAACTCGACATCGATAAGGAACATCACCGCCAGCTTCGCGCCATTCGGCCATGACCAGCTTGGGCGGGCGGCGAATGCCGAGAAGTTGTAGAGGTCGTGGTCCATCCTCGTGGCGTGGATGTTGCGGTCGTTGTAGGTCGAATTCATGAGGCCGCCCCGACGGCAACCTTCGGCGCGGGAACCGTGGCGAGATAGTGGTCCGCAATCTCTTCGCCAGTGGCGAGCCAGACATCTGGAAAGCTGCGGATGTACGTGAGCGCCTCATCCAGGTACTTCTGCCTCGATGGAGTGTTGATGAGGTATGGATGCAGGCAGATTGCCATTACTTTTGGATGCGTTGCCCCTTCGGCGTAGAGCACATCGAACTGGTCCTTAATCATTTGGCCGAACTCGGCGCCGGTCTTCTGACCCATGCCGAGCACAATCGCGTCGTTGATTTCGATGCTATAGGGGACTGAGATCAGGCGGCCGGTCTCCGTCTTGATTTCCCCGGGTTCGTCATCGTGGAAGTAGTCCACCCAGTATTTCACGCCTGCTTTGGCGAGGAGGTCTGGTGTTCGCAGGGTGGTCGAAAGGGCAGGCCCGAGCCAACCCGAGATCATCTTTCCCGTGTGCCGCTTCACCGTGGAGATGACGTCCCGGATCATCTCCCACTCCAGTTCTTCGTCCATGCCGAAGGCGTAGCGCGTGTTGTAGATCCCGTGGGACATGTAGTCCCAATCGCGGGCGACCATCGCCTCGGCGATCTCTGGAAAGTGATCGAAGACGGCGACGTTCTGGGAAACCGTGCCCCGGATACCGTGCTTGTCGAACAATTCGAACATTCGCCAGACGCCCATGCGGTTGCCGTAGTCGCGCCAGGAATAGTTCGAGCTATCCGGGTGGGGCCGAGCGGCCCACGGATTCCGCTGTGGATTCTCCGGAGGCAGGTATTCGTAGTGTTCGACGTTGGGAGCGAACCAGATTGCGAGCCGTGCGTTGTTCGGCAAAGAGAGCGGCGGCCTATCGATAATGGCCGAATAATCGTAGCGCCCGGGGTCCGAGACCATGGCGCACCTTCCTTTCAGATAGGCCGGTTAGCCGACGAGCGCCGGTTCTCGCGTCTCGGACTTCACGCCGGTGATGGTCTCGATTGCCTGGTCGAACGAAATGACGTCGCAAATCTTGAATTGCATGTCGAAGAGCGCGGCCGCATGGGAGAACTCAATGCGGTCGAAGACGCCTTCTTCGATGACCTGCACCTTGATCCCGAATCCACGAGCATCGACACAGGTCGCGCGGACACAGCCACTCGTGCTATTTCCCACCACTAAGAGGCTGTCGATGCCCTGGTTCTGGAGCATCAACGGCAGGTTCGTGAAGCCGAAGCAGCTCGGCACCTGCTTCTCGACGAGGAGGTCGCCGGGCATCATCGCCACTTCGACCGGGATTTCAGAATTCGGGTTCAGCGAGCTGAAGTTGCTGCTCGGGTCGGCCGACGGCAAACCGGTCTCAGGCTTGAAGTAGTGCTTTGAGTAGATCACTTGCATGCCGTTGGCGCGGGCCGCCGCGAGCAGCTTCTGCTGATAGCCGATGGACTTCCATGCGTGCGGGCCGCAGGCTCCAGGGTATTCGTCGAGCTGTTCGTAGATTGGCTTGTCGTATCCGCAGGCGGTCACCTGCATGTCGATCACGAGCAGCGCGGTTTTCTTGCCGAGACCTCCAGCGGCACGCTTCTTGCGCTTCGCGAGGACCTTCTTGTCGTCTTCGGTAAGGAACTGTTCCCAGATAGCCATTAACGTTTCTCCTGCGGATTGGGCGCGAAAGGATTGGAGCCAGCGGGAACCGTTGGCAGGTTCGAAGATTCCAGGGCTGCCGCGTGTTTAGTCGCGGCCCTTGAGGCGCGGGTCGAGGGTTTCGCGGAGCCCGTCGCCGAGCAGGTTGAGGGCGAGGACCGTGAACGAAATGGCCAGGCCGGGGAAGAGTGCCAGCGTGGGCATCTTTTCAAGGTACTGGCGGCCTGCGCCGTTGAGCATCCCGCCCCAGGAGGGCGCCGGCGGCGGAGTTCCGAGGCCGAGGAAGGAGAGCGATGCTTCGATCAATATGGCTCCGCCGAAGGTCACGGCAGCGATGATGATGAACGGCGCCGCGACGTTCGGCAGGACATGCCGGAACATGATCCGCGAGTCGCTCACCCCAACGCTCCGTGCCGCAGCGATGTAATCCATCCCCCGTACCTGGAGTGTCGCGCTCCGAATTACTCGGGAGTCGAGCGGAGCGACCACCAGCGAGATAGCGATGATCACATTCATCGTGCTGGCGCCCAGCACCGAGACCAGCGCCAGTGCCATCAGGAGCCCGGGGAACGATTGCATCGCATCGACGATCCGCTGGATGACGATGTCGACGACGCCCCCGTAGTACCCGCTCACGATGCCGATGACAGCTCCGGTGCAGGTCCCGAGGACGACCGACCAGAATCCAACCGCCAGCGAGATTCGGCCCCCGTAGATGATTCGGCTGAGCATGTCGCGCCCGAGGTTGTCCGTCCCCATTGGGTGTGCCCAGCTCGGCGCCTGCAGCCGGTCCGCCGGCGCAATATCGAGCGGGTTGTACGGAGCAATGAGTGGCGCTGCGAGCGCGACGACGGTGATGAAGATCAGGAACACCGCAGCCGCGCCCGAAAGCGGGTTCTTTCGCGCGAACTTCGTGCATGCAGCGATCGATCGCGGCAGTGTGCCGCGTACCTGCATGCCGGGAACGCTTCGGGGTAGGGCGACAGTCTCGTTGATGGCCATGGTGTTCCTCCGGGGCTGCCTAGCGGACGCGTACGCGCGGGTCGAGGGCCGCGTATGCGAGGTCGACGATGATGTTCAGGACAACGATGATCGTGGCGACAAAGAGCGCGTTCATCTGCACCTGGGCGTAGTCCCGCCGCTGAATCGACGTGAGCGTGCTCTGCCCGAGGCCCGGCAACGAGAACAGCGTTTCCATTACCAGAGCGCCCCCGAGAAGAGCTCCAAACTGGCTCGCCACCACCGTAATCACCGGGAGAACCGCGTTTCTCGTGGCATGCCGAACGCTGACGACCATCGGATGCAATCCCTTTGCTCGCGCCGTCCGGACGAAGTCCTGGGTGAGCACTTCAACCATGACGGAGCGCGTCATCCGCATCGTCACGGCGCTCAGGCGGAGTGCGATCAAGGTGCAAGGGATCCACATCTGGGCCGCGTTCGTCAGCGGGTCTTCCCACACAGCCTTGAAGCCCAGTGGCGGCAGATAATGGAGATACTTCCCCATGCAGATGATGACGATCGTCCCGATGAAGAAGTCTGGTACGGCGATTCCAAGTGATCCGAACACACGAGTGAAATGGTCCACCATCCCATTGCGTCGGAGGGCTGCCACAATCCCAAGCGGCATTCCGATGAAGAGCGACAGCAAAATCGAGACAACTGCGATTTCTACCGTGACCGGTAGTGCTTCTTTGATGTCAACCATTGTCGATTGACGTCGGACGAACGACTCCCCGAAGTCTCCGCGAAGCAGATTGCCCATCCACGTCGCGTATTGCTGAATAAACGGTTTGTCGAGACCGAGGTCAGCCCGGACGGCGTCGATGTTCTCCTTCGGCACCAGGCCGGTGTCGGCGATCAGTGCGGTGACCGTGTCGCCGGGCACAATTCGCAACAGCGAGAAGACCATGAACGACACAATCCAGAGCGTGACGAGCGAGAGGAGTAACCGCCGGATGAGGTAACCAGCCATGGAACGAACCTCCACATCCCTTCGAATTACCGGGACGGATCATTCCCGGTTCTCCGTCAGTGCATGGGCCAATGCTCTAGGGGTGGCGTTTCGCCTCAGTTGCGCCAAACCGACTGTTTTCCGACGAGGCAGTGAACGTTGGATTGCTCGAATTACGGGCACATCACGGCACCGATTCAGGCTCGACCTGCGTAGCGGTAACCCACTTTTCGAACGGTTTCGACAGGGTTCGCCCCGGCCGTGCGGAGCTTGCTCCGCATCCGCCGGACGTGGACGTCGAGGGCCTCTGCGTTGGGCGCGATCTGGCTGCCCCACACGGCCCGGCCCAGTTCGTCCCGTGTCACAACCCGTCCGCGGTGCGAAAGCAAATGCGCCAACACCAGGAACTCTGTGTGCGTCAGTGCGATGCGCTCCTCGTGCACGGTCACTTCGTGTCCGGCCAGGTCAACCGAAATGTCGTCCGCGATCAGCACGTTGACGTGCTCTCGGCGGCGTTCCGCCAGGCGGATGAGCCGGGCAATCACTTCCTTTGGTTCGTAAGGCGGAAAGACAAGGTCGTCGAGGTGCCGGAAGAGGCCGCATCGATGGCCCATGACTGGCGGATGAACGAGCGCAACCACCGCTGACGTCCGTTCGGGGTTGTCGAGGAATTCCTCGACCTTGCGGGCGCAATCCCCGGGCAGGCCATCGGACCAGTCGTAGGCAACGATGTCATAGTCGAGCGCCCGGCGGGGAGGGTTGGCCATGGCGGGCCGAGCGAGCACTTCGAATCCAGCCCGTTGTGCTTCCATCACCAGGTCCTGCCGTTCAGCGGGCACCGGCGTGAGGAGCAACAGAGATGCTTCCTTGATCATTGGGTACCTCCTGCAGCCGCCCCTGCTGTGATCTTGGTGCCACTGTTGAACATTGAGGTTACCGTCTCGTTTCGCCCTTCCGTCTCGATTCGTACGGAAAGTTTCGGCATTTCGAACATGTGTACCGGTGTGAAGAATGGAAACATCTTCTGAAACATCGTGTTCATCACCGCGTACGTTCAGAACGTGGAAGAAGCAACACTCGTGAAACCTTTTGGCAATACGTTGCCCGTCTGCAGCGGCTAAGTCTTCTCTCTCAATAGGAATGTTCAATGCGATTGAAACCTGCCCTTTCCGCCGAAGAAGCGTTTCAGTTTCTTTCTGCCTCAGCGGTCCTCACCTGGGGGGCTGCGGCCGCGTCCGAAATCACGACGAATCTTCGCAGCATCGCCGAGGCCATGGCGGTGGTCGGCGCGCTCGATATTCCCGACGAGACCGAGCCTCTCTTCGGCGAGGACCCCGCTCGAATGTGGGAGGCCACCTAATGACCACCGTTGCACCTGCCTACGACCTCTCGGCGAGCGACCTCGCCACCCGCATCGCCAGCCGAACTTGCACCCCCACGGAAGCCGTGAGTTCAGCCCTCTTGCGGATAGACGAGCTTGAGGACCGCGTTCACGCCTGGGCGTTTGTGGATCGCGAAACCGCTCTGGCTCAGGCCGAAGTCCTCACCAGCGAGGCCGCGAATGGCGACCTCCGTGGTCCGCTGCACGGTGTTCCTGTCGGAATCAAAGACGTCTTTCACGTGCAGGCGATGCCGACCGTGGCGAATTCGAAGACCATGGATCCGTCGGCGGCCTACGGCGATTCGGCGGTTGCCGCGGCTCTGCGGGCGGCCGGCGCAATCATCCTCGGGAAGTGCGAGACGGTTGAGTTCGCCGGGATGGGAATGCCGCCGCCAACGAGGAATCCCTGGAATCTCGAACACACCGCCGGCGGCTCGAGTTCCGGCTCCGGGGCGGCGGTTGGCGCTCGCATGGTGCCTGTGGCGATCGGTACTCAAACCGGCGGATCGAATCTCCGCCCTGCGGCCTACAACGGAATAGCGGGCTTTAAGCCGTCACACGGGGCGATTTCGCGGGAAGGCCTGTTGCCCGTCTCGTGGACGCTCGACCACCCGGGGATCATCGCCCGCACGGCGGTGGACCTCTCCCTCGTGTTCGACGCCATCGCTCGCGCCAGGCCCGTCTCGCCTCTTCGCACTGGGCCATGGCGAATCGGACTCGTTCGCGAGTTCTTTCTCGAACGGAGCGAACAGCCGGTCGTCGAGTCGGTCGAACGGGCCGTGTCACTCATGCGCGACGGCGGCGCAACTGTTGCTGAGGCTCACCTTCCGCCGATCTTCGCGGCTCAGCAGGCCATCCACCGGCTGATAATGAGTCCCGAAATGGTCACCTATCACGCGACCCGACTCGCCGAGCAGGAAGACCGTATGACTCCCCGGCACGTTCAATCCGTGAAGGCGTTTTCCCTCTTGCCGGTCACTTACTACATCCAGGCACTGCGCGCGCGGCGGATTCTTAAGGAGCAGCTCGCCTTGTTGTTCGACCAATTCGACATCCTCGTCATGCCAACCACGCCCGCGCCAGCGCCCAAAGGCCTCGACTCCACCGGCGATGCTTCGTTGCTCAGCCCCTGGAGCCTGGTCGGGTTCCCCGCTGCCACCGTGCCCTGTGGTCTCTCGAACGGATTGCCCCTGGGCCTTCAGCTGGTGGGCAAGCCAGGCAGCGACACGACGGTTCTCGCGGCGGCCGAGTTCGCGGAATCCGTTCTCGGCCTGCTGGATCTGCCCTTTTAGTCAGTCCCCGGGCACGAACTGGTCGTAGCGGTGCATCAGGTCGAGCACTTCCTCGCGTGATGGCGGGTTGCTGCGAGCCGCGAACTCTGCCAGACCTTCGAAGTACTTCTCCCGGTCGTCGCCCGGCGAAAACATAATCAGCATCCGCGAGGGCACATCCAGGGGATTGTTGAATCGGTGCAGGGTGCCCGGCGGGACCAAAGCAAACGAGCCGGCGGGCGCGTCTATCGCCTGGCCTCCGGCCTCGATGTGAATGGTTCCTTCGAGCACCCAGAACATCTCCGTCATCCGCCGGTGGAGATGCAACTCGGGTCCACGGGAATGGGCCGGCTGAACTGACTCGAACAGACCGAATCGCGACTCCGTTTCGGCGCCGGTGGCTTTGAACGTCGTCCTGCCTCCCGGCCCGGAACTAACCCAGCGGCCCTCGCCAGGCAAGAGAAACAACGGCGGACGGGATGCAGGTTCTTCCGCAGTCATCCTTCTCTCACCTTAATCGAATGTAGGCTGCGCGCGTCTGCGGATTCTGAGGAAACTCCCGGACAGCCCCGCAGAGTTTGCACGTGCCCCGGCTGAATTCACCTGTTGGCGAATCGATCAGCCAGCGATGGACGCAGGTGGCGACTGACGGCTCGGGAGCATCCATCGCTCTTAGCCTTTCGGGCGGCTTGCTGCCGCCAGTGGTGTCGGCCCGTCTGGGAGCGTGCCTGCAACCGCGGCATATGCGCCGGCCTGTGCCAGGAGCGCATCGAGGGCAGCTCCCGCTTTCTCCGTCAGCACTCCGTCGCTGAAATCCGCGGAGGAAAGGTAGACGGCCGTCGGCAGTGTCAGTGCGCCGAACCAGGCGAGGATATCGCGCAAATGGCTCTCCGCGCCGAGGTAGTGGTGGAGTGTCGCCCCCATGGCCACGATCCCCACCGGTTTCCCTTGCAACGCTTCGATTGGCAGCAGGTCGAGGGCATTCTTCAGCGCTCCCGTCAG
>JBDTNM010000132.1:0-8531 GCA_039933735.1 bacterium | reverse complement strand
CAGATGTCGCCGAATTGGCGCGCGGGCGGACCGGGCGGGCCATCGCCGAACTGGTGGGCATCCTGACGACGATGAAAGGCCTTCCCATGGCCTACGACCGCGACCTGCAGGAAGACAAGGCCTACATCATCGGTTCTTCGAACGTGGTGTTGCCAACGCTCCAGATTTTCGCGGCGATGTTGCCCGCGCTCAGGTTCAACCTCGAGACGATGCGTAAAGCGGCCGGGCAGAGTTTCTCACTCGCGACGGACATCGCCGACTACCTGGTGAAGAAGGGCCTGCCCTTCCGCGAAGCGCACGAAATCGTCGGCCGCCTCGTACGCGAGGCTGAATCGCAACGGTGCGAACTGAACGAATTGCCGTTCGCGGCGTACAGCAGTCTGAGCGCGCTGTTCGAACCCGATGTGCTGGCGATCACCGTGGATTCAGCGCTTGCGGACCGGGACATTCCCGGCGGCACGGCGCCAAAGCAGGTGCTTTCGGCGGCGGCGGCGTTGCGGGCTGCGCTCGGGTAGTGGCGCTGCAGCGTTTGGTATACTGGCGCCATGTCTACCAAGGAACGTCTCCACCAGATCATCGAGGAAATGAACGACCATCAGGCGACGGTACTGTTGATGGATCTTGAAGTGCCTCCACTTACGGACGACGAGCGGGCGCAGATTGAGGTTGCGCGCGATGAGTTGCGCGCTGGCAAGGGCATTCCGATGGACGAAGCGATGCGTAGACTCCGCGCTGCAGGATGAAGGTGATCTTGAGCCCGACGGCTCTTGTTTCCTTACAGTCCATTCGCTCCAGGCTCGAAGCGTTCTCCCCCGAAGCTGCCGAACGCTTCACGGTTTTGATCGAGCAGCGCTTCAAACAACTCGAACTTTACGAATTTTCTGGACGGGCTGTCCCCGAGTACGGTGTTCCGCTTCTTCGAGAACTTGTTGAGGCACCCTATCGCATCGTGTACGAGGTGTTCCCTGATCGCGTCGAGATAGTCATCGTTCGGCACGGTCGTGAGCTCTTCCGGCGCTAACCCAGCATCTCCACGAACGGCTCCATCCACTCGCGCATCCCCATGCCTTTGAAGTTGTTCTGCGGCTGTGCCTGCCAGTACTGCCAGATGAGCAGCCGCTCCCAGAGCATGAACACCGGGAAGCGCTCGCCGAATCCCGGCAGTTGCGGGTGCACGCTGCGGTAGCCTTCCAGGAAAGCCTCCCGGCCGCCAATACGGAACTGGTGGTCAGTCGCGAGCGGGCGGGCGAAGTCGCACTCCGGGTGGCCGGCTTCGGCCGTCATCCAGTCGATCACGCCGGTCAGGCGCCAGCGGTCGTCGTGCTTTTCGAACAGCACGTTGTGGAAGCCGAAGTCTAGATGAACGACCGTGGGCTGGAATGGCATTTCCATGGCGGTTCGGGCCGCTTCGACAATGGAACGCGCCCACTCCACGTCTTCTGTCGACGTGGAAATTGACGCTTTGACGGAGCGCACGAGCAGGTCCTCGATCGTGACTTCGACGTACTGTGCGTACGAGGTCGTGAACGGTTCGATGGCATTGGTCTTAGGGTTGTGGGTGCCCGCTTCGGGGACGGTAACGGTGTGGAGCGCCGCCAGCGTGGTGCCAAGTTCGCGCGACTGTTCGACGATTTCGGGCGGAGCGTATGTACGGGACATCGGCTGCTGAAGGACATCGCCGAGCAATCTCGGTTGGATGGCGAAGCCCCAGCCGAAGATGTCGCGGCCCTCATCGAGCAGGTAGGGCCACGGTACGACTGGCCCATTTGGCGCGTCGTGCACGAGTCCAGAAAAGTAGCGCTCCTTCTGGAACTGCCAGTCGTCTTCTCCGGCCGGGTTCCAGTGCGGAGCGCCACGGAAAACGTAGGGGCCCGAACTCGTGTCGAGCATGAGGTTCTGTCCGAACAGGCCATTGGTCAGCGGTTCGGCAGCAAGAAGCCGCCCCAGGCCGAAACGGTCGAGGGCGGCTTGCAGCTGTTCATCGGAGAGGATGCCGAGGCGTTTCGAATACTCGCGGCTGGCCATGGATAGATACTCCCGGCCGGCCTTAATGTATTCGGCCAGCCTTAGTTCAGAAGTTTGAGCAGGTCCTTGGTAGCTTCCGCGGCAGCGACAACGCGAGAGCGCTCGTCGTCGGTCAGCGGAAGTTCGAAGGTCTTCTGGATGCCGCCCTCACCGAGCTGGCAGACGGTGCCGCTGAAGACATCGCGGATGCCGTATTCGCCCTGGTGGAAGACGGAGCAGGGGATGAGGCGGCGCTGATCCATGAGGATCGCTTCGGCCATGGTGATCGTCGCGGCCGAGGGTGCGAAGTAGGCCGATCCGGTCTTGTAGAGTTCGCCGATTTCGGCGCCGCCGCGCATGGCCCGGGCAACGAGCGCCTGCACCTGGTCGGCCGGGAGCAGATCGGTCAGCGGCACGCCGCCGATGCGGGTCTGGGAGACGACCGGGACCATGGTGGTATCGGTGTGGCCGCCGATGACATAGCCGTGGACATCGCGCACCGAAACGCCGAGGGCGTCGGCGACGAAGTAGCGGTAACGGGCGCTGTCGAGCGCGCCACCCTGACCGACGACGCGTTCACGTGGGAAGCCGCTGGCTTTCATCGCCACCTGGCACATCGCGTCCATGGGGTTCGAGAAGATAATGAGGACGGCGTTCGGTGATGCCTTCGCTGCGGCTGAAACCTTGGCGGCGACGATATCGGCGTTGCCGTTCAGGAGTTCTTCCCGGGTCATGCCCGGCTTGCGCGGGGCACCGGCGGTGACGATGACGACATCGGAGTTGGAGGTTTCTTCCCAGCCATCCGTCGCTGAGATGCGCATCGAATAGCCTTCCCACGAGGAGGCCTGGGATTCATCGAGGGCCTTGCCGAAGTGCATGGTGCCGGCGAACTGCGGGTCATCCTGGAGGACGACATCCGCGATATCGCGTTCGATGAGACGTTGCGCCATAGCGCCGCCGGTCATTCCGGCGCCGACGATCGTGACCTTTTTCCGAGGCATGGAGACTCCAGAGGGAGAGGATTGTTCGGTGTCGGAGGTTACCATGCGGCGATGTTATGGCGGATTGGAATCCTCTATGGCGCGGCGCGGCACGGCCGTTCCTGAATAGGGGCTGAAGTACGATGGCCGGGATGAAGGTAGGAAATCTCGCGCGAATTTGCACTGTGGTGGCCGCGGCAACCCTCCTCGGCGCCATGGCCGCGTGTTCCAACGGAAATGACGACGACGGCGGAGCCGCGGCCCGGCTCACGGGATCGCATTGGGAGCTCGTTGACGTCGCCGGGGTGCCAGCTATCTCTCAGGTGAGGGCCACGCTGGACTTTCCGAAGCCCGGTGAGCTGAGTGGCAACAACTCGTGCAACCACTTCGGCGGCAAGTACAAGACGTCGGGCACAGGTTTCGAAGTATCGGGCGTGATGCAGACGCTCATTGGCTGCGAACCGGCTATCGCGGCGCAAGAGATGAGGTACATGCAGGCCCTGGGAGAAGCTGAGCGCTTCGCTGTCGATGGGGAAGACCTGCTCATTTACTGCACGGGCTTCGAGGAGCCGCTGCGTTTTCGACCGGTTCGATAAGCCTACAAACATCCGTAGAGCGTCAGCCCCACGCTTGCTGCGCGGGCGTCGCCGGTTGTCGTCGCGGACATTTTGTTCATGACGTACGACCACGAGAGCTTCGCATCCATGTCGGCGATGCCGAGCGAGCCGCCGGCTCCGCCGTGCCCGAAGATGCGTTCGTTCGGGCCAAGAGGCAGCGAATCCGAACGCATCATGAAGCCGGCGCCCCAGCGCATGGGGATCATCAGGCCAAGGTCCGGGCGGTAGCACTGCTCGGTGATGGCCTTCGCGATCGACTCTTCTGAGAGCAGCCGAACGCCATCAACCGTACCGCCGCAGGCGAGGGCGGACATAATGCGTGCAATCGAGCGGGCGTTGCCGTGGCCGTTCGCGGCCGGGATTTCGGCGGCGCGGTAGGCGCGGTCGTTGGCCTGGTTCGTATCGAAGGGCGGGTTCGCGAGGGCCTTCGCCAGCATCGCGTCAGCAGGCATCTCCATCGCCGGCGGCGAAATCATGAACGCCGTGCGCGCATCGTCGCTGGCGGGCAGTCCGCACTGGAAGTCGGCGCCGAGTGGCCCGGCAATTTCGTCGCGAAGGAATGTCCCAAAAGACTTGCCCGAGATGCGCCGTATGACCTCGCCGTTCAAGTGCCCGAAGGTGATGGCGTGGTAGCCATTGGCCGTGCCGGGCTCCCACCACGGCTTCTCCGCGGCGAGGGCCTCGGTGATGGCCGTCCAGTTGTACCAGTCTGGCAACGGACGGTTCGTAACGCCGGGCAGGCCCGCCTGGTGGCTCAGCAATTGCCCGACGGTGATGCTGCCTTTGCCTTCCTGGGCGAACTCCGGCCAGTACTTTGCGACCGGCTGTTCGTATTCGAGCAGCCCGCGGTCGACGAGCATCGCCGCGGAAAGAGCGACGGTCGCTTTGGTGGTCGAAAAGACGCAGGCGATGGTGTCCTTTTCCCACGGGACCGTGCCGTTCGCGTCGCGGTGGCCGGCCCAGATATCCACGACCGGTTTACCTTCAACGGTCGCGGCGAAGGCAGCGCCGACTTCGAGGCCGGCGGCGAAGTTCGCGGCAAAGGCGTCCCTGACGGGTTCGAAGCCGGGGGCGACGAAGCCGTGGATTTCCTGGGTTGCGGGTGCGGTCATAGTGGGACTCCTGTGCGGCCGAAAGGCGCCGAGAGTATAGGCCAATGTCAAACGAGATGGAGCAAGGATGACCCAGTGCTCCATCTCCGCCTCGTGTTGACATCATGACTGCAAGTGTCGTGATGCTAAGATGCACAAATGCGAACAACCGTGACCCTCGACGCCGACGTTGTCGAACTTGTGAAGTCTCACGCTCGCCGTTCGGGAAGGTCTTTCAAGGCAGCCATCAACGATGCCATCCGGGCCGGGTTGGTCGCGGAGCGCGGCGGGCCGAGGCCTTACCGCGTTCCATCGAGGCCCATGCAATTGCGCCCGGGCGTCGACCTGACTCGCGCTTTACGACTGGCCGATGCCCTGGAAGACGAGGAAATCTTGCGTAAGCTCGACCTTCGAAAGTGACTTTGGGTGCTACTTGAAACTCCCTGACGTCAACGTGCTGTTGTATGCGCTGGATGAAACGTCCCCGCATCACGGGCCGGCGAAGGAGTGGTTGGAAGCAGCACTCTCAGGTTCGGAGCCGGTCGGGTTCACCTGGTCTGTATTGCTTGCCGTCCTGCGGTTGGCAACGCGCAAGGAAATCTTTTCCAACCCGTTCGGGCCGGCTGAGGCGTTCGACATCCTTGAAGAATGGCTTTCGCAACCGCCCGCCCTCGTGCTCTCGCCCACGGAGCGCCACCTCGCCATCCTGCGAGGTCTGCTGGAACCGCTGGGGACGGCCGGGAACCTCACCTCGGACGCCCATCTGGCTGCTCTGGCCATCGAACACGGCGGCGAGGTCTGCTCCGCGGACACAGATTTCGCACGCTTTCGCGGGTTGCAGTGGACGAATCCGCTGGGATAGCTATTCGCCCTTCAGCCCCACACCTAACAGTCCCCTCCTCTACACTCGATCCCGTGGACCAATCCCGCATTCGCAACTTCTGCATCATCGCGCACATCGACCACGGGAAGTCGACGCTGGCTGACCGTCTGCTCGAAGTGACGGGCACGGTTTCGAAGCGCGATATGTCCGAGCAGCTGCTCGATTCGATGGACCTCGAGCGCGAAAAAGGGATCACGATCAAGGCCGCCGCCGCCCGGATGAGCTACACCGCCTCCGACGGCGAAACCTACGAACTGAACTTGATCGATACGCCCGGCCATGTGGATTTCACGTACGAGGTCTCGCGGAGCCTGGCCGCCTGCGAAGGCGCCTTGCTGGTTGTGGACGCGTCGCAGGGCATCGAAGCGCAGACGCTCGCGAACGTCTACCTGGCGATGAACCTCGACCTGAAACTCATCCCGATCCTGAACAAGATCGACCTTCCCCATGCCGAACCAGAGCGCGTCGCTGCGGAACTGACGCGCGTCGTTGGCTTCGCCCCGGACGAGATGATTTCCGCGAGCGCGAAGGATGGCACGGGCGTGCCGGCAATCCTTGAGGCGCTGGTTCAACGTATCCCGCCGCCGAAGGGAAGCGCCGAGGCGCCGCTGAAGGCGCTGATTTTCGATTCGAAGTACGACGCCTACAAGGGCGTGGTGGCGCATGTGCGAGTTTTCGAAGGGCGGCTTTCGGGTAAGAAGCACCTGCGACTGATGCAGACGGAAGCAACTTTCGAACCGCTGGAGTTCGGGACATTCAACCCGGCCATGCGCGCGCTCCCAACGCTTCAGTGCGGCGAAGTTGGTTACGTGGCAACCGGGCTCAAGGATGTCGCCGACTGTCGAGTTGGCGACACGATCACCTACGTCGAAAATCCCGCGACCGAAGCGCTGCCGGGCTACCGGCAAGCGAAGCCGATGGTATTCGCGGGCATCTACCCGACCGATTCGGACCAGTACCAGGACCTCCGGGAGGCGCTGACGAAGCTCGCACTGAACGACGCTTCGCTGGTGTACGAACCAGAGTCATCGGTTGCGCTTGGCTTCGGATTCCGCTGCGGATTCCTCGGGCTGTTGCACCTCGAAATTGTGGGTGAGCGTCTCGAACGTGAATACGGGCTTAGCCTGCTGACCACGGCCCCAAGCGTGGAGTACCACGTCCAAACCACGAGCAACGAAGAAGTGATCGTCGATAACCCGGCGAAGCTGCCCGACCCGTCCAAGGTGGCGGTGATTTCCGAGCCGTGGGCGAAGATCGATGTGATTACGCCGAGCCGTTACATCGGCCAGGTGATGGACCTTGTTACAGGCCGCCGGGGCCAGTTCTTGCGGATGGAGTTCCTCGAGGCGGAAAGCGACCTTGCGCCCGGCGAGGCCCGCGTGTTGCTCGAATACGACATCCCCATGGCCGAGATCCTGGTCGATTTTTACGACAACCTGAAAGGCTCGACCAGCGGCTACGCGAGCCTGGATTACCACCTGAGCGAATACCGGCCGGCCCGGCTCGTGAAAGTGGACATTCTCGTCAACGGCGTGGCCGTTGATGCGCTCTCGTTGATCACGCACTCCAGCAATGCCGATCGCGAAGGGCGATTGTTGGTTTCGAAACTGAGGACACTGATTCCCAGGCAGATGTTCGATGTCCCGATCCAGGCGGCGGTCGGCGGGAAGATCATCTCTCGCGAGACGATCCGTGCGATGCGCAAGAACGTGCTGGCGAAGTGCTACGGCGGGGATATTTCGCGGAAACGGAAATTGCTCGAAAAGCAGGCCGAAGGCAAGAAGAAGATGAAGCGAGTCGGCAACGTGGAGATCCCGCAAGAAGCGTTCATGGCGGTCCTGCGGCTGCGTGAAGAATAGTCGCGCTCAGCGGTCCGGCGTCCGTGAAATGTGCCGGAAACTTTGAGATGCTAGGTTAAGCGCATCGCACGGGCAGAAGCCCGGAACGGAGCTGGAACCGTGATCAAAGCATTTGTCCTGATCGTTGTTGACCCTGCTAAGACGGTCGATGTGTTCGCCAGCCTCCGCGCCGTTGACGGCATCAGCGAGGTCTACCAGGTGATGGGGCCATACGACATCGTGGCCGTGGTAGAAGTGCCATCGCTGACCGACGTGCCTGCGGTGATTAGCCGCCACATTCGTGCGGTTGAGGGCATCGAAAGCACGACGACCTGCGTGACGTTCCCCGAGGCGAACTAAGGTTCGGGGGAGTTAAAACGAGCCGCGACTGGTAAGGAGCGGTTGTTTCGGAGCGCGTCAGGTTCTTTGCAAGGCGTCTATTGCTGAAATAGCACGTAGTCGACGGCCGCAGCCAGCGACGCGTCGGTGTTGAGCCATCGAGTGCTTCCGTGGCGGGTCCAAATCCGCTCTGCTTCCCCCGCGAGACCCGACTCTCGCAACGCCCGGGTCACCCAGGCTTTCATCCCCTGCATCACGATTTCGGGAGCTTCTTCGGCGCTGACAACGACGTGAACATGATTCGTTCTGACGTTGAGTGCCCAGAGATTCCAGTGGCGCCGCGCGCCGAGTTCCTTGATTGCCGCCTCGGCACACACCCGCTGCATCGTTGATAGCGTCAATGTCTCCCCAGCCATCGCATGGCGTGCGACGAAAGCCCGGCCTTCATTTGGAGCGAGACGTGGCGTTCCGACGCGGGCCGAACGTCGGTCGACGGTTCCGCGTTCGTCTCCGTGGAGGCGGGTGCCGTAGGTGGTGAAGGTGATCAGGTACGTTGGCACGCAAGAATCGTAGCGAAACGTCTGGCCGTGATCTTGGTCGAGACAACCGCTCCATATCTGTCGCGGCTCGTTGCCACACTTGTTGCTCGTCATTCGAGCATTACCGTCCGCTGGTGGCTGCTGACGATTGGGTACTTGTTGTCGCGGTGAGGCAGAAAATTGCGAGTTTGTGCAGCGACACAACCGCTCCATGCCTGTCGCGGCTCGTTGGCTGTTGGC
>JBDTNM010000131.1:0-8562 GCA_039933735.1 bacterium | reverse complement strand
TAATTTTCGGACGACTGGCCACGACCACGGCGATCGAATTCGGCAGGATTCGGCGATGGCACCGCGACGCCCCGTTCACATCATGGCAGGTGAGCATGCTCTGGCCGAAGGGCTGAAGACGCGCCTCACGGCCGTCCTCGCGCGAGACATCGACACCGTCCCGGACCTCGCCTCGACGACGCCTCGCGGGATACTCGTCACCACAACCAGCCACTGTTCGCCCGACGAGTGCGCCGGCCTCGCCCACGCCGGAATCGCTGTTATTGTCCTTGCGGCCCTCCCGAGTTCGTTCCAGGAACGCGCTTACCGAGGGGCAGGGGCGATCGCGTACCTGGAGATGTCGATCGATGTCGGACCGTTGACGCACGTGCTTTCCTCGTTGGGTTGACCGACGTCGCAGCGCGCTTCGATTGAGTCGCCCCGCTCGAACCTGTAGCGTTCCAGCACGTGGAATCTTCTCGGCCGAAGGCAGTCATCGCAGTCCCGGTGCCCGCGGCGATCGCGGCGCGCCTGGCGGCTGTTTGCGAACCGAAGTTCGTCGACATCAATGGCGTGCTCGCTTCCATAAGCGAAGCCGAAGGGTTGCTTTGCCCGGCTCCGTTCCCAATTTCAAGGGAATTGCTGGATCTCGCACCGCGGCTACGGGTGGTTTCGAACTTCGGCGTCGGGTTCAACAATGTGGACCTGGTGGAGATGGGCCGGCGCGGCATTGCCGTGTGCAACACGCCCGGGGTACTCACCGAAGCTGTCGCCGACCTGACGATCGCGATGATGTTGATGGCGTCTCGAGGGCTCGTTGCGAATAGCCAGTTCGCAGGCGGACAGAGCTGGAGTAGTGGCGCACAGGCTCCCGACCTCGGCTGGGATGTTCAGCGCAAGACGCTCGGGCTGGTGGGTTTCGGCCGCATTGGCCGAGCGGTTGCGCTGCGAGCCAGGGCCTTCGGGATGAACGTGGCCTTCTATGACACGTTCGCCAGCCCCGGACCGGGGTGGGAATACTGTCAGCCACTTGGACTGCACGAGTTGCTGGCCACTTCGGATGTGGTCTCGCTGCACGTGAATCTCACGCCGGAAACCGTGGACCTGATCGGCGCCGACCAGATCGGACTGATGAAGCCGTCAGCGTGGCTACTGAACACCTCGCGAGGACCCGTCATCGACCAGGCGGCGCTGGTAAGGGCCCTCCAATCGAACGCGATTGCTGGCGCGGTGCTGGATGTGCTTGAAGTGGAACCGCCGCCAGCCAGCGACCCAATTCTCGGGCTCGATAACGCTATCTTGCTGCCGCACATCGGCTCGGCCACCGTGGAGACAAGGGCAGCAATGCTGGACCTGGCGGTCAACAACTTGTGCGCCGTCCTCAACGGCGAACGGCCTCCAGAATGCGTAAACCCTGAGGTGCTCGAGCGGGCATTGAAACGTCGATAACGGCAAGGAGAAGGAAATGCGAAACAACACGTTCCTGGAGAAATGGTCGCGCGGAGAGGTCACGTTCGGTTCGTGGCTTTCGATACCGAGTTCGTTTTCGGCCGAGGTCATGGCCCACCAGGGGTTCGATTGGGTCTGCATCGACATGCAGCACGGCGTCATCGACTACCAGGTCGCGTTGACGATGCTCCAGGCGATCGGCACCACCGACACGATTCCGATCGTTCGGGTGCCGTGGAACGAGCCTGGGATCATCGGTAAGGTGCTCGATGCCGGCGCTCTCGGCGTCATCATCCCGATGGTAAACAGCGTGGAAGAGGCCCAGCAGGCGGTTGCAGCGTGCCGCTATTTTCCCCAGGGTAGCCGCAGCTTCGGACCCACGCGCGCCAGCTACTACGCGGGCACGGACTACTTCCAGGGGGCAAACGACCAAGTCGCATGCATCCCGATGATCGAAACCAAACAAGCGGTCGATCGCCTGGATGACATCCTCGCGGTGCCAGGAATCGATGCCGTGTATGTTGGCCCCGCGGACCTCAGCATCACGTACGGGCTGCCGCCGGGGATGGCGAACGCTGGCGCCTTCGAGGATGCCCGGGTGCTCATCGCGAAGAAGTGCGCCGAACATGGCGTGACGGCCGGCATTCACGCCAACGCGAGCCTCGCCGAGAAGCACATCGCCGCTGGTTACCGGATGATCACGATTAGCGGGGACGCGGTCGCCATTCCGGTGCAAGCGCAGGCGGACTTGAAACTGGCACGGGGCTCGAGCGGCGGCACGAAGGCGGTTTACGGCTAGAGCGGAGCTGGCATCTCAATCCCGAGTTCGCGGCCCAGGGCATCCAACTGTTCCACCGTTTCGGCGTCGAGAGGGATGCCGAGCCGCCAGCGTTCTTCGCGGGCGTTCGCCTCCGTATCCCCAGGCACGAGGACCGAATCGACGCCCGGACGCGGTCGCAGGCCTCGCAGGTGGTCGACCATTCGCTTCATGTCCGCCTTGAACTCGGCAACGTCGCGAAACGCGTCGATCCGCCATGCGGCAAACCACTGGCCCTGCATGCGCGCGCCTTCGAAGAGGGCACTGCCCATGCCCGGCAGCACTCCAGTAAGAACATCGACCATGATTCCAAGGCCGTATCCCTTGTGTGAGCTCGTTTCGACATACGAGCCGAGAGGCTGGAGGGCGCCGCCCTGCCGCAGAATCGTCGGGTCGTCCGAGTCGTTGCCATCTGCATCGACCGCCCAACCGGCCGGGATGGGTTTGCCCTGGCGTGTAGCGATCTCAAGCTTCCCGCCGGCTACGGCCGTCGTTGCGATATCGAGCAAGAACGGGTGGTCGTCGAGCACGGGTGCACCAAAAGCGATGGGATTCGTCCCGTAGGCGCGGTCAAGGCTGCCACTGGCGACAGCGAGCGGCGGCACGTTGCACATCGCCATGCCAATCATGTCTCGCTCGGCGGCCATCCGCGCGTAATAGCCGGCGGCGCCGAAATGGCGACCGTTGGTAACGGCGACCATGCCAATGCCGGTCGCTTCCGCCTTTTCGATTGCCGCAGCCATCGCCTTAGCGGCGACGAGGACGCCGAAGCCGCCATCCGCATCCCACGTCGCCGCCACCGGGCTATCACGGAGAGCCCGAACGTTCGGCCGGGGATTAATCAGCCCACGTTTGAATCCCGGAACATAACCGGGATGCCAGGCGAGATGGGCAATCCCATGTGATTCGATACCGGCAAGGTCAGCATCGACGAGCACTTCGGAGCCCCGGGCGGCGTCGGTTTCGGGCATTCCCATCGCTTCGAGCACACTGGCCGTGAAGCCCACCAACGCCGCGGGGGCAAATCGTGCGCGAGTATCGGACATGTTCACTTCCACTTCCTGGTTGGACACGAAGCGTACAGACTCGACCGAAACCCGGCCCATTGCCTCCGAGATTGGTCGGTACCGTACATACACAGAATGCTCGGAAGCGTATGTTTCATCTAAGATGCAACGCCTTCAGACCGGCATGGCCGTCTTTGGAATCCGCGGCCGCAGGGTCGGCGTCGTGCTCGCGCTGCACAGTGATTGTTTCGAAGTAACCCGGGAACGCGAAGAAGGCGGCACAATCTGCCTGACCGCAGACTCGCTCTTCACTGTCGAACCGCGTGATGGCGTGACCCTGGTGTGCGAGAACGCGGAAATCGAGCGGTATCGCTGCCTGGCCCATTCGGACTAGACCCGTGCCGAACGTTGGTGTCAAAAGTGAGCCCAATGCCCGATGAAGAGAGTCTGGTAATCTAGCCCTGTGTCGGCGCGACGAAGGACGGACTTCGCCGGAGGCCAGACGAGAGCACACGTGGGCCTGTAGCTCAGCCGGTAGAGCAGTGGACTTTTAATCCATTGGTCGAGAGTTCGAATCTCTCCGGGCCTACCAAAGTTTGAATCTGAAGTTGACGGTAATTCGCTGCTGATTGTGAACGGAATCGGGCTCGCACCGACATTTCACCGACGGACACTTCAACAGGTGCCCCGTGCCCGCAGCCCCTGAACCAACATCGCATGGACCACTATATTTCCGCTGGTGACCGGGAGTCCGCTTGAAGGCCCCGCCAGATTGAAACGAGCAGACCTAAACCAACCAGTGCACCTCCGAGAGCCAACGAGCGTCCATCAAGCTGGGTCAGCATCAGGATCGTCGCGAGCAAACCAAGTACCGGGACCACGGCGATTCCGCGAATGGCGAGCGGCACTTTGAATGGCCGGAGGGAACTGGGGGACCGAAACCGCAGTACGAGGACCGCCCCGTTCACAGCTAAGAAGACGAGGTATACGGCAGTGTCCGTAACACCCGCGACGACTTCGAGGCTTCCACTCAGCGCGAAACCCGCGGCGCCCAGTAGGCAGAGGCCGATGCTCAACGAGGGGGCCTGTCGCTGGTTTAAACGTGAAATAGCCCTCGGCAAGGCTCCACCAACGGCCATCCCATAGGCCAATCGTGATCCCGCGGTGAGCGCGAGCAGGGTAGTGTTGAGCGTCGTCAACAGGGCGATGACAGCGACCACCCGGACGCTGGCACCGCCCAACGCGTGCGCGACGACGTCGGCGAGGGGCCGCTCCGAACCGCCAAGTGCTTCTGGTCCCAGGACGCTCACGGCGACCACCGCCACGGCGACGTAGAGCACGGCAGAGATGGCGAGGGATGTGAGGAGCGCCATCGGAATGGTCCGCGATGGGTTGCGGGTTTCCTCAGCGAGAGTGATCACCTCATCGAACCCTATGAAGGCGAAGAACACCAGGGCGGCTGCGCCGAGAACCCCTGACGAGCTGGCTCCCGCCGTGAGGTTCACATCGCCCACGTGACCAATCCCAACGCCCACAACGAGCAGCAGGCCAGTCACCTGAATGGCGCAGAGTACCAACGTCAACCGGGCAGAATTCTTGATTCCCGATAGAGCGATGAGCCCGACTACGACGAGGAGCATGACCGCGCCGACGCGTTCGTCGATTGTGACGAACTCCCGCAAGTACCGTGCGAAACCAAGTGCCACCGCGCCGGACGCGACAACAAGCCCCGCCACCATCACCCAGCCGACAAGAAATGCGACGGTCTCTGGAAAGGCGTTCCGCGCGTACTCGTATTCAGCACCGGCGCGTGGATACATTGCCGCCAATTCGCAATAACTCAACGCAGTGAGAGCGCTCAGGATCGCCGCAAGGACGAAGCCGAGCCAAACGGCGGCTCCCGCCTCCCTGGTCGCGGCGCCCACGAGCACGTAGATGCCTGCACCTACGATGATTCCTACGCCGCTTGCAGTGACTTGCCAGAAGCCCAACACGCGCGAGAGCTTGTCGGTTGGCGAGACAGCCCCGGAGTTACTGCTGCCCATTCGGGCCCTTCCCGACCGGTTCGGATGGCTGGCTTTTCACCAGGATCACGGGCAACTCAGACTTCGCAATGAGCCCGAGGGCCGTGCTTCCGGCCACCAGGTGGCGAAGAGCGCTATGTCCATGCGTGGCCATGGCAACTGAATTCGCCCGAATATCACGCAGAATGGAGCGGAGAGCGGTGTCTATGCCAACGCCGGGTTGCGCCATGCGCACTTCGATACTCGTTGTCACGCCCTTCGGCAAGCGTTCGCGCAAGGCGCACAGGTCATCGGTCGCGCGCAATTTCGCCTCCGTCGCCGTCTCCTCACCCTGCGGCGTTGCTACTTCCACTAATGTGACTCGAATCGCTCCGCCGCCCTCTAGCATCGGAACGAGCCCTGGCAAGACACTCCAGGCAGCAGGTGAGCCGTCGGACGTAATCGCCAGGTGGTAGCCGTCACCCAGGGGTTCCGGTGGCGCAATCTTTGGCCCCGCGACCAGAACTGCGATCGGGCTTCCCGAAATCACATTCATCGCGACGCTTCCCAACAGTGCGTGCCGGAGAGCCCCGCTCCCGCGCGAACTCAGCGCAATGAGGTCAGCGCTTTCCCCGTTTGCAGCGACGACGATAGCGTTAGCAACGTCGTTTCCCCAGCCCCGTCGGACTACTGTCACCCGACCAATCGCACCCGATTCAGCAAGCGAGGAATCCATTTCCTTCTTCCAGGACGCTTCGACCTGCTGCAACGCCCACTCGAGATCGGTCGCGACAACTCCGGCCCCATCAACTCGCGGGTCCAGCACTCGAACGAGGATCACCTCTGCGGACAAGACGGAAGCGAGCTGCGAGACGTGAGGCAGCGTAGCGATCGAACGCTCTGAACCATCGGTGCAAACAAGGAACTTCATGGCATCCATTCTCAACTTGCGAGCAGGCAGCGTTATGCCCGGACGGGCGGGAATTACTGTCCCTCCGAGACCATTTCTTTGGGAACTACTTAAGAGGGAGCCGAACGTGAAAGGTGGTGCCCTGGCCAGGTTGCGATTCGACCGCGATGCGGCCGCCATGGGCCTCGCAGATCCACTTGCCGATGGCGAGGCCGAGGCCGGTGCCGCCCTTGCCGCGCGTCCGCTCGCTATCGACGCGGTAGAAGCGTTCGAAAATGCGCTTCTGGTCCTCAGCGGGGATTCCCGGGCCATCATCGGTGACGGTGAGTTCGGCGCGACCGCCCTCTGAGCCACAGCGGACGATGACTGAGCCGCCTTCCGGGGCGTACTTCAGGCTGTTGTCGATGAGGATCACGAGGAGCTGGCGAAGGCGGGCGCGGTCGCCCTGGACGTTGACGTGGTGGACTTCCGAGGTGAGGCGGCGGCCGGTGACCTCTGCGAGCGCGCCCATATCCCGCACAACGTCATCGGTGACTGCGCCGAGGTCCAGGGGTTCGAGCATGAGGTTGGCGCGGCCCTCATCGGCGCGAGCGAGCGTAGTCAGGTCGCCGACCAGGACTGAGAGGTGGTCGAGTTCGGCGGCGACTGCTTCGGCCTGGTCCAGGCGCGATTCGATGGTGAGTTCCGGGTCATCGAGGAGCATGGAGCTGTTGGCTTTGGCGATGGCGAGCGGCGTGCGGAGTTCGTGCGAAGCATCGGAGACGAACTGGCGCTGAGATTCGAGGGAGCGCCGGATCGGCCCGAGCGTGCGGCCCGCGAGCCAGAAGCCTGAGCCGAGGGCGACCACGAGGCCAACCAGCCCGCCGCCAAGGAACACCCAGCGCAGGGTGGCGAGTTGATGGTTCACCAGGCGGAGCGAGCGGCCGATGCCGAGGTAGCTGCCATCGTCAGACTTCGTGACCAGGAGGCGGTAATCGCCGGAGTCGGCATGGACCTGGGAAATGCCGTCGCTGCCGGCGAGGGCCGCGAGGTCAACGCCGTCGAGGTTCGCGCCGCGCGGGTTGGACGTGACTGCGCCGGAAGCATCGAACGTGAAATAGAAGACGTCGGTCGAGATGACAGCGAGGACGGCGGGGTCATCGCTGCTGGTCTCATGGCCGTCGTCTTTTTCGCCGTCGCCGTCGCCGTCGCCGCTGTGGTCGTCAGGCTTCGGCGTCGAGGCGGGTAGGGCGGCCACGTTGAGCGCCCGGAGCTGGTCGTTGGCGCTGGAAAGGCTTCGGTCGACTTCGGAGTGGAGGTCATCGCGGATGAGGAAGTAGGAGACGGCGCCGATGCCAGCGAGGGTGAGGGCGAGGGCGGCGGCATACGACGCTGCGAGCGTGAGCCTCGCGCGCTCAAACATCAGGGCGGATGGCGTAACCGACGCCGCGGATGGTGCGGATGAGTTTCACATCGAAGTCTTTGTCGATCTTGTTGCGCAGGTAGTGGATGTACATCTCCACGACGTTGGAATCGGTGAGCACTTCGTAGTTCCAGACGGTATCAAGCAGGCGGGAGCGAGTCATGACGTGGCCGGCGTGACGCATGAGCGCTTCGAGGAGGACGAATTCTTTCGCTGTGAGCTCGATGCGCTTGCCGGCGCGGGTGGCTTCGCGGGTGCGGACATTGAGTTCGAGGTCAGCGACGCGGAGGACGTCTGTTTCGGCGCTGACCGGCGCCTGGCGGCGGCCGAGGGCGCGGACGCGGGCGAGGAGTTCTTCGGGCGCGAACGGCTTGACCAGGTAGTCATCGGCGCCGGCATCGAGACCGGCGACGCGATCGCGGACGGAATCGCGGGCGGTGAGCATGAGGATGGGCGTGGAGTTGCCTCCGGCGCGCAGGCGCCGGGTGACCTCGAAACCATCGACCGAAGGCAGCATGACATCGAGGACGAGCACGTCGTAGGGCTCGAGGTCTGCCTGGACAAGGGCTTCATCGCCATCAGCGACCCAGTCGATGACGTGGCCTTCAGCAACGACGATGCGCTGCACCGCCTTGGCAAGGCGTTCGTCGTCTTCGACCAGCAACAGGTGCATAGCCCCTCGATTTCAACAGATGGCCGCAGAGCGCACCTGTGAGACTTCTTATTTTCGACACAGGGCGGTCTTAGGGAACGGCGGGATGATAGGGACATCTTGAACCGAGGTGTTCACCCATGGACGTCAGGACTGCATTGATAACCGGCACGGTGTTCGCCGGCGTGCTGGTCGCGGGGGCCGTAGCGGCGCCGCGCGGCGATAGCGGCAACTCCAGCGGGAGCACCGCGACGGACACCGCCGTGGTGACCGTGGCCGATCCCGCCGCCGATCTGCCGGTTGCGCAGGTCACGACTGCGAGCAGTGGCGACGACCACCGCGA
>JBDTNM010000130.1:0-8624 GCA_039933735.1 bacterium | reverse complement strand
ATGACGCCTTCGACAAGGTGATGAACCTGAACGTGAAGGGCATCTTCCACCTCACTCGCTTCCTCCTGCCCCAGCTCGAAGCGGCCGCCACGCAGGATGACCCGGCCCGAGTGATCAACATCGGCTCGGTCGATGGCATCCAGGCGCCGGCGATGGAGACGTACAGCTACTCAGCGAGCAAAGCCGCCGTCCACCAACTCACGCGGCACCTGGCCCACAACCTCGCGGACCGCAACATCATCGTCAACGCCATCGCGCCCGGCCCGTTCGAGAGCAAGATGATGCACGAGACGATCCAGCGGTTTGGCGACAACATGCGCGCCACCAACCCCCGTCACCGCATCGGCGAGCCGGACGATATGGCCGGGACGGCAATCTTCCTCGCCTCGCGCGCCAGCGCGTACATCACCGGCGTCGTCATCCCGGTCGACGGCGGCATTACGACCCGTCACGAGTAGGACACAGAAGCGCCCCCGGGCCTGGTGGCTCGAGGGCGCTTAGCATCGGCCGGCAATACCTGATTAGCTGGCCGCCGGGAGTGCTGATCCGCGGTTCATTGCGGTGGCGCGGCTGCCTCGCATTCGCGCGGCGATGACTACTGCGCTGATCGAGGCGCAGCTTGCCGCCACAAGGATGCTGACGGTCTGAGGGTCGCGGGTGGTCGCCACTTCCCGTGCCAGCAACGTCAGGGAAAGCGTGATGGCAACCGAGAACGTCGTCCCGAGACCGACCCGGCGAATCCCCGCCCGCTCCATGTCGTTCGCGAACAACCCCATCAGGATGGCGCCGGTGAGCGGCAAGGTTGCGAGCGCATCAACTTCGAACCAGCCAAAATGGGCCGCCGCCGGGAACACTATCCAGGAGACGAGACTTCCAGTGATCAGCATGGCCGCGAATTTTCGACGTCCAAAGAGGACGGTCCGCCGCCGAATCACGACCGCGACGATGACGTAGGTGAGCAACGAGCCGGCGGCGAGCACCGCGATCTCCTGCCAGCCCGGCGAAATCATCGCCAGGTAGCCGCCGCCAATCATTCCCCCGGAACGGAGGGAGAGGCTGGACTGCAACGATGCCGCGACAATCGCGCTGATGAGCACTGCGAGCGGCAGCCACTGGCCATCGAACGCCGTGCGTCCGTAGTCGATTGCGGACGTCTGCTCGCGAAGGTTGGGTGCGACAAGCAGGGCGAGGAGCACGACTGCTCCCACGACTGCTCCACCAAGCCCTGCGCCGCTGAGCGTCGTGCGGATTCCCTGGCGGCCGAAGTCGTTTCCGAGGAGAGCCGGGATGACGAGGCCGATGCCAACGAGTGGGCCGGCCGGGCCGAACCCGAGGTCGAAATGTCGGCCGAGCGTTATCAACCCCACTTGCAATCCGACCGAGATGGCCGAGAGGACAAGGAAGGGAGCGCGGCCGTAGAGAACTGCATATCGCGGCAACACGCGGTAGACAACGGCGTAGCCGATGAGGGCGTTGGCAAGGGTAACGATGATGACCGCTGGCTGGAGGATGAACACCCCGAGGTAGCCAGGCACCACGAGACTGCCGGTGGTCATTCGGAGGCGGTCGTAAATGACCACCGACGAGATGACGCCGAGGATGAAAGCGAAACGGATGAGGTCTGCGGAGAATTGATAGTCGTGCATGTCAGGCGGCCTCGAAGGTCAGCTTGGCCTGTCGGCGGAAGCTGGCCGGGGTGTGAGTCGGAGTGGGCTGGTGGCTGCCGTGTTCGAAGTACTCGATCAAGAGCTCGGCCTGGGGCGTATGGATGTTGACGAGGCCGGCGAGCAACAGTTCGTCGCCGGGGATGTGCTGAAGAGCCGTCAGGATCTCTTCCAGCGAGGGGCTGGTGTCGTCTCCGAGGTTGAGGATGCGTTCACGCGCGAATCCGTTCTCGAGGAGCCTGGTTGTTGCCTGGCGCTCGTATGCGCCGAACGTGATGACGTAGTCGACATCGAGGTCTCGCGCGGCGATGTCGGCGAACTGGAGGACCCGGCGTCCGCGGTCGGCGCGGTTGTTGAGGATCGCGACGCGGGTGGCGCCCACGGCCTCGGCGGCGATCTTGCCGAAGGTGGAGACGGTGCTTTCGCGGTCGTTCACCGCGAACAGGTTCGCCCAGGTCACATGCTTGCGGCCGACCAGCTTGCGTGAGAGTCGGGTCACGCCGGGATCCGGGGCGGCAGAGAGCATCCCCCGCATCGCCACGTCCCGGGGGACTCCCGCGAGGGCCGCCACTTGCAACGCCACCGCGATGTTGTCGCGGAACGAGAGGTACGGAAACGCGTCGGCTTCCGCTTCGCTGACCGCATTGATGTCGACCACGATAAGCCGCGTGTTCCTGCGCTCGGCTTCAGCGCGCATCACGCCGAGGATTTCTGGATCCTGCTCGGCCGTCACGAGAATGCCGTCCGTCGGGCAGCTGTTCATGAGCGAACGGGCGATCTCCGGCAGCGTCTCGCCCATGACGTCCTGGTGGTCTTCGCGGACGTTGGTGATGACGCCGATCGTCGAGCGGACCATCTTCCGTTCGGCGAATTCCTGGTAGGCAGGCTTCAGCGCCATGCATTCGATGACGAGAGCCTGCGTCTCCGGCGTCACATGCCGTTCGATGACGTCGATCTGCTCAAGGATGCTGGCCGCCGCGCGCCGCTCAATCGGGTCTTCGCTGCCATCGGCGGCGATAACGACGGCAGCCGTGCCGGTTGTCTTCGCGATCGTCGAGATGCCGTCCTCGCGGAGCGCCCCGGCGATCAGTCGCGTAACGGATGATTTGCCGCGGATCCCGTTGACATGGACCCGGACCTGGAGGCCGTCGAGGCGTGCCTGGTGGCGCCGGTTTTCGCGCCCCCAGAGCCCGACGAGGATGAATGCCGCGCAAGCCGCGGACACGAAAAGGACCAACGTATCCATTTCGGATACCCCCTGTAGTGATGTGCGTGGTGTTCGAACGGAGTGAGTACTTCGCGACGTATCGTGGTTCAGCGCCGCATTGGCGCCTTCCGGTGAAGTACCCACGGGCCGGAGCGCTCTGTGGCGCCGATCTCACAACTCGGTGGGGAGGAACCCCCATCACGCCTCGCGCTGGCGGGGATACCCGAGAGATGTGCGCTTTCGAGACTCCGAAGTCGTCGCGGGTTTGGCCTTCACGTTCTGGCCTCGCTCGCGACACCTGTTAGACACCCGAGGCCCGGGATCCTTACGCCGGCCCTGTGAGATCTCGCTCACAGAACGTGACCACCGCTGGCTAGCGCTGCAGCCAGGCCAGCACCGCGAGCACGCGGCGGTGGTGTTCGGGCTCCGGCTGGAGGCCGAGTTTCGAGAAGATGGCGGCGACGTACGTCTCAACAGTGCGCTCGTTGATGACCATTGCGTTCGCAATCGATTGGTTCGAACGGCCTTCCGCCATCAGGCCCAGTACTTCGCGCTCCCGTTCGGTCAGGGAGTTCACGCGGTCGAGGGAGCCCTGGCGGCCGAGGAAGTGGGCCACGATATCGGGGTCCAGCACCGTGCCGCCCGCAGCCACGCGCTGCACGGCCTCGATCAGCATCGAGACATCGAGGACGCGGTCTTTGAGCAGGTAGCCGAATTTCCGCGGGCTGGTCCGGGCAAGCTCCAGCGCGTGGCGGCTCTCCACCGTCTGGGAAAGCAGCAGTATCCCCGTCTCGGAATCGCCGGCACGGATGCGCGCGGCCGCCTCGGCGCCCTCGTGCGTAAACGTCGGCGGCATCCGAATGTCGATGATCGCGACGTCCGGCCGTTGCTCGGCGACGCCTGCCAGCAGCCCTTCGGCGTCACCGGCGAACCCAACGACTTCCATGCCGGCTTCGCTCAGCAGCCGCGCGAGGCCTTCGCGCAAGAGAACTGAGTCATCGGCGATTACGACTCGCATGGAAGTACCGCTCGCACCGAGGTGCCACCAGTTGGCCGTTCGCTGACGATAAGCCGCCCACCGGCCGCCTCGGCGCGGTCGGCGATGCCCCGAAGGCCATGCCCGTGCAAGTCGGCGCCACCGACGCCATCGTCTTCGATCGAAAGGACGAGGCTGCCGCCTTCAAGCGCCGCCGCCAGCGAGACGGCCGTGGCGCGGGCATGCTTGACCACGTTCGTGAGTGCTTCGCAGGCGATGAACCATGCGCTCGATTCCACTGGCGCCGGGAGCCGCTCTTCCGTGACTGAGAGCCGAATTGGGATTGGTGCGCGGGCGGCGAGTTCCTGGAAGGCGGCCGCAAGCCCGCCGCCTTCCAATGCGCTTGGATGCAGGCCGTTGGCCAGGTTGCGAAGCTCCCGCACGGTCGCCTGGAGTTCGTTCACAGCGCCAGGCAGCGCGCGAAGGGCGGCCTCGGAATCGCCGGAGAGTTCGGTGGCGCGGAGGTTCAGCGCGAGCGCGAGCAGACGCTGTTGCGAGCCATCATGGAGGTCGCGCTCGATACGCTTTCGCTCTTCGAGTTGGGCCGAAACGATGCGTGCGCGCGACTCGCGGACTTCTACAAGCTGCAAATGGATGGCCGCCCGTAGGCGGGCATTCTCCAGTTCGGGCCGCGCCGTCGCCGCCAGGGCGGAGATGAGTTCGCGTTCGCACTTCGCTGGATCGAACTCGATGGCGGCGCCGCGGCCGCCTTCACGCACCGGGACGAGAAAGGCAGCCGGCCCCGGCGACGCTGCTGTTTCACCAGATTCAGCGACCCAGGCCGCGCCCGATTCGACCCAGTAGACCGCCCGGAGCGCTGCGTCCCCGGAGGCCTCGCGGAGGACGTCTTCGATGCTGCGGGCTTCATCTGGTTCGCGCACGTAGCTGCGGATGATTCCGAGCGCGGTGAAGGCCCTGCGGTTGAAGCGGCGGTCGATCACGTCCTGGAGCCGTCGGCGGGCAAAGCCTCCGATCGCCAGGGCGATGATCGTGGCCGCAATCGCCGCCGGCACGCTTTCGGCGGCGGCCCGCCCACCGATAACCCCGGCCGCGACGACGATGGCGAGGTAGGACAACACGATCAGTGCCGAAAGCAGTGTGTAAGCGACCGCGCGACTGACGAGCCGGTCAACGTCGTAGAGCCGTTGTTTTTCGATAGCGAGGGCCGCCGCGATGGGGATGATCACCAGGTAGCCGATGCCCAGGACACCAAGCAGCGCGTCATTGTTGGCTGCCGCTGCCGCCCAGGCCCCCACCACGAGGAACGGGAACGGGATGGCCGGGACCAGCAGCCAGCGCAATTGGCGACGCTCGACAGGGGAACTCCTGCGGACCCTGTAGAGAAGTGACGCGATCGCCCCGAGGAGCGCGACGTGCGCGGTCACCAGCATCGCAAACGCCACGGCACTGGCCGCGGGTGCGAATGGCCCGGTCGCATAAGGGCCTTTCAGCCCCGCGAACGGTGAACTATCGATGGCCGAGGATCGGAACGGGATGACCGCGACGAAGATCACCGCGCTGGCCCCTGCCGCCCAGCCCACTCCCTTCCATCGGGAGCTCGGCGCGGAACCTGTGGGTGTGATGAGCAGAATCAGCGCCAACAGACTCACCCAGGGAAGAAACGCGCCGTCCGAATACACCGCGGCGAACCAGGCTCCGGGTAACGAATCCGGCCGATAGATCAGTCCGTATGCGCCGTAGGCTCCTGTGAAACCGGACAGGCTGATCGACGTGGCAAACACCAGGAACAACCATCCCGCCGGGTTAGCGGGGCGCCGGACCGCGAGGACCGAGCCCACGACCGCCGCGCCGGCTATGGCGGATATCCAGCCAGCCGCGCCCAAGACACTCGCATCCGTCAGTTCAGCCTTGCCGGCAGTCCGCAGTTCGCGTTCCAGGATGAACATCGCGCCAAGGAGAACAGCGTTACCAGCCCAGGCCACAGCTACCAACGTCCCAGTCCAGATTGGCCGTTCAATCCGTTTCACCGGCGAATCATTGCATCTGAGCCGGACTCTTCGCCTCCGTGCCAGCCCGGAGAACGATTCAGGGGCTGCCTCCGATGTCTCAGCCGGTCACCGGCGCGACGCTTTCTCGGCCGCAACCGGCGGCAAACGAGGTTCGCGTGTCAGATACTTTCAATCGTCGGTTTGCCGCGCTTTGCGGCGTCTCTTTCGCCCTGCTGCTCTTCGTCGGGGTCGCCTCGATCAACGTGCCGCATTCGGTCAGCGATCAGGAGATGATCGACTGGTGGTCAAAAGGGGGCAATCAGTCAGCATCGATCCTGAGCATGTACGCCTTGACCGCCTCAGCGATCGCGCTGGTCGTATTCCTTTCACACCTTCGCGATAGGCTGAACAGCGCCGAGGCAAATGCTGGAAACGCAATGTTCGCCCTGGGCCTGGCCGCTTCCGTGATGCAACTCGCGTCATCTGCTGCGCACGGCGTCATCGGAAATGCCGTTAAAGTGAACGACGAACCACTTCCTGGTGTGGACGCCCTTCGGTTCATTCCCCAGCTGTCCTATACCTTCATGGACCTGGCGCTCATCTCTGCCGGCGCCTGTGTCGTGTTGGCTTCCGTGGCGATCCGTCGAACAGCCACTCTTCCCGCATGGCTCGCCTGGCTCGGCTTCGTCAGTGGGGCGCTTCTCATTGTCGGTACCGTCGTCATTGGTCCGCTCACAATTCCAATCCTGCTTATCTGGGCCGTGGCCGCCAGCGTCGCCCTGCTTCGGTCCGCGCCGGCGGAGGCCACCGCTCCCCGGCGCGTCTCAGCCGTCGCTTCCGCAAGCTAGGTTCGTGCGACGGTCTCCCACTTCCGGATGATTCGCCGGACGGCGCACATCCCGCACAATCGAAAGCGTGATCGTCGCCGACCTGAACTCCATCGCCCGCATCCACGGAGGCCGCACCATCTTTCGCGGCCTTTCGTGGTCCCTCCAGGATGGCGAGAAGATCGGGTTGGTCGGCCCAAGCGGCTGGGGCAAATCGACCTTGATGCGCGTCCTGGCCGGTATCGATTCGCCTGATGCCGGGACGGTCACCCTCCGCCGCGGCGCGCGCGTGGCCTACCTCGAACAGGAATTTTCGGGCCAGGCGGGACGTTCGGCGTTCGAAGAACTGCTGAGCGCGAGCGGCGACCTTGCCGCCCTCGAACACGCACTCACCGAAGCGGAACAGCGCATGGCCGACCCGGCGACGCTCGAAGACCCGGACGCTTTCGATAAGGTCATGCACGAACACGCCGACCTGCTCGAACGCTTCGAAAAAGCCGGTGGCGGCGCCATCCGTAACCGCGCAGAAGCCCTCCTCCGCTCGCTCGGCTTCGATGAAGACGCCTGGTCCCGCCCGATGGAGTTGCTCTCCGGCGGCCAACGCAAGCTCATCGGCATCGCCCGCTGCATCCTCGCAGAACCCGACCTTTTGCTACTCGACGAACCGGACAACCACCTCGACCTCGAACGCAAGGCGATGCTGGAAAAGGTCATCCGCCAGTTCCCTGGCTGCGTCGTAGTTGTTTCGCATGACCGTTACCTCCTGGACGAAGTCGCTACGGTCATCTGCGAACTCGACTACTCGCGCGAGGCCGGCATCGTCCTCCGCCGCTGGGAAGGCAACTACACCAGTTACGTGACCCAGAAGGAACTCGCGCTTCTCAAACAACAGCAGGATTTCGTCGCCCAGCAGAAGGAGATCCAGAGGCTGGAAACCGCCATCGCGCGTTTCAAACTCTGGGCATCAATCGTCATCGACGAACGCCACATCAAGCAGGCCCGCAACAAACAGCGCCAGATCGATTCGATGGACAAGGTCGAACGGCCCGTGCTCGAACGGCGCAAGATGCGGCTCGATTTCCGCACCGGCGGCCGCGGCGGCACCAAGACGGTCGAACTGCGCGGGCTGGCAAAGTCCTTCGGCGACAAGGTCATCCTTCGTGGCGCCGACGACACGATCCTCAACGGCGAACGCATCGGCATCGTCGGTCCAAATGGCGCGGGCAAGTCCGTGCTCCTCAAGCTGATCCTCGGGCAGCTCGCCGCTGATGCCGGCGAAGCCTGGGTTGGGCCGAGTGTGAAGACCGCCTACTACTCGCAGGAACACGAAACGCTCGACTTTCGCCAGACACCGGTCGAGGCGATCCGCGAAGTGAAAGCCATGTACGAAGGCGAGGCTGTTGCGCAGCTGCAGAAGTTCCTGCTGCCCTACGACGCCTGCTCGCAGCCGATTGCGAAGCTCAGCGGCGGCGAAAAGTCGCGCGTCCAACTCGCCCGGCTCATGCAGCTCAACGCCAACTGCCTGGTCCTCGACGAACCGACTAACAACCTCGACATCCCGGCTTCCGAGGTGCTCGAAGAGTCGCTGGAGAAATTTCCCGGCACGGTCATCGTCGTTTCGCACGACCGCTACCTGCTGGACCGCCTCGTCGACCGCGTCATCGAAGTCCGCGACGGCCAAATCCGCAGCTTCGAAGGCGGCTACAGCAACTACCTTGAGCGCATTAGCGCCCCGGCGCTCGAAGAAGTACGTTCCGAATCGCAGGCCGGCCAACGCGCGAAAGCCACGTTCGAGAAGCGGCGCGCCCG
Source organism: bacterium (assembly GCA_039933735.1). GTDB lineage: Bacteria > Chloroflexota > Dehalococcoidia > Tepidiformales > Tepidiformaceae > Amarobacter. The sequence goes on along the minus strand of JBDTNM010000130.1, from coordinate 132 downwards.
GTAGGAGCAGCCGCACACACGTTAGTCGTCAGCCGTTCGCCCTCCGCCAACCATTCAACGAACCGGAAGCGCAAGCGACCGGCCAATTCCCCTCAACGCCGCAGGCGGCCGAGGGCCGTGAAACCTCAGTAT
>JBDTNM010000129.1:0-8633 GCA_039933735.1 bacterium | reverse complement strand
ACGATCTTTGTTATCGACGTCGCCGGCGGCGACAAGATTCCGCGCAAGGGCGGCCCCGGCACCTGCAATTCCGACCTGCTCGTCATAAACAAGCGCGACCTCGCCCCATACGTTGGCGCCGACCTTGATGTCATGCGGCGCGACACGGTCCTGGCTCGCGGAGAGAAACCGTTTCTGGTGACGAGCATGCGCGACCCGGCCGATCAGTCGACGCTCGCCGAATGGGTCATTAACGAGCTCATGCTCGCGCGGCGATGAGCAGGTCTGTTGCGCGCTTGAGGGCAATGCGTTGCGCTGGCCAGACCCGCATCGCGACGGCCTCAGCAACCAGCCCGCAACGTTGGAACCTCGCCCAAACGTCGCGCGATGGATGGGCGAACGTCACGCATCAGTTGATGGGCGACGGCGTACTCGGCGGTTCGGTCAGCCGAACTTCGATTCACGTCGCACCTGAGGCCGCAGTGGTAGTTCGTGGAGTCACCGCAACGGCTCTCCGTTCAGGCACCGCATCCCTCGCAGCGACGCGTATCACAGTCGCTCCCGGCGGGGGGCTGATCTACCTTCCCGGTGCCCTCGTTCCCCACCATTCGTCCGGGCACGCTGGGACATTGCGCATCGACACGGGGGGCACCGCGAACGTTCTCGCGGCCAGCACACTCGTTCCCGGCCGCACCGCCATGGGCGAATCCGGCAGCTTTTCGTCGCTTCGCCTGCGGACGTCCTGGTTTCACGAGGGCTTTCTACAATTTCTTGAAGACGCCGAGCCCCTCTCTGGTGAGCTTTCCGGCAAAGCGTCCTTCGGCGAATCCGAAGGGTTCGTGTCGATGCTTGCTGCAGGCACGTGGGCACCGGCGATGTCTGACTGGTGGCGTCAGTTCGATCCCGTCGAGGGGCTCGTTGGAGTTAGTCAACTCAGAGAAATGGGTGTGGCCGTTCGGGCGCTCTTCAGCACTCTGGGTGCCGCGGACCGCTTCCTGCGCGAGGTGGAGTGCGCTGCGCGAACGCTTCCAACCTCGGCTCATTGAGAGGGCCGGCCGTACGGCGCCGGACGCTCATCGTTTATTAACTTTTGTTCATCCCCGTGAATCATCTCCGAAACCAAATCGACGCAACGCCGTAACCATACGTGTCTAAGTTTGCCCCCAACGCGCGATTGGAGAGGCCCACTTCAGGGGCGATGCCTCCTCCCCCGCGCGTACTTGGAGAGAGGGAGACCCGTACCGAATGAACGAAGAAACCAAGAGTGGGAACTACTGGACGCGCAGGTCTATCTCAAGGCGCGGCATCCTCCGCGCCGGCGCGGTTTTGGCGGCCGCTCCGGCCGTCGCGAGTATCGCCGCTGCCTGCGGCGGGGACGACGATGACGACGATGCCGGCAGTTCCAGCGGCGGCGACACCATCAAGGTAGGCGTCCTCCACTCGTTGAGCGGCACCATGGCCGTGTCCGAAGTTGCCGTCCGCGATGCGGACCTGATGGCGATTGACGAAGTGAACGCTGCCGGCGGTGTCCTCGGCAAAAAGATCGAGGCCAAGGTCGAAGACGGCGCCTCGGACTGGCCGACCTTCGCCGAAAAGGCGAAGAAGCTGATCCAGAGCGACAAGGTCGCAGTCACCTTCGGTTGCTGGACTTCCGCCAGCCGCAAGGCCGTTTTGCCCGTGTACGAATCGAACAAGGCACTGCTCTACTACCCGGTCCAGTACGAAGGTCTGGAGTCGTCGCCGTACATCTTCTACACGGGCGCGACCACCAACCAGCAGATCGTGCCGAGCGTCGAGTACCTGCTCAAGGAGAACAAGAAGAAGTTCTTCCTCGTGGGTTCGGACTACGTCTTCCCGCGGACCGCGAACAAGATCATCAAGGCGCAGCTCGCCGCCTCCGGTGGTCAAACCCTGGCGGAGGAATACACCCCCCTCGGCCATACCGAATACGCGACCTTGATCAGCAAGATCAAGTCCGCCAACGCCGATGTCGTCTATAACACGCTCAACGGCGACTCCAACGTTGCCTTCTTCAAGCAGCTTCGTGATGCCGGGATCAAGGCTTCTGACCTCACGACGCTTTCGGTGTCCATCGCCGAAGAAGAAGCCGTCGCTATCGGCGGCGACGTGATGGAGGGCCACCTCGTAGCCTGGAACTACTACGAGACCACGAAGACCGCGGAAAACGAAAAGTTCGTCCCCGCGTACCACAGCTTCACCCAGAAGTCCGGAAAGCAGCGCCCGACTTCCGACCCGGTTGAGGCCGCATACATCAGCGTTCACCTCTGGGCCATGGCGGCGAATAAGGCCGGCAGTGTCGATCCCGAAAAAGTGAAGGCGGCCATGGCTGGGCTCGAATTCAAGGCGCCAGAGGGCACCGTGAAGGTCCACGCCACCAACCACCACATCTCGAAGACTGTGCGCGTCGGCAAAATCCGGAAGGACGCTCTCATCGATGAGGTGTTCGCCACGTCCGGTCCCGTAGAACCGGATCCGTACCTGGAAACCTATAGCTGGGGAGGCGAGTTCGCCAAGGAAAAGAAGGGCTAGCCCGGAAGCAGGGCATGACAGCGGAGGGGGCCCGTGCCCCCTCCTTCCTGATCGGGAGGGGACAGTGGACATCTTTCTTCAGCAGCTCTTCAACGGCTTCAGCCTTGGCTCGATCTTGCTCCTGGTCGCCCTCGGCCTGGCCTTCTCGTTCGGGCTGATGAACGTCATCAATATGGCGCACGGCGAAATGATCATGATTGGCGCCTACTCCGCCTACGTCGCTCAAAACTGGTTCAAAGACCTCATGGGCGAACGCGGCCTGGACTACTACTTCATCGTCGCTCTGCCTTTCGCCTTCATCGTCTGTTGCATCATCGGCATGATCCTCGAACGGACCTTGATTCGGCGGCTCTACGGCAGGCCGCTCGATACGCTGCTCGCGACCTGGGGCGTGAGTCTCTTGCTCCAGCAGGGAGCCCGCACCATCTTCGGTGCGCCGAACGTACAGGTGACCAGCCCTCCCTGGCTCAAGGGCGGCATCGATGTCACGGGCGACTTCTCGATGCCATATATCCGGCTGTTCATCATTGGCATGGTCGCCGTCTGCATGGCCCTGGTTTGGCTCTACCTCACGAAGACATCGGCGGGCCGCCGCACGCGCGCTGTGATGCAAAACCGCGAAGTGGCAGGCGCCCTCGGGGTCGTCACGCCGAAAGTCGATGTGCTCACCTTCGGGCTGGCCTCCGGACTCGCCGGCGTCGCTGGCTGCGCGCTTGCACTCATCGGTCCGATCGGCCCCTCGCTCGGAACCTATTACATCGTCGACGCGTTTCTCGTCGTCATTCTCGGCGGCGTGGGTCAGGTGCTCGGGACGGCGGTCGCCGCCCTCTCGATTGGTTGGCTTAACGCAATCCTGGAATACCAGACCACTGCGTCCCTGGCGAAAGTCATCGTCTTCGCCCTCGTCATCGCATTCCTCCAGTGGCGTCCCGCCGGGATGATCTCCCGCCGGGCAGCGCGGTAGGAGTTGGAAATGTTCGAGACCAACACCACCGCACCGACCCCGTCCCGGCCGGACCTCGCCTTCTGGATGCGGACCGCGGCCCCCTTCGTCATTGCCGCTGTGCTGCTCTTCATCGTCGCGCCCGCCATGCTTTCGGACTTCCGGCTCAATCTGCTGGCGAAGTTTCTTTGCTATGCCATCCTCGCCATCGGCATCGACCTGATGTGGGGCTACACGGGCATGCTCAGCCTTGGCCAGGCAGTCTGGTTTGGCCTGGGCGGCTACGCCATGGCCATGTACCTGAAGCTCGAATCGTCGGGCGATTCCATTCCGGACTTCATGAACTGGAGCGGCCTCGAATCGCTTCCCTGGTTTTGGGCGCCATTTCGCCATGTCTGGTTTGCAATTCCAATGGCGCTCATCGGTCCAGGCGTCCTTGGCTTTCTGCTGGGCTATCTCGTCTTTCGCAGCCGCGTGAAGGGGGCGTATTTCTCCATCGTCACGCAGGCCCTTGCCCTCATTCTGAGCATCTTTTTCGTTGGCCAGCAGCAGTACACCGGCGGCACCAACGGCCTCACGAATTACACCGAACTGTTCGGTATGAACCTCTCGGACACGTCCACCCAACACTTGCTCTACTACATAACTGGCGGTTTCGTACTGCTCACGCTCGCTTTCGCCACCTGGATGACCCGTTCGCCCTTTGGCCGCCTGATGATTGCCGTCCGGGACGACGAAGACCGGGTTCGCTTCGCCGGCTACAACGTCGGCCTCATCAAGGCCTTCGTGTTTGGCATCTCCGCAGCTATCGCCGGGTTGGCCGGCGCATTGTTCGTCCCCCAGGTCGGCATCATTTCGCCGGCCAACCTGGGCATCGTTCCATCGATCGAGTTCGTCCTTCTCGTCGCCGTCGGCGGACGAGGTTCGCTCACCGGGGCAGTCATCGGGGCGGTGGCCGTCTCCTGGGCGCGGAGCAGCCTCAGCGAGAACTATCCAGATACGTGGCAGTACTTCTATGGCGCCCTTTTCGTCGGGGCGGTCGTGCTCTTCCCCGGCGGCATCGTCGGTGCGTACCGAAGTTCGGTTTCGTGGGTCCGAACGCAGGTGCGAGGCCGGTCGACCATGCCGGGCAGCCCGTCGCTCGAAATCGACCGGAAGGGAGCCACCAGTGCCGACTGACACGCTCCTGAAAATCGACGACCTCGTCGTTTCATTCGATGGCTTCCGTGTACTCGATGACCTGTCGATCACAATCGGTCGTGGAGAACTTCGGTTCCTCATCGGTCCGAACGGAGCCGGCAAGACAACACTCATGGACGTCATTTCCGGCAAAGTCCGGGCGCAGTCTGGCCGCGTGACGTTCGCCGAAGCTCCGAAGCCAGGCCAGGCCCAGCCGGAAAACATCGAGGTTCACGGCGCCATTCACTTCGAAGGTCTGGAACTGACGAAAATGCGGGAAGACGAGATCGTCGACTGCGGCATCGGACGAAAGTTTCAGACTCCGTCCGTTTTCGGCAGCCTCAGTTGTTTTCAAAACGTTGAGGTCGCCGCTGGCTTCCGCGATGGCATGTTTCGTTTGCTGCTCCCCCTTCGAGCCGAGCGGCGCGACCGTGTCTTCGCTGCGCTCGAACGCGTTGGCCTAACTGGCCGCGCTGATGTCCTTGGCGCTGCGCTTTCCCACGGCGAACGGCAGTGGCTCGAAATCGCAATGTTGCTTGTCCAGAACCCGAAACTCCTGCTCCTCGATGAACCCGTCGCTGGAATGACGGGCCGGGAGCGAGAGCGGACTGGAGAACTCTTGCGCACACTCGAAGGCACGAACACCGTGATCATCACCGAACACGACATGGACTTCGTGCGGCAATTCGCCCGCACAGTGACCGTTTTGCACATGGGGAGGGTCCTTCGCGAAGGCCCGGTCGACGGCATTCAGCGCGATCCGCTCGTCCAGGAGGTCTACACCGGCCGACACAAGTCTCGCGAAGGGGCGGCCGTATGACGGCAACACTGTCACTTAGCCAACTTCCGTTCCTGAAGCGAAGCGGGGGCGGGCCACCGGTGCCACTGGCGGGGGAAGCCCTCGTTGGCTCTGAACATCTCTCTCTCGCCTACGGCCGAAGCGTCGTCGTCGAGGATGTGTCATTTCAGGCCAAAACGGGCGAAGTCGTCTGCATCATGGGACGCAACGGCGCCGGCAAGACGACGCTCTTGAAAGCGATCATCGGTGTGCTGCCTGTCTCGTCGGGGCGCGTCTACTTCAATGGGAAAGACGTTACGAACCGCCCTTCCTACACGAGGGCCCGGGCCGGCATCGGCTATGTCCCCCAGGGGCGCGGCATCTTTCCGTATCTAACCGTCTTCGAAAACTTGCTCATGGGCCTTGAGCCCGTGCGCGGGAAGGACACCGGACAAACCGACGAGGTCCTCAGGACCTTCCCAGTCCTGAAGCAGATGGCGAGCCGCACAGCCGGCGTGCTCTCCGGCGGTCAGCAACAACAACTGGCGATCGGACGCGCCCTGATGGGCCGCCCGAAACTGTTGCTCCTCGATGAACCGACCGAAGGCATTCAGCCAAACATCGTCGAAGAGATTGAAGCCGTGATCGGCTCGCTCAGGGGCAAGATGACAATCCTGCTAGTCGAGCAGTTCCTCGACTTCGCACTCGCAAATGCCGACAAGTGCTACGTGCTCGAACGAGGTCGCGTGACTCTTTCCGGCACCCCGGAAGAACTCGATGTTGCGAAGTTGCGCGAGGCACTCGCGGTCTGACGCTAGCGCCTCAGTCAGATGCTGTTGCGGTCGTTCGCTGCCGTGCTATCTTCGCCGCTCTCAGCTTGCGGAGGAACACATGACGCAACCTCACGATCGGCTTCTCGCGGGTCTTCGCATCATCGATGCCGGACAGGTGTTGGCTGGCCCGTTCGTTAGCACACTGCTCGCTGATCTGGGAGCCGACGTTATTCGCGTCGAAATGCCCTCGCTCAAGGGCAATGTCGCAGCGCACACGAACTCCAGCCGTGCAGGCGAACAGCGCAACAAGAAGTCGGTCACCCTCGACCTTCATCGGCCCGAGGCAATCCCCGTTATGAAGCGCTTGGTTGCGAAGGCCGACGCCATCGTCGAAAACTTCTCCCCCGGCACGATCGAGCGCTGGGGAATGGGGCCAGAAGACCTGAACGAGGCCAATCCGCGCCTCATCTACGTGCGCATCTCCGGGTTTGGTCAGACGGGGCCATACCGTGACCGCACTTCCTACGATCGTATCGGCCAGGCCATCGGCGGCCTCATTTACGTCACCGGTGAGGCCGACCAGCCGCCCGTTCACCCCGGCTACATGCTCGGTGATTACGTCAGTGGCACCTTCGGCGCGCTCGCAATCCTTGCCGCCGTGTATCACCGCGACAACGCCCCCTGTAATGAACCGCAGGTCGTCGACCTCTCCCTGTACGAATCGATTTTCCGTTACTCCGGCCCCATGGCCGCCGAATACAGCCGCGAAGGCATCATCCGCGAGCGGCGCGGGAACGTTCGCTCCTGGTCCATCCCCGGCGAGCAGTTCCTCACCAGGGACGGCCATTGGGTGCTCATCCTCGCCCTCAATCCTCAGATCTTCCAGCGGCTGTGCGACGCGATGGGCCTCCCGGCGTTGCCCCAGGACCCCAAGTTCTGCGACCACGAATCGCGCCTCGCCAACGAGGCGGAACTGCACGAGATGATCCGTCAGTGGGTTAGAGGCCAGGACCGGGTGCCGCTCTATGAATTACTCGATGAGTTCCGGGTGCCCTATGGCCCGGTCAACAGCATTGCCGACATCTTCGCGGACCCTCATTTCGCCGCCCGCGAAGACCTCGTAACTATCGACGACCCGCACGTCGGACCGGTCATAACGCCCGCGCCTTACCCTCGGATGTCGCACGCGCCGGGCCGCGTTTACGACCCCGCTCCTGCCGTCGGCCAGCACAACCGGGAGATTTACTCTGACCTCCTCGGCATGACCGTGCCCGAAATCGAAGCCCTCGAACAATCCGGGGTGATTTAGGCCCGGCCTGGCGCCTTCGCCTAGCTCCCACCGAACTTCGGAGTGCGGCGTTCGGAGCTAGCCTGGATGCCTTCGCGAAAGTCGGCCGTGGCCCGTAGCCGCCCTTGCTCGATTCCTTCTCGGGCAGTCGCTGCGCGGTAGCGAGCCCCGATCTCGCCGCGCATCGTCGCCCGGATGCTCGCTACCGCAAGGGGCGCCGAAGCCGCAATTTCAGCAGCGAACCGATGCGCCTCGCGGCGCACTTCATCCGTTTCGACGAATCGGTCGAGGAGGCCCATCGCGAACGCTTCTTCCCCGGCAACCCGGCGGCCCGTGTAGAGGAGGTCAAGGCTTTTCTGCTGACCGATGATCGGCGGGAGGGTGATGGTCAGCCCGAAGCCATGGTGGAATCCGAGTTGCGCGAAGTTCGCCGCCATTCGTGTTTCCGTGCAGCCAACGCGGAAGTCGGCCGAACAGGCGAGCCCGAGGCCGCCGCCAATTGCCGCGCCCTGGACAGCTGCCACCACCGGCGTTTTCGCTTCGATCATCCGCGCAGCCTCTGTGTAGAGGTCGGGCGCGGGGGCTGCGGTCGGGGTCGAAGATGTCGCCGCCGGTGCTCCAAAATTTGCCCCGGCGCAGAAATGCTTGCCCTCGGAACACAGGACAATTGCCCGGCAGGCCCGGTCAGCGTCGAGCTGCTCATACGCCTCCGAGATCGACTGGATCAGCGCTGCATCGAAGAAGTTGCTTGGCGGCCGGTGAATCTCGACGACGGCCACGCCGTCGTCTCCGACATCGATCGTGAGGTCTCCGAGGACAGTGGAACTCGCGGGCATATTCGGCTCCTCCCGCGTGTGGCGCGGTGCGCCGAAATGCTAGCCGGACGGGACGTCCCGCCGCAAACTCAGCGCCGTCACGCAGCCCGCCTTCGTACTCCCGCACGCAAGCGGGCTAGGCGTAGACCTCGGGCCGCCGATTCTCTTCGTGGTTCAGTCGCTTGCGGATTGCCGCAACCTTCTCGAGGTCGATTTCGGCCTGGACGACTTCGTCGCCGTTGGTCTTCGCTCGCTTCAGAATCTCGCCGTCCGGTGCAATGACGAGGCTACCGCCGATGTACTGCACTCCACGCTCGCGCCCGGCCTT
>JBDTNM010000128.1:0-8707 GCA_039933735.1 bacterium | reverse complement strand
GCGGAAGTAGCTCAGTGGTAGAGCGCCTCCTTGCCAAGGAGGAGGTCGCGAGTTCGACCCTCGTCTTCCGCTCCAAACACAACTGAAAGCCCGCCCCTCGGCGGGCTTTTTGTTTCCTGTCAGGATGTCGCCTTGCCAAATCTCGAACTTTGCCGGATGCGCCTCTCCGCTCAACGAATCGTCGGGCGAGGCTCCGCATCCGCGGCGGAGACAGTACGTTGGATGGGCGCCATCCAGGCCCAGGACTTCGGCGCGGCTCAATGGGCCATTGGCCTGAGGACTCTCGGCGTGACGGTCTCCGACATCGATTCGGCGATTGAACGCCGAGAAATCATCCGCACCTGGCCGATGCGTGGGACGTTGCACTTCATCTCCCCGGAACTGGTGCGACCGGTCCTCCGACTTTGCGCACCACGAGTGTTTCAGCGGTCTGCGGCGCGATTTCGCCAGCTCGAAATCGACGATGACGTCCTCAAACGAGCGCGGAAACTCGTCGCGTATCACATCCGCGAACATGGCCCGCGCACGCGCGCCGAACTCTATGCGGCCTTCGATGCGGACGGACTCAAGCCGGACGGTCAGCGCGGCATCCACATCCTCGGCCAGCTCTCCCGTGAAGCGGTGCTGTGTCATGGCTCCCACCGCGGCAAGCAACCGACCTTCGTCCTCCTCGACGAATGGTCCCCCGAGACAGCGGCGATGGACGACCGGGGAACGTTGGTCGAGCTTGCGGCCCGCTACTTCTCGAGCCATGGCCCGGCCACCGTTCACGACTTTGCCTGGTGGTCGAACTTGAAGGTGGCCGAAGCCAGGAGCGCCCTTGAGGCGAACAAAGCGGAACTGGAGAACGTCGAATTCGCAGGCAAGCAGTACTGGTTTTCGCCCGCCGCTGTCACCGAAACGGACGGACGAATGCGCCTTCTCCCTGGTTTCGACGAATTCGTCCTCGGCTACACCGACCGCACTCCGGCGCTGAGTACTGAGCAGATGGCCCGCATTGTGCCGGGCGACAACGGCATGTTCATGCCGGCGGTTGTGGACGCGGACGGCGGCGTGGCCGGCACCTGGCGGCGGATGCTCGGAAAAGGCTCCATCCGCATCGAGGCGCAATGGTTCGACGAGCAGCCTCATGGCCGGGCGGAGGAGTTGGATGGAGCCGCCGAAGAGTACGCGCACTTCATCCAACTCCCCATGACGAAGGCCTGACGCTCGGCGCCTACGCAGGGGCCCACACCCTCAGAAATTCACATTGATAAAGGTCGCGATTTGGCATTGACGCGTCGATTGGCCTGCCGTACTTTCCCAAGAGGTTAATTAACCACTGAGTTAATCACGCAGATGCAAATGACCGCTGATTCCCTGAGCGCCACGTTCGCCGCCCTCGCCGACCCGACGCGACGAGCAATTCTCGCTCGTCTCTCGCAGGGCGAGAGCTCGGTGACCGAGCTGGCAAGCCCATTCGAAATGAGCCTGCCGGCGGTCTCAAAACACCTCAAGGTGTTGGAACGCGCTGGCCTGATCGCCCGGAGCAGGGATGCGCAGTGGCGGCCTTGCCGACTGGAGGTGGCGCCATTGAAACAAGTCTCCGAATGGATGGACTTCTACCGGCGGTTCTGGGAGGAAAGCTTCGACCGCCTGGATGAATACCTGCTGGAACTACAAGAAAAGGAGAAGGAACACGATGCTCGAGAAACTCCAGATAACCAGGGCTGAAGGCACCGAACTAGAATTCCAGAGGCGCTTTGAGGCGCCTCGCGAACTGGTCTGGGCCGCATTCTCGGATGCCGCCCACCTGGCGCGCTGGTGGGGTCCGGCTGGCTGCACGGCCGACCCCTGCACAGTCGACTTCCGGCCGGGCGGGGTCTGGCACTACTGCCTCCGTTTTGGCGAAGGTCAGGAGGCCTGGGGCCGAGCGGTGTACCAGGAGATCGACCCGATCGAACGTTTCGTTTATGTCGAGACAAGGTCCGACTCAGCAGCCACCGCGATCCCGCCTCGCATGGTCGTCGAAATGAACTTCAGCGACGAAGCCGGCGCGACGCTCTTGCACAGCCGGGGGACGTTCGACACACCCGAAGACCTGCAAACGATGCTCTCGATGGGCGTCGTCGAAGGCACCGAAGGCACGTTCGCACGCCTCGACGAACTGCTGGAGTCCTGGAAAGTCCGGGCTTCCAACGGGTCCTCCGGTCGCCCACGGCGAGACACTGAGGCGCCCGTGCAGCGCTGGCAACGCTGGCGACCGACACCTCTCGCCCAATCGCGGACACCATTCGCGGATTGGGGGCGGCGCTGATGGCATCGAACCAGACTCCCTCACAACTCGCGAACCCCGAGCGATTCAACCTGGACATCGCGAGGACGTTTGATGCCCCGCCAGAGCTCGTTTTCGAGGTATGGACCGACCCGGTTCACGTCGCAAAGTGGTGGGGTCCGCATCACTTCACGGTTTCACATTGTCAGCTCGATGTCCGCCCGGGCGGAGCAATCCTGATTCATATGCGAGGGCCTGACGGCACCATCTTCCCGATGGGCGGCTTGTATGAGGTGGTCGATCCCCCGCACAAGCTTGTGATCTTGCAGTCCGTCTCCCTCGACGATGAAACCGGAAGCGGATTCCACGTCAGGACGTCCGTCACCTTCACCGAACTCGACGGAAAGACACTGTTGACCGTCGAGGGCCGGGTAGTCCAGGCCACGCCAGATTCAGAGGGACCGCTTTCCGGCATGGCCCAGGGCTGGGACGAACAACTTCAGCGCCTCGGCGCATATCTTTCAGGAGCAATGAAATGAGTCATCTCGCGAAGAATCCCACCGTTATCACGGCCGAGCCCGGCCGCCAGGAAGTGGTCATCACGCGCGAATTCGAAGCGCCAGTCGAACTCCTCTTCCGTGCCTACACCGAAAGGGACATGGTCGCGCGCTGGCTTGGCCCCCGAGACGACAAACTGGCCATCGAAGTTTTCGACGCGTACTCCGGAGGATCGTGGCGATACATTTCCTACGACCCGCAAGGCAACGGCTTCGCATTCCACGGGGTCTTTCACGAAGTCCTGGCCAACCAACGCATCATCCAGACGTTCGAATTCGAAGGCCTTCCGGAGTCCGGCCACGTAATGCTCGAAACCGCCCGCTTCGAAGCGTTGCCCGGGAACCGGTGCCGACTCGTCACCCAATCGCTGTTTCAGTCCATCGAAGACCGCGATGGGATGGTCCAATCGGGTATGGAGCGAGGAGTCCTCGATTCGCACGCCCGGCTCGATCAGTTGTTCGCCTCGCTCGTCTAGCTGCGTTGACCCACCGCATTCGAGGGCCGCGCCGACTTGGCGCGGCCTTTGGCTTGCCTCCGAGCTCAAGGTACGAGGCATTCCTCGGCTCGACCGAGCAGGAACTCCTTCTCACGCTCGTTGCGCGTGAGTTCCGCGGCTCGCAAGAAGTCGATTCGAGCCTCGACCTTTCGACCGAGCTTCAGGAGAAAGTCCGCCCGCACACTCGGGAGCAGGTGATAGTCCTTCAGCGACGGCTCGCTCGTCAGCTGGTCGACGATCGTGAGTCCCGCCTCCGGACCGAAGGCCATCGAAACAGCGACGGCGCGGTTCAGTTCGATCACTGGCGACGGCGTAATCTCGCCCAGCGCGTCGTAGAGCTTCGCAATCCGCTTCCAATCGGTTTCCTCACCCGTATGGGCGCGGGCGTGACAGGCAGCGATGGCGGCCTGGAGCGTGTACGGTCCTGCGGGCTTACCCGATGCTTCGGCAGTTTCCAGGGCCGCGAGGCCGTGGCGAATGAGCGTGTGATCCCAGCGTGCCCGGTTCTGGTCCAACAGGAGGATCGGTTCGCCGGATGGCCCGGTCCGCGCCCCAATGCGCGAAGCCTGGATGGCCATGAGCGCAACCAGCCCGTGGATTTCGGGCTCCTCCGGCATGAGTCCCGCAAGGATCCGGCCCACTCGCAGCGCCTCTCGGCAAAGCGCGGGACGCATCCAGTTGTCGCCCGCCGTAGCCGCGTACCCCTCGTTGAAAATGAGGTAGAGGACTTCGAGTACGGAAGAAAGCCGGCTCGCCAACGTTTCGCGGCCGGGGATTTCGAACGGCACTTCGGCTTCGGCAAGCGTCCGCTTCGCCCGCACGATGCGCTGGGCGACCGTCGTTTCCGGTACCAGGTACGCTCGCGCGATCTCTTCCGTGGTGAGACCGCCCAACAGCCGCAAGGTGAGCGCAACACGGGCTTCGGGCGAAAGGATCGGATGGCACGAGATGAACATCAGGCGTAGCAGGTCGTCGCCGAAGTCTTCTTCGAGGACTGCATCCATGTCGTCGCCGGGGGACGCCTGCTGCATTTCGAGGTCTCGGCCCAATTCTTCTTGCTTGCGGACCAGGCGCTGATCCCGCCGGATGCGGTCGATCGCGCGGTGCTTGCCCGTGGCCATTAGCCATGCGCCGGGATTCCTGGGAATGCCGTCCCCGGGCCACTGTTCGAGGGCAGCGACGAGAGCGTCCTGGGCGAGATCCTCTGCCAGCCCGACGTCGTTCACGAGCCGCGCAAGCCCCGCTATCAGTCGTGCTGACTCAATGCGCCAGACGGCGTCAATCGCGCGATGGGTCTCGTCGTTCGGCGCGGCCATACCACTCAGGATACGACAAGGGGGCGCGCGGTCCGCCGTCTCGCGCACCCCCTGTCGGTTAGCGCTTTTGCATCTCCGTCAGTCGGCCCGCGACTTCCTGAACGTCTGGCGGGAAGTCGGACAGTTCCTGGACCTGGCGAACTTCGATCGTGCTTTTGGCGTCTCCTGGGCAACGCTTCGCCCATTCAATAGCCTCGTCACGGGACTTCACATCGATGATCCAGTAGCCACCGAGGACCTCTTTCGCCTCAGTGAACGGCCCGTCCACAACCTTCGCCTTGCCGCCTGGCCAGGTGATTCGGGCGCCTTCGGACGGTGGTCGTAGCCCGTCTAATGCCAGCAGCACGCCGGCCTTCTGCAGGGTTTCGTTGTACTTCATCATTTCAGCGACCGCGGCCGCCTCGGGCATCGTGCCCGGCACCGCCGATTCGTAGCCGGCCGGGATCATCAACATCATGAATCTCATCGTGGTCTCCTTGTGTCTGTTCGGGAACGGGCGAGAGAGTTGCCGCGGCTCAAGCCTGGCCTTCGACCCGCTGCCGCAGGGCTTCTTCTTTCGCCTGGAGTTCAGGTGTGAACGCTTCGCCGAAATCCTCGGGTTCTGAAAACCGCCGGAGTTCTACGTCCGCGGTCGAGTTCGGATCCATTGGGCAGCGCTCGAGCCATTCCACGGCCTCATCCATCGAATTCACGTTCCAGATCCAGAACCCCGCGACGAGCTCCTTCGTTTCCGCGAACGGCCCATCGATGACCTTCGTCGGCTTGCCGCCCTCGAATCGCACCCGCTTGCCGGTGGCCGAGGACTTGAGCCCGTCACCGGCGACCATAATCCCCGCGTTGACCAGCTCTTCGTTGTAGGCGCCCATGGCGGCCAGGGCCTGTTGGGACGGCATCTTGCCGCCCTCGGAATCCTGGGTCGCCTTAATGATCACCATGACTCGCATCGTTCTTCTCCGTGGTCTTGGATAGCCGTCCTGTTGGAGCGGCTTCTACCAACGCGTCGAATGGCCTCGCCTCAGATCGACAGGCCGATCGCTACTTTTCGAGAATCTTTCCCAAACGATAGCCAATCCCCGCCGCCAGCCACGACCGCAGACTTAGCTGACGGGCCAGGACACCGACGACGGCCCGTTGATAGCTATCCAGTACGCGGCGCCAGTTTTGAGGGCGGTCAGGTCATTGGCTCCGGGAATGTTGGCGCCGGACGGGAAATACCCGAGCCAGCGTTGCGCCGCAGCGTCCCAGCCATAGATCGCCGACGTCTGCCCGCTGATGTCGTTGCCGCCCGAGGGGCCTTTCAACGCGGTGCCGGGAGCGATCGCATCGGTGCCGCTCCAGGTGATGAGGCTCCAGCGGAAGTTGAGCGTCAGGCTCGCCCCCTCCGGCCGGGCAAGATCTGCAAGAAAGCCCACCTGTCCGCCGTCGTCGCCGGGAGCAGTCACGAGCACCCGCAGCGGTCCCGGGATGCTCTGGGAAACTCTGATCCAGGCCTGGCATTCGTCGGCAAGCCCATCAATGAGCGGCTTGAATGCCCGGATCGGCGAGGCGGAAGCGGCGTTCACCGCCGTTGAGAACGTCTTGACGGCATTGGCCGTCCGCCCGAACCCGGCTGACCCGTCACTCGATTCGATGATCACGCCGTCGCCGGCCTCGATCACGAAGTCGACGGGAAGCCCTATCACCGGATGAAGGCTCACCGCGCCCACTGGCGGCTGGCAAAAGCCGTCGCGGTCGAGCGCGTGGAAGACAACGTAGACAAATTGGCTGCCGTCGAGGTTCTCGGTCTGAAACGTAACCGGCGAACTTTCGGCCAGCGCAGTCTTAGCCCCGCCGTCGATGGACGGCGAGTGGAACGAAACAACAGCGACCGGCAGGACAATGGAAAGCCGGCAAACGAAGCGGAAAAGACGATTCATACCTTGAGTATACCGGCGATGCCCCTGCCCATCGGTACGCGGCGAACTACGGCTAAATGCCGCCGCTGAACGTGTCGCACTGGTCCATGTCCCCCGACTTGTAGCCGGTGGTGAACCATTTCTGCCGCTGAGCCGAGCTACCGTGCGTCCAGGTTTCTGGCGTCACCTTGCCCTGGAACTCCTTCTGGATCCGGTCGTCGCCGACCGCGGCGGCGGCATCGAGCCCGTCGGCGATGTCTGCCTCAGAGAGACTCGTGATGATGCCGGTCTGCGTTGCATGTGCGGCCCATACCCCGGCGTAGCAATCGGCCTGCAACTCACTGCGCACGGACTTACTCGTCGGCCCTTCGCGGTCATTGCCAATCTGGGCAAGGATGCCCTCCAGGTCCTGGACGTGGTGGCCGTATTCGTGCGCCAGCACATACGCCTGCGCGAACGGGCCGCCCTTCGCCCCAAGCTTCGTCTTCAAGTCGTCATAGAAACCGAGGTCGATGTAGACCTTCTTGTCGCCCGGGCAGTAGAACGGTCCGACCTCCTTGGTCGCCTGCCCGCAAGCGGTGCTGACCGAGCCGGAGAAGAAGGTCGTCTTCGACGGGGTATAGGTGCCGCCTCGCCGGGAATACTCGTCTGTCCAGAACTTCTGGATGCTGTTCACGTAAGCGACGATTCGGCAATCGTCGCGCTGAAGCGTGTCGGCGCCGGTCTGGCAATCCGTCGAGAGTGTGCTGTTCGATGGAACTTCGCCGCCGGTCGTCTGATCCTGCAAACCCTGCAAGATCTGCGTCAGAGTCGAGGAGTCGCCGCCACCCTGGCTCCCGAGGAACGCCACGATGAGCGTAATGATGACGCCCACAATCCCGGCGCCACCGCCAATCGCCATTTTCCCGCCTCGAATCCCCCGGCGGTCGTCAATCTGCGATGTGTCGAGTTTCGAATCTTCGTTGATATCAACCACGTGCTGCTCGGCCTCCGAAAGTTACGAGTCCATCGGTTACGACCGACCCTACCCTTGATCCATCTGTAACACCCGGAACCTCAGGTGACAACGAATCCGCCGGGAGTTAGATGATTCCGCCACACTCGATTGCGAGTCAGGCTCGGACCGATTTCACATCGCGTGAATTGCCGGGAGCACCTCGGCGAAAGCATTGAGAGCCTTCACAGTGCCCCCACGGCCAAATGCATCTCCCGCGAACGCGACGTCGATGATGCCAACGCCCGCATCGTGGTAGTTCCGAATTTGGTCAACGATCGATTTCGGCCTGCCGAAGAACTGGAATCCAGCGATGCCGGGCGCCCCACCGCCTTCTCCAGCCGTGTGCTTGGGTGCCTCAGCCGTCGCCGAGGGCCCGTAATTCGTGCCGACGGCTCGGGACATGCGTTCGGCGACCGCAGCGCGTGCGCGATCGACGATTTGTGCCGCCTGCTCGTCGTCCGGGGCCACAAGCGCGCGTGCCCGAAACAGGACATTCTCGTTGCCGGGCGTCCAACCAGCTTCCGCGGACAAGCGCTTGAATTCGGCCACATGTTTGGCCACTTGCGCCGCTGGGGCGAACCCGATCGCGATGCTGAAGCGGTGCGCAGCAGCGAAGGCGATAGATTCGGAACTATTGCCGGAGAAAAAGACGGGTGGATGAGGCTCCTGGATTGGACGCGGCCAAACGGAGACGTGCTCGAACGAAAAGTGGTCGCCGCGCCAGCTGAACGGCCTGGATTCGGTTAGCGCCTTGACCATCAGCAGGGTGCCCTCCTGCGTGAGTTCGCGGGTAACGGGCGAAGCCTTGCCTTCGACGGAGTAGGTCAGATGCTCGTTGGGCGTCCCCCGCAGCGGGAGCACCACGACTCGACCACCGCTTATCGAGTCGAGCATCGCGACTTCTTCCGCCACGCGCACCGGGTTAGTCAGCGGCATCAGGGGGCCAAGCACGGCGATGCGTACGTTCTTTGTTCTCTGGGTCGCCGCAGCAGCCAGCACAATCGGGTTCGGCGTCATCAGCCCCGGAGCGTAGTGATGCTCCGAAACGCTAATCCAGTCGAATCCCAATTCATCCGCCAACTGAAACTGGTCGAGCTGGATGCGGTAACTCATCGCCGCCGTCTCACGGTCGCACTGTTCGGAAGGCACAGGCCAACCGGCGCGGTCCACTTTGCCTGCATATGCTCCCGG
>JBDTNM010000127.1:0-8783 GCA_039933735.1 bacterium | reverse complement strand
CGGCGTTGCTTGGAAGAGCGGAAATCCGCCATGAGCTTGCGGAGCGCTACCTGGAGTTCGAGATCGGCCGATGGCTTTGCTATCGCGTCGCCCAGATGCAGAGCGAAGGCAAAGTGCCAAATTCGGAGGCTTCGGTCTCTAAAATCTTTGGGACCGAACTGCAGCGACAGATGGGCATCACCGGTCTGCGAGTTACCGGCATGCCCGGGATGATCGAGCCCGGCTCGAAGTACGCCCCGATGCAGGGCCGCCTCGAACGCTGGGCGATGGCAGCGCCGAGTTACACCATTGCCGGTGGAACGAGTGAAGTGAATCGCAACATTGTCGCGACCCGCGGCCTGGGATTGCCGCGGGACTGAGCTTGCACGGCTCTCGCGTCCGCCGCACATTCACTGGCATGTCTGACAACACTTTCCGCACCGACGGGACGATCGACACGTTCGAAAATCAGTTCCCGGGCCGCGACTATGAGATCGAATTCACGGCAACGGAGTTCACGAGCGTCTGCCCGATGACGGGCCAGCCGGACTTCGGCAACATCGTCATCAGCTACACGCCGAATCTCCGTTGCATCGAACTTCGCAGCCTGAAGTTCTACCTGCAGACGTACCGGACGCGCGGCATTTTCTACGAGAACGTGGTGAACACGATTCTCGACGACATCGTCGCGGCGATAGAGCCACGGTTCCTGGTCGTGACTGGCGAGTTCAATTCGCGCGGCGGGATCGCAGCCCGAATCAGCGCAACGCATTCGGGCGAATAACGCCTACCGCATGCGAGTCGTAGACTCGGATCCGTAGTTTCCGCCCTTCTCGAGGTACGTCCGATGTCCGTCAAGGCCGATCCCGGCAATTTCCCGCAGCGCAAGGCCTCCGAGGTGCGCTGGGTGACGGCCGCCCAGATGCGAGATGTGCAGCGCATCGCCCAGGAAGAGTTCGGACTCGACATGCTGCAACTCACCGAAAATGCGGGCCGGGCCGCCGCGATGCTCGCGTTGGCCATGCTGGGAGGCCGCGGACGCGGTCAACGTGTCGTGATCCTCTGCGGTAATGGCAACAAGGGCGCCGCCGGGCTTGCGACCGCAAGACACCTCGCGAACTGGGGCATCCGCGTAGATCCGATTGTTTCCGGTGTCGAAGAAGAGGCCGGGTTCATGGTGCGGCGTCAGCTGCAAATTCTCCGCCAGGCCGGGATCCTCGAGCCGGGAGACATGGAATCAAGCGAGATCACGGTCGAAGACCAACTTGCGGATTCGGAACTGGTGATCGACGCGCTCGTGGGCTATGGGCTCGAAGGGCCACCGCAGGGCATCGCAGCCGCCGTCACTGACCTCGCCATTCAGGCTGGCCGGCCAACGCTCGCCCTCGATGTGCCGACAGGGGTCAATGCGACCACCGGCGAAGTGAGCAGCCCGGCGATCAAGGCGTGTACGACGCTGATGCTCGACCTGCCCAAGGTGGGCGTGCTGGACGTTCAAGCGCGGCATCACACGGGTGAGTTGTTCCTGGCCGACCTGGGCATTCCCAACGGCGTGCCGGAGCGATTTGGGATCTCGGTCGCGGGCATCTTCAACGAAGGCCCGATTGTGCGGCTACGCCGCTAAGGCCAGCGCTGGCGAAACGCATGCTGAAGCGGGCAACGGCACAGATTCAGGGTATCCAGAGCCCGCTCAGGGTCTTGCGGATGTCCCACGTGTGGTGTCGGACGTGCCAGATGGACCGTCGCATCACTTTGCGCACTGAGAACTCTTCGTAAGCTCCGCCTCCGTGCAGCTCCTGGCGGAACCGGGCGTCGGGGCGAACGTCGCAGACGGTCTGCTGCAGCCAGATGTGCGCGTCCAGGAGTTCGCGGAGCAACGGTTCTTCTCGGCCACTGGCCGAAGGTGGGGCATGAGTGGGCTTCAGCACCCGTGCGAGGTCGCGTTCGGTCTCAGCGACGTGGTGGACCGCCTCGATGAGGCTGCGGCCTTCCGAATCCAATCGCATCGCCCCGAGCGATGCGGGGAGCGAACCGACGAGGTCTTTCAGTTCATCGACGGCCCGGTCGTGGGCATTCGCCCAGACGGGGAACTCCCGGGGATTCACAGGTTCGGCATCGTGCATGAAGAACGCGGTTGATTCGCCGAGCGATGGCTGGGCTTCGGTAACCACGGATTGCACAAGCTCAAACTGAGATCGGTCGATTGTGAGACGGTCCGCGGACCGCTGGTGAGACCATGCGGTGTACTCCAGGACCGCCAGGCACATCCGCTCCGCAAGGTCTTGCCCTTCCGAGACGAGCGCGAAACAGCCGGGCAAATCCATCGCCCAGGCGCCGGTAAACCCGTCGCGGCCGCGTTCGACAGCGACTTTGAACGTGTTGGACTGGGTTTCGTGGCGTTCTCGTTTGAGCATCGCCGCGCAGTTTACCGAACCGCGGGATAAGAGGTTCATTTGCGAGCCATCAATCTTCGAGATGCGTTTCAGAAGGCCCGGTTCGTGAGTGGGCCGCGGCGCCAAGAGTCGGTCATGAGCTTGCTAGCGCCCGGTCCCCGCGAATTCGGGGACGAGGTGCGGCTCCTCCCCGCCTGAGCTGCTGTTGAAGACGTAGTAGGCGCTCTTGAGGAAGAGCGGAGCGGCAATGGTCGTGGCGATCGTCACGACGATGGCGATTGAGAATCCGGTTGAGTCCACGACGCCTTCGGCCAGGCCGACTGATGCGACTACGAGGGCGATTTCACCTCGTCCTACCATCCCGGCGCCAACGCGGACGGAGGTAGCCATCGATTCGCCACAGAGCCGGGCGGGGAGACCGCAGCCAATGAGCTTCGTTGCCAGTGCCACGAGGACAATGCCGCCGCAGAGAAGGGGATCCGTTGTCAGGTCGGACCTTGTGACCGACGTGCCTATGTAGACAAAGAAGATTGGGATGAAGAGCGCGTACCCAAGGCGGGAGACCGGCTCCATGATGTGGTGGCCCAGGTCCGTTCGGCTGAGCATGACTCCGGCAAGGAACGAACCAGTCACTTCGGCTAGGCCACCCACCTTGAATGCAAGCCAGGCGAAACAGAGCGCCATCGCCAGCGCAAGCGCGACGCGCGTATCAGGTGATTCGATGCGGGTGTGATGTTCAGCGATGAGTGGCATCACCCACTTCGCTATGGCGAAAGCGCCGACTGAGAAGATCGCGAGCTTGATGACTGGTTCATAGACGGAACCGCCGGATTCGGCAACAACCAGCGCGCTGAGCACAAGGACCCCGAGCACATCATCGATGATTGCCGCGCCCATGATGATGGAGCCCTCGCGGCTTCTCGTGCGTCCGAGCTCTTTGAGCGTTTCGGCCGTGATGCTGACCGAAGTCGCGGTGAGGATGGCGCCCAGGAAGAGCGCGTGCATGGTTTCCATGCCCGCGAGTTTGCCGACCCAGTATCCGCCGGCCATCGGCAAAATCACGCCGCCAATAGCGACCAGGAACGCGGTCCGCCCGGCGGCCTGCAAGCCCTTTTGGTCAGTCTCGAGTCCGGCGAGGAACATCAGGAGGACGACGCCAATGTGGCCAATGTTGCCGACGAAGACATCGGGCTTCACAAAGCCGAGGAATGCTGGCCCGGCAACAAGGCCCGCGATCAGGATGCCGAGCACCGAGGGCATGCCGAATCTCTGTGCTATGCCACCCGAAACCTTGGCGACAAGGAGGAGGGCGGCGATGAGCATCAGGGAGTCTGGAGAGGTTTCCACGGGGCTGAGGCTACGCCCGGTGGGTTTCCGGCTCTTTGCCATTGCGTTACGGCTGGAATTCCGAAAGATTTCGAGCGTGTTTCGGCCCAAGCAGCCGGACAGGCGAGAAGGGTGCTTGCGCACCCTCCCCGCCCTGGGGTCCGGCGAACCGGCTGAGAGCTATTGGCCTCCTGAAGGGACCGGCACGTACGCACCGGGTTCGATTCCCAGGCCGAGTGCAGGTTCCTGCGTCGGATAGGCGTGCGTACCCATCTCCGGCAGGTCGAGGCCAGCGAGTTCGTCCTCGGGCTTAGAGCGGTAGATGCCCATCGCCATGAGGATTTTGAAGAGAACCCACGACGTGCCGAACGACCAGGCCGCGATCGCTATCACGCCGATGACCTGGACGATGAACTGCCGGCCATCGCCGAAGAACAGGCCCTTGATCGGGTGGCCGACGACCAGGAAGTCGGGGGCGGTGCCGTCGGCGAAAAGGCCCACGCAGAGGACACCGAAGGCGCCGCCGATACCGTGGACGGCAATTGCGCCGACCGGGTCATCCACTTTAAGAGTCTTCTCGATGAATACCATCGACCAGCAGACGACGATGCCAGCGAGCACGCCGATGAGGAATGCGAGCGACGGGCTGACATAACCTGACGGCGCCGTGATGGCCACCAGGCCGCCGAGGATACCGTTGATCATGTAGCCCGGATCGTACTTGCCCAGCGTTGCCTTGGCGTAAGCCATCGCTGATAGCGATCCTCCGGCGCCTGCGAGCATCGTCGCTACCGCGACCATGCCGATGCGGAGGTTGCCCGAGCCAGAAGCGCCGAGCGTGGAGCCCGGGTTGAAGCCGAACCATCCAAAGGCAAGGATGAACGTGCCGATGGCGGCCATGTTCAGGTTGTGCCCCGGGATCGAGTTCGCGGAGCCATCCTTGTTGTACTTACCGAGCCGAGGCCCAAGCACCATTGCTCCGGCGAGACCGGCCCAACCGCCGACCATGTGGACCACACCTGAACCGGCGAAGTCGACGTATGGCCGTTCGAGCCCGGAGTTCACGAGGCCGAAGAGCCAACCGCCGCCCCAGGCCCAGTTCGCGACCACAGGCTGAATGATTCCGCCGACGAAGACGCCCCAGATGAGGAAGCTAATCCAGGTCCAGCGTTCTGCGACAGCGCCGGTGAGTATTGTCGCCGCGGTGTCCATGAACACCATCTGGAACAGGAAGAGGACCGCTACACCGACATCGAGAGAATCCGGTGCGAGGAAGAAGCCCTTGTACCCGAAAATGCCGTAGTCGGAGCCCGATATGGTGATGTGGGCTTCCTTATTTAGGGCCAGGAGACCTGCACCCAGGTTCGTTGGCCCTGTCAGCCCGACACCGCCGAACGCTATGGCGAAGCCGCAGATCCAGTAGAAGGTCATGCCGACGCCGTAGATCATGAAGTTCGTCATCATGACGTGCATCGCGCTTTTCGCCCGGCAGAAGCCGGTCTCGACCATGGCGAACCCGGCCTGCATGAACATGACCAGGTAGCCCGTGACGAGTACCCAGACGAAGTTGATTGCCAGGCGGTTCTGGTTCACGTAACCAGAGAGCGCGTAGGCGAACGGCTCGTCCGTCTTGGCGGTCTCGAACTGTTCTGGCGTAATCGAAGCCTGGCCGCCGCCGACGCCGATACCGCCGAGGTCTTCCGGCACTCCGACGGTTGCGCCGGAGGGATCGACCTCGGGGCCATCGGCGAAGGCCGCGGTGGCACCGAGGGCGAGAATGATAGCCGCGATCGGAGCGAGATAGACCGCTTTGCGGATGACTTTGAATCCGCCCTCCGCTTTGTACGCGGCGCGCTCTGCGCTGATCAGCGGAAGATGCCGGGCCACTCGGCGAAGCGCATCTTCACGGCGCGCGCCCGTGGTCCGGATCCAGAACGCCCCGTTGCCTTCGCGGCCAACGATGCTCACGCCCTTCGGATTCGAGCGGTAGCCGGCGAATTCGGACCACGGCCGGAACATCACGCGTCCCAGCGCGATGCCGTGCGATGTGACCCGGTACGTGATCGGGTACTGAATGAGGCCGAGGGTAATGCCTGCCACAATCAGCTCCATCCCGGCGGAAATGAATCCGAAGATGGCGCCGAGGAGCATCAGCCCTCCGATGGAGTAAATCGCGATGCGGTGGTATCGCATCCGCTCGATGAAGGAGAGGCTAATTTCTGCCTCCACTTTCCCCTCGATGGGGGCCGCTCGAAGCGCGGTCACTCGGCCGAAGGCGATAGCCAGCGAACCGAGGATGGGCATTAGAAACAGTAACGCTTGCACCTAGTTATCCCCCTGGACGGCAAGGGCCTTTCGGCCGAAAAGTGATCGTGGCTTGAGCCGCGAAAAATCGGGGTACCGCAGCGGGCGGTAGTAGAGCCCCTTCGCTTTATCGCGGCTGAAATTGCGCAGTTCGATGGCGGCGAGCTTGCTCTCGACATCGGGAGGCGCGAGCAGGAGCGCTGCATCGAGCTGAGTGACTGCCTGATCGAAGAACCCGAGGCGAGCCAGGAACTCGGCGTATTTGCTCCGGCATATGAAGCTGTCGGGCGCTTGCCGAATCGACTCTTCGAGGTCTTCCCTTGCATCGCCAACACGGACGAGGCGTAGGTTCGCGAGTCCCCGGTACGCTCTGGCGACGGCGAAAGTAGGTTCGTCGTTCACAAGTGCGTTGAGGATCGCGAGTGACCCTTCGTTGTCGCTACGGGCGAGCAGCTCGACACCAGCACGCAGGCGCGCCTGAGCGGTTTCAGTCGCCGATGGCGCCACAGCAGCCAGAGCTACCCCGCACGAACTACAGAACCGGTTGGATGGTTGAACGGCTTCGCCGCATTGGCCACAGAACTTCACGTCCATGGCTGATCGACCTGAGACGACCTGATTCGCATACGAGGACCCCCTTCGCGATTCCCGGCCCCGGACCGGGATTGTCAAAGGCGAAGAAGGGCTCGGAACGCCAGCGACCGCGCACACCCTCCGGGTGAGCGTGGTCATCTGAGTTCGTTCTTGCGCGGTCAGAATCCTCACTGAGGATTGCCACTCCGAGCCCCTCTACGCATCGAACAGGGCGAAGGTTAGGAGCGCAAAGTTTCGGCAATATTTCGAAGACATTTCCGATCTATGTCGGAACGGTGACGATGAGATTTCGGCACACAAGTCGTGATCTACGTGTCCCACGTTGCTGAAAGCAAAGAAGCTGGCGACCCGAATGGAACGGGCCGCCAGCTTCATTAAGATAAGGGGATCGGGACGATCCCCCCGCTCAAGCGCGGTTTAGTGCGGAGCGGTAATGCTGGTGAGGTCGTAGGCGTTGATACCGTGCTCGCCGATATCGAGGCCTTCTTCTTCTTCGGCTTCGCTGACGCGGAGGCCCATGATTGCTTTGATAGCGACGAAGCAGATCCCCGAGAGGGCAGCTGTCCAGGCAAATATGACCGCAACGCCAATCACCTGGGCAACGAACTGCTCGATGCCACCGCCGAGGAGCAACCCGTAGCCATCAGCTTCTCCGTAGGCGACGTTGATGCCGCTTTCGGTAGAGAACAGACCGACCGCGAGGACTCCCCACATGCCGCATACGAGGTGGACCGGCACCGCGCCGACGGGATCATCGATCTCCAATTTCTCCAGCACCGCGCTGGCAGTGGGGATAATCAGGGCGGCCACCATGCCGATGACTACCGCCGCCCACGGGTCAACCGTGGCGCAGCCCGCGGTGATGCCGACAAGGCCGCCGAGCACGGCATTGAGGATGATGCCGATGTCGTACTTGCCAGACTTCATCTTCGTGAAGAAGACGGCCGTCACGGCGGCGGCACACGCCGCGAGCGTTGTGGTGACGGCAACCTTCGCTGCCACCGCCGCGAACCCGCCGGTCACTACGAGAGTGGAGCCCGGGTTGAAGCCATACCAGCCGAGCCAGAGGATAAAGACGCCGAGGACGCCCAGCGGCAGGCTGTGGGCCGTGACCACTCGTGGGTCCTTATTCGGGCCAAAGCGGCCTTTGCGCGCGCCAACGACGATCGCTCCCATTAGACCGGCGGTGCCGCCGACCATGTGCACGACGCCTGACCCGGCGAAGTCGATGTAGCCATTCGCCATGAACGGATCGTCGCGGAAGGCGGTAAGCCAACCGTTGACATCCCAGGCCCAGTGAACAACGAACGGGTAGATGAGGCCAGAGATGAAGGCGGTGTAAATAAGGTAGGCGCTGAACTTCGTGCGTTCCGCCATCGCGCCGGACACGATGGTGGCGGCGGTTGCGGCGAAGGCGAATTGGAACATCCACGAGCCGTACGCTTCGAAGCCACCGCTAAGGAAGAAGTTTCCATCTCCCATGAAACCGTTGGAGCTATCGCCGCTGACGCCAAAGGCGATTGCGTAGCCCGATGCCCAGAAGAGCAAGCCGCCGACGCAGGCGTCGAGCATGTTCTTCATGAGGATGTTGCCGGTGTTCTTGGCGCGGGTGAACCCACCTTCGACGAGGGCGAATCCTGCCTGCATCCAGAACACCAGGAAGGCGGTAACGAGGAGCCAGACCGTGTCGATCGCGGTTGTCAGGTCCGCCAGCGTGTCGGCAGTGGAGGGGCCGTCCGGTTCCTGAGCGCCAACCGTGCTGAAGAGCAACATGGCTAGCGTGGCGCCGAACAGCATGAAGAGTGGCCGGCGTATTCGCCGACCTGCAAGGACATGAGACATTTCGCGAGAACCCCCGGTGATGCGGCGCAAGCGCCAGAGTGCATCCAAAGGCCGTGTTCGCCGGACCCCATGCCGGGCGTTCGCGGAATTGGATGTGGCGAACGCTAAAAAAGGGGTATTTCGTACTCGTTTCCATTCGGTTTCGAGGGCATTGCAGGGAAAACACAATCCTGTTTCCTGGTGCGTGAATAACAAGTCACGTACAGCCGACGAACGTCGCCGTCGACCGCTCCCGGGGTGCCGGGCCGGAGCCCCAGAGCATCAGCCTGAAATGTGGCTCGGGAGACGAGATTCGAAATGGGAAACCAACGGGCATTCGGCGCAGAACTGCGGCCGCGGCGACCC
>JBDTNM010000126.1:0-8802 GCA_039933735.1 bacterium | reverse complement strand
GCCGTCAACGGCTACTGCCTCGGGTTCGCCTGCACCCTCGTCGCTGCCTGCGACTTCGTGATCGCCAGCGAACGAGCCGAATTCGGCTTCCCCGAAGTTCGCATCGGTGTGCCGACCATCCAGGGCTCGGTCCGCATGCCCCAGAAAGTCGGCTGGCAGAACGCCATGGAACTATTGCTCATCGGCGAACGCGTGAACGCCCAGCGCGCCAAGGAGATGGGACTCGCCTGGAAAGTCGTCCCCCACGAGACACTCATGGACGAGGCCCGAAACCTGGCCGAGCGTCTTTGCAAATCGGCGCCGCTCGCCGTTCGCGCAACGAAAGAAGTCGCCTGGCGCGGCCAGCAGATGCCCTGGGTCGAAGCCATCCGCTTCGGCGAAACCATGCGCCGGGTCGCCGGCGCGACAGAAGACGCCAGGGAAGGCGGCGCCGCCGCCCGCGAGAAGCGCGACCCGCACTGGCAGTCCCGCTAGCTCGCGGCCTGGTCCTTCTCCTGCGAGGCCGGGCCGAGTCGCTCCGCCAGCTGGATCCGGTCCATCAACTCCCGGCGCGTAACAAGCCCGACCATCCGTCCGTCATCGAGTACAGGCACCTGGTTGAGTCCCTTCTCGCCCAGCAACACCAGTACTTGCACGGCCGGCTGATTCGCGGTCACCGTGATCACGTTCGCGCGCGGCGTCATCACGCGCTGCGCCGGAATGTTCGCCCACGACTCCCGCGGAGTCCGGCGCACGTCGCTGACCGTGATGATTCCCATCACCGAACCATCGTTCGCGACCATCACCGCGCGCTCGCCCTTCCCAACCATGTAGTCGTTCACCACCTCGGCCACCGGCGTACCGGGTGTCACGCTGGGGAAGTCAGTCTGCATCACGTCGCGCGCCACCAGCCGCTTCAGCACGCCCTCCAGTTGCATGTTCGAAGCTTCGCCCCGCGCTGCGCCGAGCAGGAACCAGCCGATGAACGCCAGCCAGAGCCCGTCGAGGAGCCCGCCGCTCAGGAGCACGAAGAAGCCGGCGATGATTAGCCCATAGCCGAATATCTCGCCCACGGAGGCCGCGATCCGCGTCGCCTTGCGGAAGCTTCCGGTGCGCTTCCAGGCGATCGAACGCAAGACGCGCCCGCCGTCCAGGGGGAAGCCCGGCAGGATGTTGAACACGCCCAGAGCGAAGTTCACGAAGGCGAGGTAGAAGAGCATCGCTTCGGCCTTCTCGCTCGAATCGCGCAACAGCAGCCCGGCGCCGCCCGTCACGAGCGCGATCAGGATGCTGGTGGCCGGGCCGGCCGCGGCAATTTGGAACTCTTCGCCCGCCGAAGCCGGCTGCCGCGACATGTGCGACATCCCACCAAAGATGAAGAGCGTGATCCGCGGAACGGGTAATCCCCGTCGCTGTGCGACGAGAGCATGTGCCAGTTCGTGAATGAGCACCGTCACGAAAAGAAGCAGCGCGGAGCTGATGCCGACCGTCCAGTAGGCCCAGGTGCTCCAGTGCTCGTACTGGTCCGGGAAGAAGCCGTCGCTCAGGGAATAAGCGACGAACCCGAGGATCAGCAGCCACGACGGGTGAATCTCGATATCGATTCCCGCGATGCGCGCGACCTTGAACGCGTTTCCCATGAACGTACGCTACGTGAGCGGGGCGGGCAGCGCCAACTTTCTTACCGTTGGCCTGCAAGCCGGCGCCCACCGGCGACAGCAACACACAGCGCCGCGATTCCCCAGAGGTACCCCCCAAGCACGTCGCTCGGCCAGTGCGCCCCCACCGCCATTCGCGCTGGACCGGCCAGCACAAGCACCGCCACGCAAGCCACCCGCACCGCCGCCCCGGCCCCGGCGCCGATCAGCCGGGGCGCGAATACGGCAATTGCGCCGAACACCAGCACATCGCTGAACACGTGGCCACTCGGGAATCCGTAACCCGGAAAGTCGGCCGTCACGCGCACATGAAAATCGAGCGACGGCCGGTTCGCCTGGGCCATCTCCTTCAACGGCGTCGAAAACATCCGCAAGGCGAAGGCCAGGACGAATGCCCACACCGCTGCCGTCCGTTCACCCACCGAACCCCCATGCAGGCCAAGGCGCGGGCCAAGCGCCGCGCAGAGCAGCGCCACAGCCAGCGACAACGCCTGCCACTCGAACGTGCCCAGTGCGTTCACCCAGCTGGCGTTGTTCGAAAAGAACCCAATGTCCTGGAACCACGTGATGACATCGATGTCGCCCGGCGCCGGAGTCCCATGCCAGGCGATGTACAACGTCAGCGCCAGCGCTGCCCCGCCGCTATACGCGGCCGCACGCATCAGGTCCCGCTGGGAACGGAGCCGTTTCAGGGTTTCGCCAACGGTCGCACAGCCCACGATTCCCATGTCGCCCAGGCCAGCTTGTTCGAACCGTCGCTCTTGCGCAGCCCGATGTCTTTGAACACGGAGGTCGCCCCCGAGCTGGCGAACGATGGGTCCAGGGCGGCGAACCAGACCACCAGCCCGAACCCGAGCTTGTTCGATTCATCCAGCAGCCGGTCGACGTACGCCTGTTGGTCGGATTCAGTGCCCACCGTCACGCGCCCTTCAACCGGCGCCGAAGCGTAGCCAGTCTCCGAGATGATGATTTCGCCCTCCCAGTGCTGCTTCAGCTGGGAGTAGTAGTCCGGCGGAATATCGGCCGCGCTCTTCGCCTCGCCCAGGAACGGGTAGGTGCTGATCGCGAGCAAGTCCATCCTCCCGCGGAACTTGTCCAGCAGTTCCCAGCGCGGCGGATGCACATCCCCAAAGGTCCCCTCCAGGTCTTCGAGCTGGAACGTCGGGAACACCTTCGTCTTCGGGCTGTTCCCCTTCACCACGTCGTACGCCTCGGAATAGAGGCTCAGGAAGGCGTCGAACTGCTCCGGCGCTCGCTCGTAGGTCATGTTCACTTCCACGCCGAGCGCCATGTACGCAGGCTGGTAGTTCTTCGCCACGTAGGCCGCATACGCGATGAAGGCCTCGCGCACGTTCGGGTCCTTGAACCCAGCCTGGGGGTCCACGGATGGCGGCAGGTTCGCGAGCCGGCTGCGCTGCACCACGCCGTCGGTCGGGTCGATGGCGTACAGGAGTTGCAGGCCGTACTGCTTCAATAGGGCCGTCTCCAGCCGTGTACCGTCGGCGGTCGCCTTCGAAACGCCTCCGCCGGGCATGAAGTCCTCCCATGGCGGCGTGCGCTGGATCAGGATCGTGTCGGCGTACTGCGCGGCGGTCGCGAATGTCCGGATGTACGAATCACTCGTGCGTTCCGGCGGCAACGAACTAAACCCCAGGCGGATAGCGCGAGATTCGCCACTCGGTGCGGGGCGGGTCACCGTCGGCCCCGGCCCGGCCTCGCCGCTTGCGGTCGCGGTCGCCTCGGATGGCTTCTCTTTGCCGCAGCCGGTAAACACCGTGAATGCTGCCAGCACGAGCGCTGCTACAATCGCCGTGGCAGGGGTTCGGAAGCGGTGGTGGATGGCCATTCGGTCA
The DNA here is from genome assembly GCA_039933735.1 of bacterium. GTDB lineage: Bacteria > Chloroflexota > Dehalococcoidia > Tepidiformales > Tepidiformaceae > Amarobacter. Next base: position 5,312 of record JBDTNM010000126.1, on the reverse strand, counting down.
GTCTTCCTTGGCGCCATTTTGCTTGGCGTGATCATCGGTGGCTCGTACGCGGGCATCGCTTGCCTCACGCGGGACGATGTCGAATCTGCTTCCGGCCCGAAGGTGAACGACTCCCCTGGCTCGCCCGGAGCCACAGCGAGCGCCTTCGCTAAGGCCTGGACTGCCGACGATACCAACGGGCTTTATTTGTTGCTCTCCCCTGCTGCTCAACGGGCATATCCCGCCGAAGTCTTCAGCGAAACCTACTCTCGTTTCGACGATGAGCTCACCCAGGTCTCGCTCACGGCGACCGTCGCTTCGGCAGCGCCCGGCACGGCAACGCTCGCAGTGCGATTGGCTACAGCCTATTTCGGGGATATCGAATACACCACAACACTTAACCTCTCCCAAACCGCTGCCGGCTGGGCGGTCGATTGGCAGCCATCCAGCATCAACCCCGAGATGGTCGACGGCCACGAATTCAAGAGCATCATCCAGCGCCCGGTGCGCGGCTCCATCATCGACCGCAAGGGCGAAGTCCTCGCCGCCACCCAGGACCTTCGAACCCTCGGCCTCAACCGCAGCCTTGTCCGCGAGCCAGCCGTCCTTCGCGCGGCCCTCATCGACTTCGGTTTCCCCGCAGCCCAGGTCGATGCCGCATTCGCCAGCGGCGCCGGCCAATCTCAGCGTGTCCGCGTGGGCTCCGTCCCCGATGAAAAGGCCGAACTCGCCATCACCACCCTCCGCAACATCCCTGGCGTCATCCTCTATTTCGAATCACAGCGGGTCCACCCCCTCGGCGCCGCCGCCGCCCACGTCGTTGGCTACACGCGCGAACTCACCGCCGACGAACTGAAAGCGCGAAAAGGCACCGGCCTTCGCGCCGGCGACCGTACCGGCGCAACCGGCCTCGAAGCCTCGATGGACGATGCCCTTGCCGGCTCCATCGGCGCCGAACTGCAAACCGTCGATTCCTCTGGTGCGCTCATCAAAGTCGTTTTGAGCCGCCCCTTCCGGCCATCCGTCGATATCACCACCACCCTCGACGCCAACACCCTTCGCGCGGCCTACGCTCGCCTCGGTTCGCGCGCTGGCGCAGCCGTGGTTATCGACCCGAAAACAAACGGCATCCTCGCACTCAACAGCTCACCCTCCTTCGATCCCGACGCCTTCGAACGCAACGACGGCCCCGCCCTCGCCGCCATCACCGCCACCGCTGGAGGCCCGCTCGCGAACCGCGCCACCACCGGCCTCTACTCGGCCGGCTCCACCTTTAAGCTGGTCACCGGCACGGCCGGGCTTCTTTACGGCGGCTACAAAGTGACCGACCGCCTGGATTGCAGTGCCATCTGGACCGGCGTCGACCCGCCGCGCCGCAACTGGGAAGGCAGCCAGGGCCTACTGACGATCGCCGAAGGCCTCATGCGCTCCTGCAACCCCGTCTTCTACCAGATCGCCCTCACCCTCTATAACGACACCGAAGGCGACCTCTCGAAGACCGCCCGCATGTTTGGCTTCGGCGCTCCCACCGGCACGAAAGGCCTGTCCGAAGAAGATGGACTCGTGCCCGACGCCGCCCAGAAGCGCGCGAAGACCGGCCAACCCTGGTTCCCCGGCGACGAAGTTAACCTCGGCATCGGCCAGGGCGACCTCCTGATCACGCCGCTTCAACTCGCGAACGCCTACACCACCTTCATCAATCGCCAGCTCCGCACCCCCGTCCTCGTCGCCGGCGAGAAACCGACGGCGAAGGGCGACATCCCCCTCAGCGACGAGCAGTGGAACCACCTGATGAGCGGCCTGAAACTCGTGACCAGCGCGAAGGGAACCGCATCCGCCGCGTTCGCCTTCGCCGGCTACAACGACTTTGCCGGGAAGTCCGGAACCGCCGAGGACGTCGGAACCCAGCAGCACGTCCTCTTCGTCGCAATGTCCCCCGCGAATTCGCCCGGGGCCATCGCCGCCGTCGTCCTCGATGAGGGCCAATCCGGATCAATCGAAGCAGGCCCAATGGCGCGCGATATCGTCCTCGCCGCCCTCAAATAGCGGGCAAAGAAAAACCCCGGCATCATCACCAAGACGGAACTTGGGAGAGGACTCAACCGGGGGCTGCTCGTCAATTTTATTCGGCAGGTCCAACGATTGCAACAGTTTAACGAAGCCGAACTCGATCGAACTCTGTCCGCCTCGAGGCTTCATGGCTACCGCAGGGACGACGCCAACGAGGAGGTGACACTCCTGAGGTACAAGTGGAATATGGCGTTATCCGAGGCGCTCTACCCCTCGCTCTGTATTCTCGAAGTCTCTTTTCGCAACGTACTCAACGCCGAGGTTGCTGGACTGCGCAGCGATCCTGAGTGGCTACAGCATGGAACCGAGTTCCTGGCGTTCAACGAACGAAAGGCGATAGAGAATGCCTCCTCAACTCTGCAAAAGCAGGGGAAAACCCGCACGCAGGACAATCTCGTTTCAGAACTCAGCTTCGGGTTTTGGACGGCATTGCTGAACAAACACTACGAGACGTCGCTGTGGCCACGTCTATTGAAATCAACGTTCCCGGGCTGCCCGCGAATCAAACGAACACGGGCCGTTGCTTCGCGTCGATTTACGGAAATCCGTCGGCTCCGGAATCGGATCTCCCACCACGAACCGATCTGGTATTGGCCGCTCGCGCAGACCCACGCCGATGTCTTGGATGCCCTCCGATGGCTCTCGCCGGTCTCGACCGCGATTGCTTCGGACATGGACAGGTTTCCGGAGGTCCTCGCCAGGCGGCCCTAAATGTGACCACACAGGCGCACCTTTAACTCGCCCGCCGCTTACCATTACCGGCATGCCAGTCGACCAGGCCGCCCTTGATGCCGTTGCCCTTTCCCGCCCCGAATACGAAGTCCTTGTTCAGCAGTTAGGCCGTGAGCCCAACGAAGTAGAACTTGGCATGTTCGGCTCTCTCTGGAGCGAACACTGCGGCTACAAGAACAGCAAACCGCTTCTCAAACTCTTCCCTTCCGGCGGCGACCAGATCCTGACCAAGGTCGGGGCCGAAAACGCCGGCGCCATCGATATCGGCGGCGGCCTCTGCATCGTCATGAAGGTCGAATCCCACAACCACCCATCCGCGATCGAACCCTACCAGGGCGCAGCAACGGGTGTCGGCGGCATCGTTCGCGATATCTTCGCCATGGGCGCCTACCCCATCGCCATCCTCGATTCCCTCCGCTTTGGCCCACCCGATGACCCCCAGAACCGCTACCTCTTCGAAGGCGTGGTCGGCGGCATCGGCGGCTACGGAAACTGCCTCGGCATCCCCACAGTCGGAGGCGAAGTCGCCTTCTCCGCGGCCTACAACGGCAACCCGCTGGTCAACGCAATGTGCGTCGGCCTCGCCGAAATAACCAAACTCCAGAGCGCCCGTGCGACCGGCGAAGGCAACATCCTCTTGCTTGTCGGCGCCGATACCGGCCGCGATGGCATCCACGGCGCCAGCGGCCTCGCCAGCCGCACCGACCCGGAGGCCCGCTTCGAGGAGATGCGCCCGGCCGTCCAGGTGGGCAACCCGTTCCTCGAAAAGCTCCTCATGGAAGCCTGCTACGAACTCGCCTCCGAACACGGCGACTGGATCGTCGGCCTCCAGGACCTTGGCGCGGCCGGCCTCACCAGCTCCGTCGTTGAGTGCTGCGCAAAGGGCGGCGCCGGCGCCATCCTCGACCTCGAAAACGTCCCCCGCCGCGAACGCGGCATGCGCCCCTACGAAGTCATGCTCTCCGAAAGCCAGGAACGCATGCTCGTCGTCGCCAAGAAAGAACACGTCGACGATGTCCGCGCCCTCTTCCACCACTGGGAACTCCATTGCGAGCCCATCGGCGTCGTCACCAACAGCCGCGAAGTCGTCATCCGCGAAAACGGCGTCGACGTCGCCCACGTCCCCTTCGACATCGCCACCGAACCGCCCCAGTACCGCCGCAACGGTGTCCGCCCGCTCGAACTTGCCGCCCTCAACACGTTCGACCTGGGTTCGCTCGCTGACCTTCGCCCCTTCGAAGCTTCATCCGTACTCTCGCGGCTGCTGGCTCGCCCCAACATCGCCTCGAAGCGCGGCGTCTTCCGCCAGTACGACCACCAGGTCTTGAACAACACCGTCATTCCGCCCGGCGGCGATGCGGCCGTCATCCGGGTCCCAGGGACAGCCAAAGGCATCGCCATCTCCACCGATTGCAACGCCCGCATGTGCTACCTCGATCCCTATGCCGGCGGCGCCATCGCCGTCGCTGAAGCAGCCCGCAACGTCGTCTGCACCGGGGCCACTCCCGTCGCCGTCACCGACTGCCTGAATTTCGGGAACCCCGAAAAACTCGATGTCTACTACACCCTCGAACACGCGGTCCGTGGCATCGCCGAGGCCTGTCTCGTCTTCGGCACCCCGGTTGTCAGCGGCAACGTTTCGCTCTTCAACGAAACCCAGGGCCGCCCGATTTACCCCACTCCGGTGATCGGCCTTCTCGGCATCATGGACGACGCCTCAAAGGCCTTGCGCGCGCACTTCGACGCTCCCGGCCGCGAGGTCTTCCTCCTCGGCGCGGGCCTCGATCAGAGCGTCGATACCCTCGCCGGCAGTGAATATCTGGAAGCTGTCCACGGGATGGTCGCTGGCCTTCCTCGGATCAACCTCGAAGCCGAACGCCGCCTCCACCAGCTCGTCCTCCGGGCGCACGGCGAAGGCCTGCTCGCCTCCGCCCACGACTGCTCCGATGGCGGTATTGCCGTCGCAGTCGCGGAATCGGCCATCCTCGGCCACCACGGCTTCACCGGGTCAGTCGAATTCAGCGGCCGCCTGGATGCAGCCATCTTCGGCGAGGGCCAGGGCCGGATCGTCGTCAGCCTCCAGCCGAGCAGCACGCAACGTCTCGCCGAACTGGCAACCGAAACAGGCGTCACCGTCACGCGCCTCGGCGAAACCTCGACAGGCGACGGCTTCACGCTCGGCCCAATCTCCAGCAACCTCACGGCCCTCCGCGAAGCCTACGAGTCGCTCTTCTAACCACCAGCACCTGAGGCGGGGCAGTCATGCCCCGCGTGCAAGCCCAACACTAATGCCACTCCACGGCGACCAGCACATCGAGGCGGGGCAGTCATGCCCCGCGTGCAAGCCCAACGCGAATGCCCACGCCCACAACAACCACCACCTGAGGCGGGGCAGTAATGCCCCGCGTGCACGCCCAACACCAATGCCCACGCGAACAGCGCCACATTCCGCCCGGCCCCCCCGGCGCCCGGCAACCACGCACTCCAACCACACGGGCCATCATTGCCCCGTCTCCAACCGCCGACTGTTG
>JBDTNM010000125.1:0-8845 GCA_039933735.1 bacterium | reverse complement strand
CGATGCGCAGGCTTTCGGGTAGGTCGCGGAAGTTCGGGTGGGATCTGGAGTGGCTGCCGATCTCAGCTCCGGCGGCCGCGAGTCGTTCGAGGTCACCCCATGAGAGAAACCGTTCACCCGGGTCTGATGCCCAGTCGGTCACCACAAAGACCGTGAAGGGGATCCCGAGCGCCTTAAGTGCCGGAGTGACAGCCATGATGCTGCGCAAACCATCGTCGAACGTGACGGCAAGCTCGCGCGGGCCGCTCAGGCCGTCGGCTACTCGGCTCGCCGGGACGAACGAATATCCCAGACGGTGTGCCTCGTTGAACTGGGCGAGGAGGGCGCCCGGCGCTACGTCGTTGACGCCCCACTCAGGCGTCCCGGTGGAGTGATACGAAAGCACGCGCCCGGAAGCGCGTGGGCGTTGCCTGCCACCGACCGACAAGAGCGCACGTTCGGTCCGCAGCCGCCAGCGGGCAAGCGTCCAGCGCTGGTCTTTCAGCTTGCGCCCGTACGTGTGAACTGTGTTCGCGAGGGGCATCAGGGCAGAGCATAGTAGAGCCGATGCCGCCGGGCGACGCGTGGATCGTTCCCGCAGCGGCGGATAGTCTCTGCGAAAAGAGGTGGAGTCTCCGTTGGCGTCGGAAGCACGTACTCTGCTCGACGTTTTGGGACACCACGATGGCGCTTTGCCTGCTATCAGCGGCGAAGCGGGGTTCGCGATGAGCCGGGCCGAACTGCAAGTCGCGGTCGAAACGCTTGGACGACAATTGCGCGGACTCGGGGTGAAGTCCAGCGACCGCGTCGCGATTGTTGTGCGGAACGGTCCCGTCGCAGCCATTTCCTTTCTCAGCGTCGCCACGGCGGCTGTCGCCGCCCCACTGAATCCGGCCTACAAAAAGGATGAGTTCGTCTTCGCATTGGGCGACCTGCCGGCGACGGTACTGCTCACAGACGGTTCGATTCCGGCAGCGAGGGAGGCCGGCGAAGAACTGGGCATTCGAACCTTCGAGCTGACCGAATCCGGCGTGCTCGCGGGCATTGAACCGCTGGGTGAACAGCCTCAACCGAAACCTTCGGATGTCGCTCTCGTACTTCACACCTCGGGGACAACCGGGCAGCCGAAACGTGTTCCGCTGACGCACCACAATCTGACGGCATCTGCGCGAAACATCGCAGAAGTGCTGGAGCTTTCCCCCTCCGACCGGTGTTTAAACGTCATGCCACTCTTCCACATCCACGGGTTGGTCGCGGGCGTCCTTGCGAGCCTCACTGCAGGCGGTTCGGTGGTGTGCACCCCGGGATTCGATGCTTTCCGAATGTTCGCGTGGCTGGAAAGCTTCCGGCCCAGTTGGTACACCGCCGTGCCGACGATGCACCAGGCCATCGTGCTCCGATCTCAGGGGCGCGGACTGGGGGCCGGTGCGAAGGGTCTGCGGTTCGTGCGGTCGTCCTCGTCGGCATTGCCGCCTGCGGTGTTGGCGGATGTAGAACGACTTTTCGGCGTGCCAGTGGTCGAGGCGTACGGGATGACCGAGGCCTCCCATCAAATCGCTTCGAACCCGCTGCAACGAGAGTCGCGCAGGCCGGGAACAGTCGGACTTCCCGCTGGCGTCGAGGTAGCAGTCTTCTCGCCAGACGGCGTTCGGCAGCCTTCGGGGACAAGAGGCGAGGTCGCCATCCGCGGCGACTCGGTGACCTCGGGCTACGAAGGGATTGACCCCTACGCGTACCTCGTCGGGGACGGGTGGCTTCGGACCGGAGACGAGGGCGTGGTCGAACAAGACGGCTTTCTGCGGCTTACCGGCCGACTGAAAGAAATGATCAATCGCGGCGGAGAAAAGGTGAGCCCACGCGAGGTGGAGGACGTGCTCCTCACCCACCCGTCAGTGTTGGAGGCGGTCGTCTTCGCGATCCCTCATGAGATGCTCGGCGAAGACATTGGGGCGGCAGTGCGGCTGCGGGAGCCCGGCCCGGGTGCGGCCTCGGAACTTCGCGCATTCGTAGCGATGCACGTTTCAGCCTTCAAGGTCCCTCGCAAGATCGTAGTGTTGGATCAGATCCCGCTCGGGCCTACTGGGAAGCCACAGCGCATTGGCATGGCGGGACGACTTGGCCTCGGCTGAACCCGGACCGCGATTTCCTCTGCCGAGTCGCTGGGAACTGTGGGAGCTCAGTCTTCAATTGTTGCTGTTGCCGGTGGCAGCACTTCCGAGGCCACTGGGTTTGCCGCTGTGCAGGGCGTTTGCATCGGTCCTTACACGGTCAAATTCCCGCTATCGGATACAACTGCGGAAGGCTGTGCCGGGGGACCTGGGGGCGGCGTGGACCAAACAGGGACTGACGATTCGCGACTCTGAAGCGCTGATGTTGTATGAACGCGCGATGGTCTTGCGCGGGCTGGTCGCGCCGCGCTGGCGGCGCCGGCTTCGGATGTCTGGATTCGAGCATGTGAAAGCAGGCATCGAGGCCGGGAAGGGTGTGATTCTGTGGACGCAGCCATGCCTCGGCAGCAACCTTTGTGTGAAGCAGGCGCTTCATGACTCCGGCTACCCGCTCGCACACCTGACCCGCCCGTCTCACGGTTTTTCGCCATCGGACTTCGGCATACGTTTCGCGAACCCCGTGCTTCGGCACGCCGAGTCTCGTTTCCTGGCCGAACGGGTCGTGATCGATGCCGGTAACTCCATCCGGCCTTTGCGGCGGATGCGAGCGCTCCTGCGAGAGAACCGGGTGATTTCGATTACTGTATCGAGCGCGTCATCGCGAATCCTGGAATCGCCATTCCTCGGTGGGACTCTGCTGCTCCCGGCCGGCCCCATCGAGTTAGCGGCACAGAACGGGTCCGTCATCCTGCCCGTGTTTACGGTCGGTTCCGGCAGGACGGTGAATGTTATTTTCGGCCCGGCGCTCCCTGTGGGAGATGGAAAGCGGCTCTCGGTAGAGGACGCCCACGAAACAGTCACTTCATGGCTTGCCGAGCTGATAGCGGCTCATCCACTCGACTGGATCGGGTGGCGCGCCGACACCTTCCGTCCGGGCCTTTCCAATCCCGCGTACACTCCTGGGCAGCCCAATAGTGAAATTGGAATCTGATTGAAGTCTCAAACGGTGGGCATGTGGTCGTCGAGGGCTGCGTCATTCCGTTACCGTGTCGCCGGGGGAATTCATGCCATGTAAGCGCCGGGTCTGCTCGTGACTGAACCACTCATTCTCGGTGAACCACGGGTCTATCCGGGTGCGCCTTACCCACTTGGAGCGACGTGGGACGGCAACGGTGTGAACTTCGCGGTGTTCAGCGAGTCTGCCCGGCGAGTAGAGCTTTGCTTGTACTCGGCCGATGGACGCTGGGAAGTCGCGCGCGTGGAATTGCGCGAACAGACCGACCGTGTCTGGCACGGCTACTTACCCGATGCCCGACCCGGATGGCTGTACGGATTCCGGATGGACGGCCGCTACGAACCGGCAGAGGGTGAACTCTTCAACCGACACAAACTCCTGCTCGACCCCTACGGCAAGGCGGTTTTCGGCAAGGTCGACTGGGCGGACGAAGTCTTCGGATACACCGTCGGTGCGGAAATCGATGTCCAGGACCCTCGCGACGACGCAGTGTTCATGCCCAAGAGCGTCGTTATCGAGAATGCGTTCTCCTGGGGTACTGACAATCACCCGCGCACCCCGTGGTCCGAGACGTTGATTTATGAGGCGCATATCAAGGGCTTCAGTGCCCTCAATCACCGCCTCCCGGCGGGGATTCGCGGGACGTACAGGGGACTTGGGGATCCGCAGAGCATCGACTACCTGAAGTCGCTCGGGATCACCGCCGTTGAGCTGATGCCGGTGCACCACTTCCTCGATGACCGCCACCTCGTCGAACGCGGCCTTTCGAACTATTGGGGTTACAACACCATCGGCTTCTTCGCTCCAGAACCGAGATTCGGCAGCTCACGGGTGCCGGGCGAAGTAGTCAACGAATTCAAGAGCATGGTGAAGGCGCTGCACGAGGCGGACATCGAAGTCCTGCTCGACGTCGTGTACAACCACACTGGCGAAGGCAACCAACTCGGCCCGACGCTTTCGTTCCGGGGCATCGATAACGCGGCCTACTACCGGCTCAACCCGGAAGACAAGCAGTACTACGTCGACTACACGGGCACCGGCAACACGCTCAACATGCTGCATTCGCGCACGATCCAGATGATCATGGATAGCCTGCGCTACTGGATCCTGGACATGCACGTGGATGGCTTCCGGTTCGACCTGGCCGCTACGCTCGCCCGGGGGCTCCACGAAGTGGACCGACTGAGTGCCTTCTTCGACATCATCCACCAGGATCCGGTGCTGTCGCAGGTGAAGCTCATCGCCGAACCGTGGGACCTCGGCGAAGGCGGCTACCAGGTCGGCAACTTCCCGATCCTCTGGGCCGAATGGAACGGTAAGTACCGGGATTGCATTCGCCGGTTTTGGAAGGGCGACGAAGGCCAACTGGCCGAACTGGCGTACCGGCTCACCGGGAGCAGCGACCTGTATGCCAGCAACGGCCGCCGCCCGTACGCCAGCATCAATTTCGTGACCGCTCACGATGGTTTCACGCTGCAAGACCTGGTTTCGTACGACGAAAAACACAATGCCGACAACGGCGAAGAGAACAACGACGGCAACGACTACAACATGAGTTGGAACCACGGCGCAGAAGGCCCGACCGACGATGCGCAGATCAACGAACTGCGCGCGCGCCAGGTCCGCAACTTCATCGCCACCCTCCTGATTTCGCAGGGCACACCAATGCTGCTGCATGGCGATGAGGCCGCGCGTTCGCAGGGCGGGAACAACAACGCCTATTGCCAGGACAACGAAATCTCCTGGATGAACTGGAAAGAAGACGAGGCTTCAAAGGCGACGCTCGACTGGACTCGGCGGATCGTCGAGTTCCGCAAACGGCACCCGGTCTTACGCCGAAGAGGGTTCTTCCGCGGCCGGGCGATTCGCGGGAGCAACGTGAAGGACATCTCCTGGTTTCGCGAAGACGCGACGGAGATGGCGGAGCAGGATTGGGAGGAGGCGCACCGTCGGGCACTCGCCATCCGCCTCTCAGGCGCGGCTTCCGACCTGGTCGACGACCGTGGGAACGTGCTCGTCGATAACTCGTTGCTGATTCTGCTCAACGCAAGCTCCGAAGATGTGGACTTCAAGCTGCCGGCGGACACGGGAAGCTCGAAATGGATGCTGGCGTTCGATTCTGCAGACCCACGCATCGACGCGGGCTCGGAGGCGGCCGCAGCTGCTCAGACGCGCAAGGTCACTGCCCGGTCGATCGCCGTTTTCGAATCCTCCCGCCGGGCTCAGCCGAACCCTCCAAGGACGTAACACTCGCGAGGTTCACTGCGGCTCCGCGACGTATACTCCCGCCGGGTCCGGGAGGGAATGCGTTGGAATCGTTCGAAGGCAAAACCGCCGTGGTTACCGGCGGGGCAAGTGGCCTCGGGCTCGCGATGGCGACTCGATTCGCTGAGGCAGGCATGAACATCGTCCTCGGCGACATCGAGGCCGAACCGCTGGCGATGGCCGAAGCGGCAATCAAGGCCAAGGGCGTGAAGGTGCTGCCTAAGCGTACCGACGTGGCCAAAGCCGAAGACGTGGAAGCGCTCGCCGACGCGGCCTTCAAGGCGTTTTCAGGTGTCCATATCCTCTGCAACAACGCGGGTATTGGCGGAAGCCCCGGCGCCCTGTGGGAACTCTCGGATGCCGACTGGCGTTGGGTGATCGACGTCGACCTGTGGAGCGTCATCCACGGGGTTCGAAGTTTCGTGCCACGCATGATCGTGGGCGGTGAAGAGGCACACGTGGTGAATACTGCCTCCGTCGCGGGCCTCGTGAGCGGTGCGGTGGGCGGGCCATACACGGTGGCGAAATTCGGTGTGGTCGCGCTTTCGGAGCAGCTCTACTTCGAACTCGGGCGGGCCGGCCACAACGTCGGCGTCTCGGTGCTATGCCCCGGGTTCGTGAACACGAACATCTACGATTCCGGGCGCAACCGGCAGGCAGAGTACGGTGACGCGGCGCTCGCGCCTACGCCCGAAGGCGAACAGCGTCGGCAAATGCTGCAGCACATGCGCAACTCGATGATGCAACCTGCGGAAATCGGCGAACTGGTCTTCGAGGCTGTACGGTCGCGCAACCTCTATATCATTCCGGCGGGCAGCGAGGCGCTCGAAGGCGCCGTCCGAACACGGCTAGAGAACGTCGTCGAACGCCGAAACCCCGCGATCCAGATACCAATCGTCTAGCGGGACGCGCGAGGATCGACGAGGACCTTCACCTCGCTGTTCGGACCGAGCAGGCGGTCGAAGGCATCGGGCGTTTCCGCGCCGGGAACCACTGACGTGATGACACCGTCGGTCTTCAGTGAGCCGCGCTCTAGCATCGCGATTGTGGTTTCGTAGTCAGCGCGGCTATACGCGAACGAAGCGCGGACGGTCACACGCTTGGTTACCCACGACGAGGGCCGTATGGGCGCGGCATCGAACGAAACGCCCACCATCATCACCGAGCCGCCGGGCTTCGCGACATCGACCGCCTGCTGAAGCGTAGCCGGCACACCCGCCGCATCAAACGTGACGTCCGGCGCACCGCCGAGGCGGTCCGCAAATGCGGCGGCGAGGTCGCCAGTTTCACGCGGGTTGAAGACCGCATCCGCACCGAGGGCGGTGGCAAGCGCGGCTCGGCCAGGCGACGGTTCGGCCACGACGACGCGCTTAGCGCCCGCAGCGATGGCACATTGCAAAGTGAACAAGCCGATCGGGCCGGCTCCGAGAATTGCCACGCGGTCGCCCAGCTTCAGCCCGGAGAGTTTCACCGCGTGCACTCCAACAGCTGCGGGTTCGACGGAGGCGGCCTGGCGATCATCGAGCGCGTCCGGGACGCGCATCAGGCGTGCTGCGCCAATTTTGGCAAAGGGGGCGTAGCCGCCGGCTCCGAGCGAGGCTCCACCAGCGGGCGGGGTCCCTGCACGTTGGGCATCGATGCGGTAGTGCTGATAGCAGAGTTCGTATTCGCCCTTGACGCAGAACGGACAGTTCATGCACGGCTTCATTGGGGCGCCGACCACACGGTCGCCGACTTCCCAGCCGCTCACTCTCTTCCCGATTTCGACGATTGTGCCGCCGAATTCGTGACCCAGCACGATGCCATCAGCCGCCATTTCGCTGTCGTAAAGGTGCAAGTCCGAGCCGCAGATTCCGCAGAAGCCGACTTCAACCACGACTTCGGAATCGCCCGCGACCGGATCCGCGACTTCTTCGAACGCCATTGAGCGGCGGCCGTGCAGCACAGGTGCTTTCATCGGAGGTTCCTTCCTGGCGCGACGAGCACCTTGACGTTGTCATCTCCGGCGGTGCCCAGCGTCTGGCAGACTTCATCCACTTCGTCGAGGCCGATGATCCGGGTGACCATGCTCTCGGGCCGAATCTTGTCAGCCGCGATGAGGTCGAGTGCAGTCCGAAAGAGGTCCATTCCGCCGAGAGATGCCTTGATTTCACACTCCTTGCCAACCATCGTCAGCGGCGAAACTTCATCAAGTTCCATGTTCACCCCGGGAACGACGACCTGACCCCCCGCACGAACCCATTCGATCGCCTTTTGGAGCGTGCCTTTCGCTCCGGCGCACTCGAATACGACGTCGGGGCCGCCCATTTCGCAATTCGCGGAGAGGAACGCCGGAACATCGAATTCGCGAGGGTCGAAGACGTCGGTAGCGCCACACTCGCGGGCTTTCTCGCGGCGTCCTGCCGAGGTCTCGAACACCCAGCACTGCGCGGGGCTCATAAGTAGGACGGACTGGAGGACGAGCAAGCCGATAGGCCCGGCGCCGATGATCGCGACCTTGTCGCCGGGGCGGACGCGGCTGGTGCGGGCGGCATAGAGCCCGACCATCGCGGGTTCATTTAGCGCTGCGCCGATATCCGAAAGGGACTCCGGGATCTTCTCAAGTGCTTTTGTATGAGTGAGCAAGAGTTCGGCGTAACCGCCCGCGAGGCCGCTATATCCGAAGACCTGCCAGCCCTTTTCGCACGAGCGATACATCCCGGCCTGGCACTTTTCGCAGTTGTCGCAGGGCACGGCGGAGAGCGTCGTCACGCGGTCGCCGACTTCGAAACCGCGAGCATCGGGACCAAGGGCGGTGATTTCACCCATGATTTCGTGGCCAAGGATGGCGCCTTCGGCCAGCCCGCCGGCCCGGAGTAGATGCAGATCCGAACCGCAAATGCCGCAGTAGGTGACGCGGATAACCGCCTGGCGACCTGTGGGGACGGGGTCGGGGACTTCTTCGACGGCGAAACGCCCGCCAGCGCGCAGGACGGCTGCTTTCATTGCTTCCTCCGGGGAGTGGACGCGGCGAATCTACGGGTGTTCCAAAGCCGGAGTCAAACGCGTTGACGCGCCCTCCGAGCGGATGTAGAAGGGAAGCACCCATTACGCCGGGGAGTGAGAACGATGACCGCACCAACCGTCCTTGAGATTCCGAAGATGCAGGGCATCGGGGACGCGCGATACCGGGTTGCGGAGGCGGACGGCAAGCCGTTGCCTGCTGGCACGGTCGTTATCTCGGCGGATAGCCACTGGCTTGAGGGCGATATCTGGGTCGACCGGTTCCCGGCACACCTTAAAGACCGTGCGCCGAGGGTATTCTTTGAAAACGGCGGCTGGGAAGTGGAACTGGGCGGCAAGCGGCTAACGCCCCCGGGCAGCGCTGAGGCTTCTTGTGCCTTCGAGTGCGTGCCCGGGTTCAATGACGTCCCGGCTCGGCTCATCGACATTACGGCCGAGGGTGTCTCTCAAGAGATCATTTTCCCGCAGAAGTTCT
>JBDTNM010000124.1:0-8917 GCA_039933735.1 bacterium | reverse complement strand
TCGAACATCCCGTCACCGAAATGGTCACCGGCCTCGACCTCGTCGAACTCCAACTGCGAATCGCGGCCGGCGAGCCACTGCCGATGCGCCAGGACGAGGTCACCTTCTCCGGCCACGCCATCGAATTCCGCATCAACGCGGAAGACCCCTGGGACAACTTCAAGCCGAGCTCGGGACGCATTGATGTTGCGTACTGGGGCGATTTTGACAGGTCGGACTACGGCTACACCTCAGGTGATGTCATCCCCAGCAATTACGATTCGCTGGCCGGGAAGATTGTGAAACAGGGGGACACGAGGGAGGAAGCCCTCTCCTTCGCTGCTCACGAACTGGAGCGATCTGTCTACCTTCGTCCCTTGCGGACAAACGCCCTGCTCCTACACGCGATTCAGAAACGCGAAGACTTCCGATCTGGGGCAGCAGGAATTAACTGGCTTGAACAGAATCTGAGCGACCTACTACTCGCCGCCCCTCCCACAGACGAAGCCTGCGCTGCGGCGGCCGTCGCTGCCACGCTTGATGCCCCACGAAGCTCAACGGCCTCCGCTCAACTGTGGCTCGACGATGGTATCCGCGTGCGCGAGTGCGCCGTCCGCCGGTCGGGGAATGTCTTCGCGGTGTCGGTTGACGGGACCTCTACCGGAGGCCCAATCAGCGCCTTCCAGAACGTCACCGAGTACACCCATCGGGTTGAGGTCGTGTGCCACGGGTATCGGTACGGGTTCGGCGTGTCGGAACACCAAATTTTCGGAGGTCCACACGACGCTGGCCAGAGCGGCCTCAGCTTCGAAATCGTCCCGCCCCCGCCCCTCCCCCGCCGCGCCCACGCCGCCCTGGCCGGCGCCACCGCCATCACGGCTCCACTCTCTGGAACTATCGCCGCCGTCCAAGTCGCCGAAGGCGACACCGTCGCTGAAGGCCAGGTTCTGCTCGTCCTCGAAGCAATGAAGATGGAACACCGCATCACCGCCCCCGCTTCCGGAGTCGTGAAGCGGGTCAACGTCCGCGAACGCGACCAGGTCCGCGAAGGCGACATCCTCGTCGAACTCGCCTGACGAACGCCGCTTTAGCTCCCCTCTCCCAGACTTGGGAGAGGGGCCGGGGGTGAGGGACCGCCCAGGCCAACCAATGCAGCCAAGCTCACCCGCCCCGCTAGGGGTCGGCCTGAAACACGAAGAAGGGGCCTCACGACCGTGCGCGTCGCGATGCCCCGTTCTTCGCCCGTCCTGGCGGTTCGAACCTAGCGCGTCTTCTCTTCAACAGGCGCGGGGATGCCGAACGGCTTTTCAGGGCCGCCCTCCTGCAACTTCGTAATGTCGAACGAAGGGTCCATGCTCTTCGCCACCGTAATCAGGTCGTCCTTCGCTACCGTCGGCGAAATACCGGTCGAATACGCATTTACGTAGTAGCTCGTGCCCTTCGCGTCGGTCCAGTTGAGGCTGTTCCCGGACTGGTAGCCCGAGCCATCGCCTTGGTTCTGGCTGTCGTAGCGGTTCGTCGACGCTTCAATCATGTCCGCGCCCTTCTCGAACGCCCAGTTGAGGTTGTACGAAGACTGGAACCCGTCCGGCTTGTCGCAGCCCGCGGATATCTCCTGGACATGCAGACTTGCCCGCGTCAGCTTGTAGCCGTCCGGCGCCTTCGCCACCTTGAATCCCAGCCCGGCCAGTTCGCTCTCCGCCAACTCCCGGTCCTTGATAAAGCAAGCCTCGTTGAACGAAGGATCCAGTGCCTTCGCAATCGCGCGAACCGTGTCGAGCCCCAGCGCCTTCTCGGATTTCGCGTAAACCCCGAAAGAGAACGCGCCATTCGACCAGTTCGCGCCGTATTCGCTGATCTGACCGGGATACGCCTGCGGCGAACCGCTGCTGTTAACGGAGACGCCAATGTAGGCGTAGTCGGCGTTGTTCTGATTTTTCTGCCAGCCTGCGTTCAGGCTGAAGCCTTCCGTCGGCTTCAGCGACGTGTCGCATCCTGCGGCCGGGGCCACGAGGGCCACTACGTTGAGGTCAGTCTGCGTGAAGCCCGCCGGGATCGCCGGCCTCGGGTCGCCAACGCCGATCGTACCGAGCGCACTCCAATCGCCTGCTGCCTGACTCCAGAAGCATTTCTGATCGAGGCTCGGGGCAAGCTGGCCCACAAGCTCGCGCAGCACATCTGACACGCGCGGGTCTGGCTGCGGCGCAATTCCCACGGACGGCGCCGAAGATGTCCCACCGCCGCTCGTCGAGGAAGAGCCCGCGCCGCTATCGGGAGCAACAGGCTTCGTCGGCCCGGAACCCGGCATATCGACAGCGATTGGCCCGGGATAACCGTTCACATTCACGTTGAATACATAGCCATCCGCCCAGAACGTCGCTCCGTCCTGGCGAAAGACGCTCGCTAACTTCGTCGGAGAAGCCCGCTGCGAGATGTACACATCGAGTCCGCTGCCCGTATGCGTCCACGAACTATCGAGCACGAGCGAGCCGGTAACAGCACGCCCCGAAAGGTCGTTGCACTCGCCCTGCATCGAAAGCGAAAGGCTCAGAGCCTCGAAGCCAGTCGTCGGCAACGCTGGCACGAACCCAGCCTTCGAAGGGTCGATGACGCCGTTGGCAACCACTCCGGCCGGAAGCGGTGCACGGCAGGCCGGGTACGAAGCCGCGTCGCTGCCGCGCCCGCTGTTCGTCGTTGCCATGTCGCCGGGGCCAGTGATTGCCGGCCGTACACCCGTCGCCGGGAGGTCACTGCCTACGCCCGGCAGGATGATTTTGTTCGCCCCGTTCGCCGGGTCTGTCTGGTCGTCGTTATCCAATGTTGCTCGGGCAACAAGGCCGCCGGAAGCGAAAAGCGCCGCGCCAGCGGCGGCCGCCAGCAGCCAGACAAACGGCTTGCGTCGGTTCAAGAGTTGATTCGAAGACACACGGTCCTCCATGGAAGGTTTTCCCTCTTCAAAGCTAACGCCAGTGGGTGTCGAAAAGTTCCCGCGACGACGAAAGTTCTACGGTTTTCCGAAATTCGACCGCCCGGCTATCACCCAGGAGTGCCGGCTCCCTGCCCGCGAGCGAAAAGCCAGCCGAGATCGTGCTCTTCGCCCATCCCGGGCAGCACCGCGGCGATGCCAAGTTCCTGCTCGATGAATGCCTTCATTGCCGCCCGCGGCGCCTGGTCCCCGTGGGTCAGGTAGATCGCCCGCGGCAGTTTCGGCTGCGTCTTCACCCACCTCACCAGCTCGTCCCGGTCCGCGTGCGCCGAAAGCCCGTGCAGGTTCACCACCTGCGCGTTCACATGCACGTTCTGGCCGTGCACCCGCACATCCCGCCGACCTTCCGCAAGGTCTCGGCCGCGCGTGCCGCCCGCCTGGTACCCCACCAGTGCGATCAGGTTCTTCGGGTCTCCCGCGACGCGTTTCAGATGGTGCAGCACCCGACCTCCCGAAAGCATCCCGCTCGAAGAAATGATGATGCGCGGACCGCCCAGCGCGTTCAGATCCCGTGATTCCTGGACGCTTCGATGGAAGCGCACATTCGTCGGGAACAACGACCGCTGGGAAGTGAACGGGATGTTCTGGTCGAGTGACTCGGACTTGATGTAGTGGTTGTAAATCGACGTCACATCCGAAGCCATCGGCGAGTCGATGTGAATCGGGATTTCCGGCAACCGCTTCGTCGCGATCAAGTTGCGCAAGATAATCGCCACCAACTGCGCCCTCGCGACCGCAAACGCCGGGATCAGAATGATGCCGCCGCGTTCGATGGTCGGCCTGAACGCTCGCTCGATTTGATCCTCGATCGGTTCGTCACCGTGGCTCCGGTCCCCGTAGGTCGATTCAAGGACGAGCACGTCGCACTCCGGCATAGGGTCGGGGTCTGAATGCAGCGGCGCTCCATACCGGCCGACGTCGCCAGAGAAGACGATCCGCGCCGACCCCTCAGGCACCTCGCAAGTCACCCCGATAAACGCCGCACCGAGGATGTGTCCAGCATTGAAAAACTCCGCGCTTATCTCGGTCGAAACATCGATCCGCTGGCGGAACCGGGCCGCTCGCAGGTGGCTCATCGTCCGGTCGACATCGCGCTCCGTGTAAAGCGGCAGGGCCGGGTGATGGCGGCTGAACCCTTTGCGATTCGCGTACTCGGCGTCCTCCTCCTGAAGTCGTGCCGAATCCATCAGCAGGATCCGCACCATTTCGCCCGTTGCCGCTGTCGCGAAAATCGGCCCCCGGAAGCCCTCCCGCACGAGCCGTGGTAACAACCCCGAGTGGTCGATGTGCGCGTGTGTCAGCACCACCGCCGAGGGCGCGTTCGGCGGATACGGCGCCGCTGCCCAGTTCAGCTCGCGCAATCGCTTTTCGCCCTGGAACATCCCGTAATCGACCGCCACGCTGCTCGGCCCGGCGGTCAGCAAATACTTCGAACCGGTAACCGTGCCCGCGGCTCCGTGAAACGCAATCGAAAGCGTCACTGCTGCGCCCACCCCGGCGTGTCGCCGGGGCGCCGCATCCATTCGAGCACGAACGGATTGTGCTTCTTTTCGAAACCCACCGTCGTCTCGTCCATGTGTCCCGGCAGCACCATCGTCTCGTCCGGGAGAATCAACAGCTTTTCGCAAATGCTGCTCATCTCCTGCTCGAGGCTGCCTCCCGGCAAATCTGTCCGTCCAATCGAACCGCGAAACAGCGTGTCCCCGCTGAAAAGCATCCCTTCGTCGGCGTAATAACTGACGCTCCCCGGCGTGTGCCCAGGCGTCCCGATGCAGCGAAGACGCAGCCCTGCAACTTCGACCACGTCTCCGTCCTTCACGAAGAGGTCCGGGTCCGGCGGGCCGTTCGGGATCTCCATCCCCATGCGCTGGGCCATGCCCTTCCAGCCGTTGCGCAAAAGGTCGAGGTCTCCCTCGTGCAGCAGGAACTTCGCGCCCGTCGCCGCATGCACGCCGAACACACCGAGGATGTGGTCCACGTGCGCGTGCGAATTGGCGATGTACTTGATGCTGACGCCCATGTCGCGAGCGAGTGCCAGCACTTCCTCCGGCTGGTCGCCCGGGTCGATACAGATGCCCTCGCCCGTCTTCCGGTTGCCGATCACCCAGCAGTTTTCCTGGAACACGCCGACAACGATGCCGCGGACCATGAGTTCGTTCGCTACTTCCATGGGCGGATTGTCGAACCTTCCCACGGGAATGTCGAAAGCCGTTTGAGAGTGCATAGCCCTCCGCTCAGCTATAACCCCCGGATGGACTGGCCGTTGGCAATCGCGATTGTTGCGCTCGCGGCCACCGCCGCCTTCATTCAAGCGCTCTCCGGATTCGGGTTCTCCCTCTTCATCGTCCCGTTCCTCGCCATCCTCATCGGCCCGAAAGACACTGTCCTCCTCGCGAACCTCCTCTCCACCTTCAGCGGCGCCATCCAGGCCCGCACCCTGCGCCACGCCGCCGAACGGCGCACCGCCGGGATTCTGATGCTCGGCTCCTGCATAGGCATGCCCTTCGGCCTGGCGATCCTCTTCCTCGTCGATCCAGCGATCCTGAACCTGCTGATTGCGGCCATGGTCATCATCTTCACGCTCCTGCTCATGCGGGGGCTCGCTCTCCACACGGCCGGAACCCTCGGCGATCTCATTGCCGGCGTCACGAGCGGCGTCCTCAACACCAGCACCAGCATGTCCGGGCCGCCGATCGTGCTCTACCTCCAGGGCCGGGGCATGGCGCCCCTCCAGTTCCGCGCGACCATCGCAACCTTCTTCTTCGTCACGTCAGCCATCGCTGTCGCGCTCCTGCTCGCCTCGGGCGGTGCGAAAGCTTTCGTCTTCGTTGCGCTCGCGCTCTCCCTTCCGGCCGTAGTACTCGGCCAGCGGCTCGGCAATCGCATGTTCGAACGCGTGAACGCGGTCTACTTTCGGCGAATGGTCTACGGCATCCTCCTCCTCAGCGGGGCCGTCGCTATCGTCGGGACCATCGTTTAGCGGGCCGCCGTTCGGCCCGCCCACCCCACGCGGACAGCCACTATCCCCACCGCGATTCCGCCCCCGAGCGCAGCCACCCCCGGCCAGAACGCAGCCCCGAATGCATTCGCGTCAAAGAGGCTCCACGCGAAACCGACCGCGAACACTGCCGCGAAAGCCACTTCCGGCAGCCACCTTCGTTTCGCAAACCACCCCACGCCACCAGCACCAAGGATCGCCAGCGCTGGAAACGCCAGCACAAGCAGCCGTTGCGTATCCGTCGCGAACAACAGCTGCGAATACACGAGCACGAAGAACGGCGAAAGCTTCAGTGCTCGCCGAGGATCCGCAATCACTCCCGCGCCAGCGACCACCAGCAGCGGAAGGCCGAATGGGTCGAACAGGTACCGATCGAGGTCAGACCACTCTCGGTGCGCCCAGCGGTCGTTCACGGTTATGTCCGAGTACCGTTCGCGGTAACTGTATTCCCCGAACAGCTCCGGAAACCGGGAAATCGTCGGCGGCATCGTCGCGATGTACTCGGCGTTGCCATTCTCCGGCTGAATCGCCAGCCGTAGACCCACCAGCATCAGGATCGCCGGCGCCACAACGAGGATCGCCCGCCTCGCTGATTGCCAATCCCGCCAGTCCCGCATGTGCCAAGTAAACGCCAGCGGAGCGACGAAGATCACACTCTCCTTGGCCAGCACGCCAACGACCAGCACGATCCCGGCCGCCCACCACCGCTTCGAGACCACCAGCCACATAGCCAGGCACGTCAGGAACATCGACATCGCGTCGGGCACCCAGAAGTCGCTCAACGAGAATCGTGCCGCCCACCCCAGCGAATAAAAGGCCAGCACCAGGCCAACAGCCGCAGCCCGGCTGCCACCGGTGGCTCGCACCAGCGCGTAAACCACCGGACCGGTCCCAACGAGCGCGAAGACCGCGATCGAGAGAAAGCCAGTCTGGTGCGTTCCCGGCAGGCCCTTCGCCAGCCACGGCACCAGCACGCGCCAGCAGTACGGCGCCAGTTTGAAGTCCAGCAGGTCGCGTCGCGCCATCTCCCGGTAGGGATGCCGGTCCCAGCCCGGGTCCGCGAAGGCGGCGGTGCCAATAGTCTTGAAATCGATTCGCCACGCGATCAGCGCCACAGCAACCGCGGAAAGCAGGACGATGCCGGCTACTTCTGCCCAGCGCCGCCGGGCAGAACCCACACTGCCCGCCGCGCTCCAGTGTCGAAGGAAGCTCACCCGTGTACGCTAACCGCCGATGCGCTGGCACGACACTCCCGAGCTTCCCACACGAGTCGATCTGCGCGACCCGCAGTACAAGGCGAACCGCACCCGCAACCTCGAACTCGCGGCCGATCTTCGCGCCCGCCTCGACCGTGTCGCGCTCGCCGGCGGCGAAGAGTACATCGCCCGTCACCACGATCGCGGCAAGCTCCTCGCTCGCGAACGTATCCAGCGCCTCATCGATCCCGCCACCACGTTCCTCGAATTCAGCCCGCTGGCCGCCGACGCCGTCTATGACGACGACGTGCCCAGCGCCGGGATTGTCACCGGCATCGGGAACGTCCACGGCCGGGCCTGCGTCGTTATCGCCAACGATGCCACCGTGAAGGGCGGGACCTACTACCCGATCACGGTGAAAAAGCACCTCCGCGCCCAGGAAATCGCCGAAGAGAACCACCTCCCCTGCATCTACCTCGTCGATTCCGGCGGGGCCTTCCTCCCCCTCCAGCACGATGTTTTTCCCGACCGCACCCACTTCGGCCGCATCTTTTACAACCAGGCCCGGATGAGCGCGAAAGGCATCTATCAGGTTGCCGCCGTCATGGGTTCTTGCACCGCGGGCGGCGCCTACGTCCCTGCGATGAGCGACGAAACCGTCATCGTCCGTGGCACCGGCACCATCTTTCTCGGCGGCCCGCCGCTGGTGAAAGCCGCTACAGGCGAAGTCTCCACCGCCGAAGAACTCGGTGGCGCCGATGTCCACACCCGCATCAGCGGCGTCGCCGACCACATGGCCGAAGATGACGGCGAGGCGCTGCGCATCGTCCGCTCCATCATCGAAAGCATCCCCGTCGCGCCCGCAACGCCCTGGGAAACAACCCCGGTCGAAGAGCCGTACCACGACCCGGAAGACCTCTACGGCCTCATCCCGGCCGACTTGAAGCAATCCTTCGATGTCCGCGAAGTCATCGGCCGCGTCGTCGACGGCTCTCGGTTCCACGAATTCAAGGCGCGCTATGGCACCACCCTCGTCTGCGGATTCGCCCGGATCATGGGATTCCCCGTCGGCATCGTCGCCAACAACGGCATCCTCTTCGGCGAAAGCGCGCTCAAAGGCGCCCACTTCGTCCAGCTCTGCGCCCAGCGCAAGACGCCGCTCGTGTTCCTCCAGAACATCACCGGCTTCATGGTCGGACGCCAGTACGAAAACGCTGGTATCGCCAAGGACGGCGCCAAGATGGTCACCGCTGTCGCCTGCGCCAACGTCCCCAAGTTCACCGTCGTCATCGGCGGCAGCTTCGGCGCCGGCAACTACGCCATGTGCGGCCGCGCCTACGGCCCTCGCCAGCTCTGGATGTGGCCCAACGCCCGCATCAGCGTCATGGGCGGCGAACAAGCGGCCTCCGTCCTCCTCCAGGTGCGCATGGACCGCGGCGAACAGCTTTCGGACGAAGAGCAGGCGAAGTTCAAGGCGCCGACCATCGAACGCTACGAAGAAGAAGGCTCCCCCTACTTCAGCAGTGCCCGCCTCTGGGACGACGGCGTCATCGACCCTCTCGACACCCGCCGCGTCCTCGGCATCGGCATCGCCGCCGCCCTCAACGCCCCCTTCGAAGACACGCACTTCGGCATCTTCCGCATGTAGGGCCAGCCGCCCAAATGAGGCGGGCCAGTCATGGCTCCCGCGCCGGAAACCCCCGCCCCTCCATCCCCCTCGGCTGGAGTCGCGGGGCTCGGCCCCCGCTTGCCGACACC
>JBDTNM010000123.1:0-9037 GCA_039933735.1 bacterium | reverse complement strand
AGCATCGTTCGGCGCCTATTCATCGAGGAACCCGTCGACCCGGTTCATGAACTCGTCGAATTGATCGTGGTGCACCCAATGGCCAGCCTCAACAATCTCTGCCGACTGCACGTCGTGAAACGCGCTGAGGTCCACCATCCCCTTTCGATGGCCCCAGCTTTCCTTCCCCCAGATAACGAACATCGGGCAACGGATCTGGTTCCAGAGGTCGCGGGCGTCTTCCATGTTGAATTCGTAGGGCGAGCCGGCGTGGGTGTAATTGTCGAATTTCCATGTGTACCCGCCATCCACGCGGCGCACGCCTTCCTCGGTCAGGTGCCGAGCGAGGCTGGGCGTGAGGTGGCGGTTCGCTTCGATCATGCGTTCAGTCGCCTCCTCTATGGAGGAGTACACCCGTAGAGACCTGCCTTCGAGTTTGTGCATGCTCTCCACCCAGTCGCGCATGCGGACATGCGCCGGACGCCGCTCGCGTGCCCATCCAAGTCCGCCGAGGCCTTCGATGGTAACGAGGCGCCTCACTTTTTCGGGGAAGGTGCCGGCGTATTGCAAGGCCACGCCACCACCCAGGGAGTGACCCATAATCGTGTACGGTTCCCGGCCAATTGCCTCGCCCAGTGCATGAATATCGAGCGCGTAATCGATGATCGAGTAGTTCCCGCCTTGCGCCCACGCCGAATCGCCGTGGCCGCGCAGGTCGGGCGCGTAAACACAAAACCGGTCGAGCAGCGCTTCAGCCACGCGATCCCATGACCGGGCATGATCGCGCGTGCCGTGGATCAGGACCATTGGTGGGCGCGATTCATCGCCCCAGACGGCGTAGTGCATCTTCAAGCGCTGCGAAACGTAAAACCGAGACTCAGGCTGCATCGCAACAGGGTAAGCCGGAACCGGGAGCAGGAACAGGGAAGGGCGCTTTCGTACCCGGGCGCGCGCACCCCGGCGTCCCTATGCGGGAATTCCCTCATAGGCGAGCATTACCAGTCGGGGGACACTTTTTGTCGGTGACCTTGCCGTACGTCTATGGACCTCGCTGAACAATTCTCAGCGGAACATCGTGACCTCCTTCTCGAACTCTCGCTTCTTCTGAGCGAGCGCCGAGGGGTGGACGAGATCTTCGCGTCCTTCGCGGCACACGTTCGTCACGGCGTAACCTTCGATTTCACCTCGCTCTTCGTCGCCACGGAAGACCCGACGATGGTCCGTACCGTGGGCAACTTTCCCCAGTTCCCGGGCGCGTGGGAGCCAGGTTCGCTCAACACCGCCCCCGATACCGGCGCCGATAAAGTCGCCGTCGAAGTCGATGGGACGGAATACAACCCCAGTCGCATTGATATCGAGGCGACGCGGGCACTCGCTGCGCAAGGCTACCAGCGTGCCTGGGCCATGCCGCTGTACGTCGATGGCGAGAACTACGGGATGCTCTCTGTCGCGAAGAAGACGCCCGGGCACTTTCCCCCGGACCACATCCGCTTCCTCAGGCTGGCGGCGAAGTTGCTTGCTTCCGCGGTCCGGCAGGACCTCGAGTTGGGCCGCGCCCAGCGCAACGCTGCTCGCGCCGAAGCAGCGAACGCGCTCGTCCTTGCTCTCCAGGCCGGCGAGCCCATCGACGACATCTTCAAGCGCCTCCCGGCGCTGCTCGAAGGCTGCCTCGATGTCGATTACATCGGGTTGATCCTGGACCAGGGCGCCGGATTCATGGTTGTCGCTGAAGTGCCTGCCGGCGTCCACACTGGCGCGCCGCCGAGGCGCGAAGGTGATATCCGCATCCGTGAGCTGGCGGAATACGGCGACTTCATCCAGTTCCGGCCCGAAGGCAACATGCAGTACTCCGATGCGCTCGCCCAGCGCGGCTTCGGGCGCTGCGCGCTTGCTTTCCTGCGTGACGGCGATGAGGTCCGTGGCGTCCTCCTGCTCGGCCGCGATGCAAGGCGAAAGTTCAATACCGACGAACAGGGATTCATCGAACTGCTCAGGTCGATCCTCTCCCAGTCGGTTGCGAATCAGCGCCGCATTGTCCGCAGCGAGGCTGCTGCTGCCCGCGCTCGGACCCTCAACGAAATCGCACTCCTCTTGAACGCGGGCGAAGCCATCGACGCCATCTTCGAGCGCCTTGTCGATCTCCTGGGCCAATCTCTTGATGTCGACCACATCGGCCTTCTGGAAGCCGTCGACGACGGCAAATCCTTCCGCGCCGTGAAGGCTCGCCACCCGTTGCTCGTTCAGCGGGGAGGCGTTGTAACTGCAGTAGAAGCAGGCCTTGGTCAGCTCATCGCCAGCGGCGTGCCACTCTTCCAGTACTCGCTCTCGCGCTTTGGGGAGGCGACGGAGTTCGCCCAATCGATGAAGGCGGCTGGAATGAAACGGGCCGTGAGCCTCGTCATCCGGCACGCGGAGACCGTACAGGGTGTGCTCTCGCTTTCCCGGGCGAACCCGGCTCGTTTTGCGGAAGACGAAGAGGCCTTCCTTAAGACCCTTAGCGCGATGCTCGGCGAAGCAATGGAGGCCACCCGACGCCTGCAGCAGGCCCGCACCGAGGCAGCCCGCAACGCCCTCTTGCGCGACCTCGCCATCCTCCTCAACAACGGCGAATCGCTCACAGCCTTTTTCGAAAGCCTCACTCGCCAGTTGCAACAGGCTGTGCCTTTTGGCGGGCTCGTCTTGATGGTCGAAGAAGCACAGCCCGAGACCTACCGCGTAGTCCAGGGCCTCCGCGGCCGTTCCTTCACGAGGGGTCAGGTCATCACCAAGGCCGATTTCGGCGAGCACGTGCTCGGACGGTTCGCCGCTGGCGAGTACGTAGTCGAAGGCGATACAGCCGACCTTGGCGGGGCCGTCGCCCTCGCCGCAAGGAGCAATGGCACCATCCGCGGCGCCGTAGCATCCATCCGTAACGGCACCGATGTCGTTGGCTATCTGCTCCTTGGACGGGTCGAAGACGAGCCGTTCAGCGAAAACGAACGGTCCTTCATCGAAATCGTCAGTACCCTGGCGGGCCAGGCCATCGCCAACCTTAAGAAGGTCCGGGAGCGCGAAGCCCAGGCGATCCGCAGCCGCGTCCTTTCCGAGCTTTCCCTGCTCCTCGAAGGCGGTGAAAGCATTGAGTCGCACTTCGCGAAGGTTTCCGAAATCCTCCTCGAGGCGGTGGGCTTCGACTTCCTCTCGATCGTGACGAAGGATCCAGTTTCCGGCGGATACGCCTACATCCGAACGCATGAGCTGCTGGTGGACGGCCGCCCTCTCGAATTCGAACCGGAGCACGTCCCGCCGGCGATCACGAGTAGTGCTTCGGGCATGCAATACGCCACGGCCGCCCGCACCGACCCTGCGCCCCGGGCGCTAAACGATGCTGGTTTCGAACGGGCCGTCACGGTCGCCATCGCCGGTCCCGCCGCATCCGAAGGCCTGCTAACGATCGGCCGAAAACAGGACGTGCCGTTCACCGAGGAGGAGATGGCGTTCATCGGCCTCCTCACCGCGTTATTCGGCCAGGCTTCCGCGAACCACCAAAAGGCTTACTCCCGCAAAGCCGAGGCCGCGCGCAACCGCGTACTCGGTGAACTGGCCCTGATCGTGAACAACGGCGACCCGATCGAGTCCCATTTCAAGCGCCTCGCCCAGCTCTTGTCGGATGAGCAGGGCTTCGACTTCTGCGCCCTCACTGCCCGGGTGGCGGACGGCTCAGGATACCGGCTGATGCGTTCGCACGAACTCCCCGGTGATGACGGGGAACCGCATCCGGAACGCATCGACGTGCTGCGCGGTGCCAACCTCCACTCTATCCAGTACGGGCCAGATGCCGCTTCGGCCCAGTTGCCGACGGGTCTGTTCGAAATCGGCATTGGGCGCGCGGCGACGGTCCTGATGCTCGCTGGTTCCAGCGCCGAGGGGTTACTGACAGTCGGGCGCCTCCGCCCGGACTCGTTCACGGCAGAGGAGATGACGTTCTTTGAACTCATCAGCACACTGCTCGCCTACGCGGTCGCGAACGAAGGCCGCATAGCCCAGAGCGAAGCGGAAGCGGAAGAGCAAGCGATCATCGCCGAAGCGGCTGCCGCCGTCGCCCGCGAAAACGATGCTCTCGCCATCGTCCGCAGCCTTCGCACCGCGGTGGGGCGATTCATCCCGTCTCCGTACGTCACCTTCGGATTCCTTGATCCGGGCGTCGTCAGCTTTATCACGCGCGAAGGCTCGCTGGATCCGCTTCCTATCGGCGAGTACTTCACTCGCGCTTTCGCCGAGGGCCAGGTTCTTGTGCCGGCGACGGCCGAGCGTGTACGGGCCGGCGAACGCATCCCCGATATGGAAGAGCTCGGCGTCCAGGCGCATGTCCTTACGACGGCTCACTCGGCAGGCACCATCGTTGGCATCCTCCTGGTGGGCTCTCGCGATGAGTCCTTCGTTCCCGGCCCCCGCGAAACCCGGTTCTGCCGCTTGATCGCCGATATCCTCGGTCCGGCTATGGCCAACGCGCGGGCAACCGAACGCGAACGTCTCGATGCCGAAGACCAGCGGATGCTGGCCGAGATCGGCGCGGCAGTGAGCCGCGAGGCCAGTCCGCAGCAGATCATGGCCGCCGTTCGCCTGCCCTTTCATGCCCTCGTGCCGCAGCCGTTCGTGTTCTTCGGCTTCCGCGAAGGCAACGAAATCGTCTTCACACGGATCGACGGATCGTCCTACCGCGTCGCGCTCGGCCAATATGCAGTCCTCATCGACCAGGAGGGGCAGATCCATGGCGATGGCATTCCGGAGGATCTCGGCCTCAAAGAACTGAGCAGCATTGGTATCAACGCGATCTGCGCCACCGGGGTCCGAGCAGGGGGCGACACGGTCGGCTACTTCCTTGTTGGTTCGCGTTCTCCCGAGTTCAAGTTCCAGGAGCGAGAACTCGCCCAGTGCCGCCGCATTGCCCAGATCGTTGGTCCGGCCATGCAGAACGCGCGCGCGGCGACGCGAGCCCACCTTGATGCAGAAGAACAGAGCATCCTCGCTGAAGCGGCGAGCGCACTTGCCACTGGCGCTACCGTCGCCAGCCTCGCCGATGCACTCGTTGCGCCCGTTCGCCGCGTGGTCCCCGGTTCGATTGTCTCCGTCTTCTTCCTCGAAGGCGACGAGTTGATCAATCCCGCTGGCCTCGGCGGAAGGCTTGGCCCGCGTGCTGATGAAGTACTCGTCTCCGGCCAGGAAGTTGTCGCGAAGCCCTGGCCCGAGCTCAGCCAGATGGGCCATGACATGCTCACCCAGGCGGGCGTCGAGAAGTTTGTCCTGACGGCCCTGAGCGCGGCGGGCGAAAGCCGCGGCCTGCTCTTCGCCGGATCCGTCGTCCCTAACGAACACTTCAGCGAGCGCCAGTTGCGGCTGCTTCGCCTGATCTGTGACATGGCCGGGCCAGCGTTCGCCAACGCTCGAGAGGCCGCGCGCCGCCTCGACGAAGCCGACGAACAGCGTATTCTCGCCATCGCCGCCTCCGCCGCCGCCCGGGCAGAGGACGAATCAGCGCTCGTCAAGGGGCTCGTCGCTCCCATCAAAATGGCCCTCCCGGGCGCGAGGATCGACCTCCTCAGCCTGGATTCGGGCGGCCTTCGGAGCGTCATCACCGGCGAACTCCTGCGTATCGGTGTCTACTTCTCCGAGGCCCTGGAATGCGGCGAATCGACTGCGAATCTCCAGGAAGCCGTCGCCCCGGGGGCGAACTACGAACGCCGCCAACAGACCGGCGTCCGCCGTTCGGCGTCATTCCGGCTCTCTTCCGGCGGACAGCCGCTGGGCGTCCTCTGGGTGGGCACCGTTGAGGCCGAAGCTGAATTCGGCGAACGCCAGCTCCGGCTCTATCGGCTCATCGCCGACATCGTGGGGCCGGCCCTCGCCAACCTGCGCGAAAGCGCCCGGCGCCGCGAAGACGCGGAAGAGCAGCGCATCCTCGCCGAAGCTGCCGCGAGTATCGCCGCCGGCACCAGTGAACTCGATATCCTCCAGCGCCTGATCGTCCCTGTCCGCTCATTTGTCCCGCGTGCGCGCATCTCGTTCAGCTACGTCGAAGGCGGCGAGATGTGGGTTTTCGATGGCCGTCACCGGCGCCCCGTGCACAGCCATGCCGCCCGTGCTTTGGCCGAGGGCCAGGCACTCGGGGATATCGATGAGACCGAAATTACGCAACCCAGCCGGGACCTCATCGTCTCCGTGAAAGTGAAGCAGTGGGTGGACACGGCGTCGCACTCCGGCGGCGCGGCGGTTGGCCTGCTCTTCGTAGGCACTCCAGAAAGGGAACACGTGTTTTCGCAGCGGGACCTCCGCGTGTTCCGCTTGATCGCCGATGTCATCGGCCCAGCGATGCTGAACTCTCGCGAAGAAGCTCGCCGGGTCCAGGATGCCGACGACGAGCGGCTGATCTCCGAAATCGCTTCTGTCGCGGCCCGCGCAACCGACAGCGGCGAAATCATCGAAGCTCTCCCGCGCGTACTTTCGACGCTGGTCCCCGGCGCCTTCGCCCTCTACGGGCACATTGATGGCGACACCATTACGTATCAGCTCACGGACCCACTCAGTCGCGAACTCATCGGCAGTGATCAGCTCGGTCTCGCCATGACAGAAACCGGGCGCGTCGCCCGGGACCGTGGCCAGGCATCAGGTGACCTCACAAATGTCCCGGCCGCCGTGCCCTATTCCAAGCTCGGGCTCAAGGAATATGTGCTCACGAGCTACGCGTCCACCGGTTCCCCGGTTGGCGTCCTCCTCGTCAGCACCACGGAAGCGGACTTCCACTTCAACGAACGCTTCCTGGCACTCTTCCGCCGCCTTGCCCAGGTGGTTGGTCCGGCCGTCGAGGCCTCCCGCGCCGAGGCCGAGCGCGCCCGCCAGGCAGACCTCTACAGCCTCATGCTGCGCTCACTCTCGGAAGGCGTAGTCCTCGCCGACTTCGAAGGCAAGATGGTGTTCGCGAACTCGATGGGTCGCACCATCCTTCGCAATCTCGATCCCGCTGGCACCGCGAAAAGCTGGCACGACATCGTGGAATTGCTGCCCGAGGACGCCCGCGAAAGCTACCGGGCCGTGTACGAACGCGGTGAAGGTTCGCGCGGCCGCACCCACATCGTCGTCGATGGCCAGGATGCGTGGTTCGACTACGAACTCGTGCCCTTGAACGACCCGGTGATGAAGATCCTCCTCGTCGCTGCGGATGTCACGGCGGACGTCGAGCGCGAGAACGAGCAGCTCCGTCACCGCGAGCAACTGGAGCACGCCTCTCGTCTCGCGGCGCTGGGCGAACTCGTCGGTGGCGTCGCGCACGAACTGAACAATCCGCTGACGGCAATCCTCGGCTTCGCCGAAGTAATGTCACTTTCGCCCGATGCTGCGCCCCTCGCCGAAGACCTGGCCGTCATCCAGAAGGAGGCCTTGCGCGCCCGGAACATCGTGCGCGACCTGCTGTTCATCGTCCGTCCAGGCACCTCGGAACGGAGCCTTATCCCGATGGTCGATCTCATCGGCCACATCGAACGCCTGCGGCGTACGTCCTGGGCCCAGCAAGGCATCGCCTGGGAGATCGATATCCAGGAGCCGTGCCGCGTCTGGGGCAATGAGCATCAGCTCACCCAGGTGATGCTGAACCTGGTCACCAACGCCGAACACGCCCTGGCCGAATCGCCGAACAAGCAGATCATCATCCGCGCGGCAACTCGTGGCGGCCGCACCGAAATCTCCGTAACCGATACTGGCGCGGGCATGGATGAAGCGACTCGCGGCCGCGTCTTCGAACCGTTCTTCACTACCAAGCAGGGCCACGGCACCGGCCTTGGCCTGCCGCTTTCGTACTCGATCATCCAATCGCATTCCGGCGAAATCAGCATCGTCTCGAAAGTCGATGAAGGCACTACATTCTCCATCTCCCTACCGGCGGTCGATGAGGCGCCGGGTACGACCGGGAACGACGGCGCGGACGCCGAGAAGACCCCGCTGCGAGTGCTCGTCGTCGACGACGAACCGAGCCTCCGCAAGGTCTGCCAACGCCTGATCGCCAGCATGGGCCACGAGTGTTCGACTGCCGAGAACAGCGCGACGGCGGTCGAACTCGCCCGCAACGTGGACTTCGATGTTGTGCTCTGTGACTACCGGCTCGCCACCGAGACCGCCAACGATGTCGTCGCCGGCCTCGAGAAGGTTGCACCCCAACTGGTCGACCGGATTGTGATCGCCACCGGCGCCACAACCGACCCCGGCGTCCTCGAGCTGACGGAGCGCTACCACCTCAAACTCATCGCGAAGCCCTACGGCGTCGATGAACTGGCGGCAGTCCTCCAGCGCGCCAGCTAAGAATTGAGCGATTCTGGCCGAGCGACGGAACTTCAAAGGCGGCGGTCCCTGACAGAACCGCGCACGCAGTAAGCGGACGGCGCCTCACCCACACACCCAAGAGCGAGCAGGAGGTCAGAGTCAGGAAACATGAGGCCCGCGAGTAATCGCGAACGTTGCAGGAATGAGTGAATGGCCGCTGCCACGGCCACCGAACTTCGCGTGCCCACCGCCCGTGTGGTGCTCGGGACCCGTGAATCAGCATCCACGCCGGCCATGACTGGCCGGCCTCATTGTCGCCCGCGGATCAGGCGGGCATTTCCGGTTGGCACGTGCGGCAGAAACTCGTGATCCGCTGGTTCGCCGTTATCTCGCTGATGGTTGTCCCACAACGAGGGCACGGCTTCCCGCCGAGACGGTGGACGCGCATGAAATCGCGGCGCTCTTCGTAGTCCAGCACACCGTCCTTCACCATTGCCCCCGCTACCAGAGGAGTCGCCCAGGCCATGACCGTGATGGAAGCGCGATAGAGCTTCTTGATCTCGTCGTCCGAGAGCTTGGTGCGCGGGATGTACGGGTTGATCTGCGCTTCCCAGAGGATCTCATCGCTGTAGGCGTTGCCGATGCCCTGCACGAACTCCGCGTTTGTGATCACACTCTTGATTTGGCCGCGGTATTTCTTCGTGCGCGCCAGCCAGACGTCTTCGGTGAGCGCCGGGTCCAGCAGGTCCGGGCCGTTGGCGGTCCAGTT
>JBDTNM010000122.1:0-9133 GCA_039933735.1 bacterium | reverse complement strand
CGGCCGCGCTTCGGCTGGAACGTGTCGGCGTTCATGTTGAAGTTGATCCGGCGCTTCACGGTTTCGAACTTGGCCGGGTGGTAATAACCCCAGGCCTGCCCGTCGAACGTGTTTGGATCGAAATATTCGAACGTTGCCAGCAGCACACCACGCCTGTGCGTGGGGTCCTTCCACGTCACGTATTTCGAGGTGCCGTGCGGGAAGCGCAGGTAGACCAGCGCCCCGGGTTTGCAGACGCGCCAGATCTCGCCCATGAACCCCATCAGGTCATCCACATGCTCGACGATATGCGAGGCTTGCAGCTCGTCGACCGAGTTGTCGCGCAGCGGTAGTTGTTTTGAGACGTCTGCGATCACGTCCACGCCAGCGATCTTGGCGACGTCTAGCCCAATCGCGCCCGGCTTCTTCCGCCAGCCGCATCCAAGGTCGATGACGACGCGACGGTTGGCTGGCGAGGACGCGGGTGAGGCCATGCCGGTCATTATCGAACGGGTCCGCCGAACAACGGCCGACCCGGTGACGACAAATCAGAATTGTCGCGATAGTGTAGGGCCAACGCCCTGACAGGAGGCTACCGTGACGCCATGAGCAGCCGGCGAGCGTCTTCCGACCCTTCGGTACGCGTGACCCTCACCCCGCGCCAGGAGGAAGTGCTCCGCATGATGGCCGAGGGCGCGACGAATGCTCAGATCGCGGAGAGGCTGGGCCTGAGTCTTGAAGGCGCGAAGTGGCACATCCGCGAGATCTTCGGGCGTCTCGGCGTTGACTCACGCGAGGAAGCAGTGGCTGTGTGGCGGCATCGCCGCCGCCGTAATCCATTCGGCTGGATAGGCGCTCTGCCGGTATTCGGTTCGCTGGCCGCCGGTGCTGTCGTGGTGGTGGTGGTTGCGGCCGTGGCGCTCGTGGCAGTTCGCGGAGGAGACACGACGCACAATGCGGCGGCCGTGCCCACGGTCACCGTAACCAGTCTTGCAACCGCCGTCCCCAATACGGCCGCACTGGGAACATCGTTGGCGATCACGCCCACTGCGCAGCGCCCGCAGCCGACGCTGAAGGAGACCGCCCACGGGGACGGTTGGCGGTTGCTCATGGCCGACGACGGCCTCGCGCTTCCAGGCGCCTCCGAAATGGTGCTGGCCGTTGGTTATGAGACCCAGCCCGGCCGCGTTGATGTCCTCGACCGCAACGGGCGCGTTGCCGCCCGCATCGAAGCCGGCTATGCGGTGATGGCGCGTGTCCGCCCTACCACCGGAGAAGTCCTTGTGTCGGACTGGATAGGAGATCCCGCGGTGGGGACCTGGCGGGCGCGGGTTCTGGTGTTCGACTTGATGGACTCGAAGCTCCTAGCGGAGATACCCCTCGCTCAGCAGCGGGTCGATTTCACGATTCCCGGCAATGCGATTTACACGTCCAACAACGGGCGATGGCTGTACTGGGTGGAGCACGCGACGGTCTGCTCCTCGGGCGGCGACGAAGCAGTCTGCGACCAGATGATCATCCGCGCCGTGGATCTCGATGCCATGGCGCCGGCGGATCTTGAGGCGAAACTGCCAGTCGGATGTGGGAACCCGTCGGTCAGCATTGACGCTCCGCCAGCTTCTGCTTCTGGGCCTGCAGGTTCAGGGATCGTTGCGAAGTGCCTGCCACGAGAGGGCGGTAACCGGTATCGAATCGCCATGGATTCCTTCCCTTCGAAGATGGTCCTCATCGGGCCCGGCGCGCCACCACGAGGCTGGTTATCCAGCTACGCCAATGGCCTCGCGCTCGACCCGACCCTGAAGGCGAACGAAACCGTCATCGAGGAAGTGGCCGTGGTAGTGGCCTCCACCGGCGCTGAATTGGCGCATTGGGATGTCGGCGAAGCCTGGGACGCGATAATCTTGGACGGAAACGCGGTCTTGCTTTTGCGACCCACGGGCCGGCTGGAACGCATCGACATCGCCACTGGCGTACGTTCGGAGTTGCCGTTCGCTATTGACGCTGGCGCCTTCAGCTTTGACGTGCGGCTCTGGCGTTGATTCAGCTCTCCCGCTTCTGGTGCACCGAAACTGCGTAGTTCCCGCCCTCCACCCAGGGGTCTTCGTCCCAAGTCGCGAACCGGTCTACCAGCGCCAAGCCTGCCTGGGCTGCGAGGGCGTCGTACCGATCGAGCGACAATCCCCCCGGCCTGATCTGGAATCCCGCGACGAGCAGGCCTTCGCCCACGAGATGCGATGCCATGTTCGCGAGGACCGGGAGTTCCGTCCCTGGCGTGAGGAAGATCATCACGTTTCCGGCCATCAGTACCGCCTCGAACGTGCGGTCCAACTGGATTTCGGCCAGATCACCGAGATGCCATTCGATCTCCGGCGACTTTCGTATCCCGGTCCCGAGCATTCGCTCGTCCAGGTCAACCCCGACGGCGTCGATGCCCCGGCGCGCCAGTTCTCGCGTTATTCGTCCTGTGCCGCACCCTGCATCCAGGACGGACTTCACGCCCAGGCGCTCGAGGAAGTTCGCTTCGCCGTGGACATCTTCCCCGGCGGCTGCACGGCGCTCATAGGGTTCGTCGTAGGCGTCACCGTCGCGCCCGCCAACGGCCAACCAAGGATTCTGAATGGTCATGACTCGAGTCTACTTGAGCGGACGAATTGCGGTCCCCAGCGCTCAACGCCAGTCACGGTAAAATGCAGAGCGCCGCGGCGTAACCGGAGGTATCGGAACTTCATGGCATGGTATGACGACCGAGCGAAGACCCAGTTCGTCGGAACGTATGCCAACGAAAAGCAGCTTCAGTGGGATGCGGAAGCAGCGAAGAAACGCGGCTGGACGATCCAATCGACCGATGACGGATCCGATCAGGTGATCGGCCTCGATCCAGAGGTGGCGAAGGCCGCGCGCGGGAAGGCGAAAATCACCGTCACCTTCATTCGCGAGCAGGACTGGCTCGTGAACCGCGAGCGAGAAATCAGCAGCGCGGTCCAGAACGAAGCCGCTCGCACCGCCGACGGCAAAGAGGCGCGCCTCGTAAAAGCGGATAGCGACCTGCAGCGAGCCGAAGAGACTTTCGCCAGCCGGGCGGATGCGGTGGCCGCGCCTGCGGAGGCGCAGCGCGAACAGGTCGAACGAGAACTGCTCGGCGCAGTCAAGGACGTACTCACGCGCAGGAGAACGGCGCTCAAAGCGATCGATGAAGCAATCGAGGCGATGAAGGCCGCCGTGGCCGTGGGCGCGAGCGAGTTCGCGCGTTCAGCGGCGAACCACCAGCAAACCCGCGAAGCGTGGCTCGTGCGGCTCAAAGCGGAGGAGCAGCTACTCGAGCGGCAGGAATCCGTGGCTCGGCTGGCGAAGGACTGGAAAACAGCATGGGATCGCAAACGCATGGCCGAAGAAGAGCTGCGCAAGCGTTCCGCCGACTTCGACTCACGCGATACGACCCTGGACGCGGGCACGCTCCCTCGTGACGAAGCGCTGAAGACCGTCCGTCTGCTCGATAGCTAACTGAGGCTAGAGCCGGGCTGCGGCCGGGGCGATATCGCTCGCGAGGAATTCCGGCACAGTGTCGTCATCAAAATTGAAGTGCTGGAACTGAATTTCGCTGAGTCCGAGCTCGGCGTACTTGCCGCAGGCTTCGAGCACCTCATCTTTGCCGCCGACGATGATCCCGCGGCCCCGCAGCGTCTCCCGGAACTGCGCTGGAGTCGCTCCTGCCGGGGCGCCCCACATGCCCATCATCCGGCGTGTGCCGTTGTCGAGCGTGTGCTCGTCCGGACCGATCACCGCGAAAGTCATCATTGAGTGCTTGATCGTCTTCGGGTCGCGGCCGACCGCGTCGCAGTGCGCTTCGAGCACCTTCACTTTGGAGGCATACGCTTCAGGGGTGACGCCAACCGCGTTCCATTCGTCGGCATACTGTGCCACCAGACGGAGCGTTCGTTTTTCTCCGCCTCCGCCGATCAGGATCGGGGGACGTCCACTAGCCGGCTTGGGAATGCAATCGGCTCCCGCCAACCGGTAGTGCTTGCCTTCGAATGTCGCGGGCCCGGGCGCCCAGAGGGACTTGATGACCTGGATTGCCTCGTCGAGGCGATCGAAGCGTTCTTTCACGGGCGGGAAAGTGATGCCGTAGGCCTTGTGTTCGGCTTCGTTCCAGCCGGCGCCGAAGCCCATCACGAACCGGCCGCCGCTAAGAGCGTCGATTTGGGCGGCCATTCGGCCAACGTCAATGGGCGAACGAAACGTGACCGGTGAGACCAATGGACCAAAGCGGATCTTCGAAGTCTCTCGCGCGGCCACCGCAAACGAGAGGTAGGCCTCGAGCGAGTCCTGCTGGTTGCCGATGAAGTAGTGATCTGAACGCATGACAGTGGGGAAATTCAGGCGTTCGGCCATTTTCAGGATGTGGATCCAGCGTTCCCAGGTGAGGCCATTCTGGCCTTCGATCATGAGTCCGATGTCCATGGTTGCGGCTCCCGCGGCGCCCGCAGACGCGTTTGATGTTGTGCCGGAGCAGTGTACCCGCCTGACTTTCGCGCCGCTTCGAACAAAAGACGTCGATCCGCCCGGCCCGAATGGGCGCCCGGATCTGCACTCGTGGCCCCGAATGACTGGCCCCTATGGACGGTATCAGCAGGTAAACGACTCCGTACCTTCATGGAAGCAAAGCAGTGAGGGGAAGGAGAGCCAATCACCTTGCCAAGCACCACCGGGGGCCATCCACCCATTACGAAAACCGCCGTGACCGCTCCAGATGAGCGGACGACAACACACCAGGGGGTAATCCATTGAAACGCAGGACACTCGACATTATCTTCGCCAGCGGCGGGCTTCTTCTCGCCGGCATGATGCTCGTTCTCGGACTCGTACTCGCCGACCAGTACAACTGGGGCAAGGACTACGTGAAGGAAGAACTGGGCTCGCAGAAGATCACCTTCACCGCCGCTGACAAACTCACCGCCGAAGAGAAAGACTGGAAGCCTGGCTCCTCGTGCCTCACCAAGTACGCTGGCCAGCTCATGACCACCGGCGCCCAGGCAGAGTGCTACGCCAAGTTCTACATCGGCCTTCACCTCGAGGAATCAGCAAAGGCCCTCAAGTTGAGCGCCCCGCTGACCGTCAACATCGGCGGCAAGGATGAGAATCTCGCCACCATGGAAGGCCAGACTTACGCCACGCTCGGCACCGTCCGAACCGCGCTCCTCGCCGACCAGAAGGCGCTGACTGACAAGGGCGACAAGACTGCCGCCGACGCTCGTCAGAAGGATGCCGACGCTGTCGCCTCCCTTCGCACGACGCAGCAGACCGGTGAAACGCTTCGCGGGCTGCTCCTGACTTCGTTCGGGTTCAGCATCTTTGGAGACAAGGCGAACACCGTCGCCCAAATCGCCTACATCGTCGCCGCCCTCCTCGCAATCCTCAGCATCGCCGGCTTCGTCCATGCATGGATGGCCAAAGATGCCAAGGTTTTCGACGCCAAAGCCCCAGTGACCCGTGCCGGCGCGCCGGCCCCGGTCAACTAGGCTCACACACCAATTCGAAGCTCTCCTTTCGGGAAAGGGCCGGTCTTACGACCGGCCTTTTTCGTTGCTTGGTTCACGCCGCGGTTCGCCCGAAAGGGCTTCCATTCCTGTCAAGGAAGTGCTCAAATGCGCCCGAATCCGAACCGGAGATGCGCCCCATGGTGATGGCAGAAGAAACCCGCGTGAGCAGCCCCTTCCTCGAAGGCAACTTCGCCCCCGTGCGCGAGCTGGTGCAAGGCGAGGACCTCGCAGTCATCGGCGAAATCCCGGCTGGCCTGGAGGGCATGTTCGTCCGAACGGGTCCAAACCCTCAATTCGACGTCATCAAGGGGTATCACTGGTTCGGCGGCGACGGCATGCTCCACGGGGTGCGAGTGAAGGACGGCAAGGTCAGCTATCGCAACTGCTACGTCGAAAACTCGGGCTACAAGCGCGAGAAGGATGCGGGCCACGCTCTCTGGGGCAGCGGCCTGGGCGCGCCAGAGTTCGACAATCCGAATGGGCCGGGCCGGGGCAACACGGGCAACACCGCGCTCGTCTGGCACGATGGCAAGCTCTTTACGCTCTGGGAAGCCGGCGACCCGACCCACATCAAGTTGCCCGGCCTTGAGACGCAAGGCACGTACGACTTCAACGGCAAACTGGTGCATGCGTTCACCGCTCACCCCAAGGTGGACGACCGCACCGGGGAGATGTTGTTCTTCGGCTACAACATGATGGGAATCGACATGGGCAAGGGCGGCGCGAAAGTCCCGTACTTGCAGTACTCCGTCGTCGATGCCTCCGGCGAGATCACGATGACGACGCCCATCGACCTGCCTCGGGGCGTGATGATGCACGACTTCGCAGTCAGCGAGCACTATTCGATCTTCATGGACCTCCCGCTCGTATTCGATATGCAGCGGGCGATGAAGGGCGAGAGTCCGCTCTACTTCGATCGCAACTTGCCGGCGCGGTTTGGGCTCTTGCCTCGCCACGGAGAAGGCTCGCAAGTGCGCTGGTTCGAAGCGCCATCGTGCTATGTATTCCACACGCTGAACGCCTTCGAACAGGGCGATGAAGTGGTCCTCGATGCCTGCCGGATGCCATCCGTCGATCTGGGTTCGCTGGATTCCGGCACGGCCCCCACTCCCGAATCCCGCCGAAAGATGAACTCCGAAACGGCCCAGTCGCTTCACCGCTGGCGCTTCAATACGCAGACGGGCGCGGTCAAAGAAGAGACGCTCGACGATCAGAACAGCGACTTTCCGCGCGTCAACGACTCCCTGGCTGGATACAAAGCCCGCTTCGGCTACACGGCCCGCTTTGCCGGAGATTCCGACATGCCCGAGGCCGACGCCATCATCAAATACGACCTGCAGACGGGAACAAACCGGGTGCACCATCACGGCCCGAATCGTTTCGGCGGCGAAGGCGTCTTCGTCCCGCGCCCGGGCTCCTCAGCCGAAGACGATGGCTGGGTGGTGACCTACGTTTACGACGGGAACACCGGCGGGAGTGAATTCGTTGTGATCGACGCCCAAAACATGGAGGCCCCGCCGCTCGCCCGTGTTCCACTGCCTCAGCGCGTCCCTTATGGGTTCCACGGCGCATGGATCAGCGAAGAGCGAATCGCAAACCAACGCTGAAAGCGGCTACTCCGAAGCTGGCTTGAAGCGCCACGCCTGAACATCGGCGAGCCGCCCGGTGACTTCAGCCGTGCCGCCCGCGGCGTCGCGGGGGAGTCCCGAAAGACGAGCGACGAACATTTCGCCGCGCTGCGTATACGACTCGCCTTCAACGGCATACCAGGTGCCGCTGAGCAGGACACTGGCCACGAGCTTGTGACGAATTTCAGGGATCAAGCGGCACCCTCCGAAGGCAAATCGCGCGCGAGCGTATCACGATCGAAGGTTTGGGCCGACGCCTAGTCTCGCAGCGAGTCAAACAGAGCCTCGAGGTCGAGTTCGACGCCATCCAACACGGGAGACGCACTCAACTTCGACGGAGCTTCGAGGTCGCGCGGCACGGCACCGGGTTCCCAGAGGTCATGGCTCAAGTGGAGCAAAGGCCCTCAGCGGCCGACCGTCGCGCTGATCGCTCCCAACAAGTGCATGGTGGCTACTCCGCCAGGAACTCCCGGACGACGCGACTGAATTCATCGGGCTGGTGCAGCGGCACCTGGTGGCCCGCATCCGGCACTTCAACGAAGCGCGCATTCGGGAGGCGATCCACCATTTGCTCGCCAATTTCGCGAGAGAGCACCTTGCTCTTCTCGGCGCGGATAACAAGCGTCGGGCACGTGATGTGTTCGAGACTTTCCCAGAGGTAGGGGATCTCAGCGATAGCGCCGCGGCCCGTAGCCTGGTGGATCGACGGGTCGAATTTGAAGACAAGACTCCCGGAGGCCTCATCGAGCGTGAGCGACGCGCCGATCTGACGGTGGAGGAATTCCACTGGCTTCCCTGGGTAGAGGCCGGCGAAGTGCGCGAGAGCCTCCGCTTCGGTCGCGAACCCCGGCGCCGACTGTGCGCTGCCGGTGGTCTTGCGGATACCGCGCGCGCCCTGTTCCGCCATCTGCGGCCCCATGTCAGCGAGCACAAGATGCTTGAGCCGGTGACTGTGATCGCGGGCGTACGACATCGCCACTCGGCTGCCGATGCTGTGCGCCACGAGGTCAAACGCCTCGAAGTCCATCTCCTCCACGAAACCACGAAGGTCCATCGCGAACGCCCAGACCAGGTAGCCGCCCGGCGCGTGTTCGCTTTCCCCGTGGCCCCGAAGGTCCGGCGCATACACCGAGTACCTATCCACGAAGCGCTCAGCGATGTGCTCCCAGTAGCGGCCGTTGTTCATCAGGCCGTGGAGGAAAACCACAGGGTCGTTCGTAACTTCCCCCCAGCGCAGGTAGTGGTGGCGCAAGCCGTGGATCGTGAGATACCCGTCTTCGCCGGTCGCGTGCGGGTGAGCGTCAGGTGCAGTCACACCGCCAGTATAGGCGAAGGCCCATCACCACTGCCGCTATCCGAACCGCGCACGGGAGTAAGCGGGTGCCCGGGCGCCGACCATCTGTCCGCGGCCGAACCACCCACGCACTACGCCCGCTCCTCGAACAACTGGAACAACACCCCGCCGCTGTCCTTTGGGTGGATGAACGTCTGCTTCTTCCATCCGTTGTCGATCACACCACCGAACGGTTCAATGCCGTTCGCGCGGAGGGCGTCGGCAGCTTTGTCCACGGAGGCCACCTCGCAACAGATGTGGTGCATCCCGGCGCGCTTGGTGTCGATGAACTTCTGCACGAAGCTGTCCGGCCGCGAAGGCTGGATCATCTCGAACTTCAGCTTGCTGCCGGGCAAGGTCATGATTGCGCCGTAGTAGCCAAGCCCTTCCTCTTCCCAGCGGCCCTCGACCTCACCACCGAAGACCCTTTGCTGCCAGGCTATCTGCCTTTCCAGGTCGGTGACCGCCATCGAGACGTGATCCACGCGTTGAAGGTCGACCGCGCCGCCGCTGGCGCTGCGGTCCACTTCAGGCGCTTCTTTATGGGCCACGAAAAGCTGCCAGAGGATGCCGCCACTATCCTTGGGATGAATGTAAGTGAGGTTCCAGAGCCCATCGTCCTGGATGCCGCCGAACGGCTTGATGCCCATCCG
>JBDTNM010000121.1:0-9219 GCA_039933735.1 bacterium | reverse complement strand
GCGACGCCGCGAGTTCCCCGCGCGGGTAGAATCGCCAAACGAACAGGAGGGCACGCATGCCCGGACCACTGGCGGGAATCAAAGTCGTCGAGATGGGCGTTTGGGTAGCGGGCCCTTCCTGCGCCGCCGTCCTCGCCGATTGGGGCGCGAGCGTCATCAAGATCGAGCCGCCCGAAGGCGACCCCTTCCGTGGCCTTGGCGCCGCCTTCGGCGCAACCATGAATCCTCCCTTCGAACTCGACAACCGCGGCAAACGCAGCATCGCCCTCAACCTCGCCGTCGAAGACGCCCGCTACATCGCCGGAAACCTCATCGATTCAGCCGATGTGTTCGTCTCGAACATGCGCCCGGGCGCCCTCGAACGCCTCGGGATGAGTTACGAGAAGCTCTCAAGAACCAACCCGGGCCTCATCTACTGCAACGTCACCGGCTACGGCCCGGACACGCCGGAAGCGAACCGCGCCGCCTACGATGTCGGCGCGTTCTGGTCGCGCGCCGGCGTTGTCTCCGGCCTCACCGCCGAAGGCGCCGACCCGCCACTCCAGCGTGGCGGCATGGGCGACCACATGACCGGCGCGAACGCGGCCGGCGCCATTTCGGCAGCCCTCTACAACCGCGAGAAGACCGGCCGCGGCCAGCGCGTCGCCGTTTCACTCGCCCGAATCGGCGTCTACATGATGGGCTGGGATACGAACACGCAGCTTCGCGCCCGCATGCCATTCACGCCCCCGTACCAGCGCGACAACGCCCCGAACCCGCTGATCAACCCGTTCCGAGACAAAGACGGCCGCTGGTTCTACCTGCTCATGCTCCAGGGCGACCGCCACTGGCCCGATTTCCTCCGCGCGCTGGATCACCCGGCCGTCCTCGCCGAAGACCCGCGCTTCAAGGACATCCCCGGCCGCCGCGAACACGGCCCCGAGCTCGTGCAACTCCTCGATGCCATCCTCGCCACCCGGACCATCGCCGAATGGGGTCCCATCTTCGACGCGAACGAAGTGTGGTTCGCGCCAGTCCAGAACCTCGCCGAGGTCGTCGTCGATCCCGTCCTCCACGCCGCCGGCGCCTTCGTCACGATGGAATCGCCGGAAGGCCCGGTCGAGCAGGTCAACACTCCCGCGGACTTCTACGGCACACCCGCGCACCCGGGAAACTGGGCGCCCGAACTCGGCCAGGACACCGAAACCATCCTCCTCGAAGACCTGGGCTACGACTGGGACCGCATCGCCTCGCTCAAAGAACTCGGTGCCATCCCTTGAGCGAACGCCGCATCTGGCTTGCCCGCCTTCCCGAAATGCGCCTCGCCTACTTCGAATCCCTGCTCGAAGCCCGGCCCGCCGAAGACTCGGGCGTCGTCGCCGAGTTCGAAGGCATGGGCCGCCTCTTCGATGCCTTCAACGAATGGCGCGTGCGCGTCCGGCCCGCACTCGGCCGGATCGACATCGCCGCCATCGGCTGGGCGATGCCACCGGACGCCGACGGGCGCATTCCCTACCGTGCCTGCGTCCCCATCCGCAGCGATTATCAGCCGCCCGAGCCCGCGAAGACGACCTTCTTCCCGGGCGGCAGCTTTCTCTACGCCTTCGCCGACCACATCGACGAAATCGAAGACGTCTCCGCGGCGGTCCGCGAAGCAATGGCCCCCGAAGGTCTAACCGCGCACTCTGGCCTCATCGAGGTCTACAAGTTCCACTACAACATGGATCAGCACCCGAGCGATTGCGGCTTCCTCGTGAAGAACGCCGATGGCACCGAGCCCGTGCCGCTGCCGTCCAGCCATGCGTCTCCCTTGCCCATCGCTCGTTAGCCCTGGAGCCCGGCCTCAAGCCAGCCAATGTGCTCGTCGTAGTGTTCCCACGTGTTTCCGTGCACCCATGCGCCCACCGGATTCGCGTTGTACGGCGGGTCATTGGGCTGATACTCGGAGTAGGGCTTCTCCAGGTCCTCCTGCGTCATCGAATCCAGGAGAGTCATGAGTTCGTCGTGAGTCGCCTTCGATAGTGCCCTAACCTCGGCGAGCGACTGCCCCGACGTTCGTTCCGCCAGCACCCGGTTGAGACTCTCCGTATCGTTCGCCTCCCGGCTCTCCCAGAGCTCGGTCGAAACGCCCATGGCGGCGTGCCGGTCTTCCTTTCGAAGCAAGGCGATGAGCGACCGCTCCCACGCGGCAAGGTGCCCAACGTGGACCTTCCCGCTCCAGCCGTCGCCCAGCGGTCGTTCGAAGTCCGCGTCACTCAGCTTGCCAAGTAAATGCTGGAGTACTTCCCAGCGCTCATCGATGAGTGCGAGCAGTTCGGGTTTGGTTCGTGGCGGTTCGGACATAGCGGGCTCCAGTCGATGGTGTCTCTTCCAAGGTAAACGAACGAAAGGTGCATTGGTCACTCGCGTAAGGAAGTTGCTCCTGCCCGGTCGAAGAGGCAGGCCGCATAGGCGGCGAAGGGAGCAAAGCAATGTTCGCAAAAGCATCCACACGAAACTTGGCACGCAGACTGTCGGTGGCGGCAGCCGTTGGTTCGGGAGCGCTCCTCGCGTGCCTCGGCCCCGGCGATTCGCAAGAGACTGCCTTCGCGGCCGCATCCGACCAGCGCTGCGACTTCTCCGGCGATGGCATGCCCGATACGGTCACCGGCATTCCAGGCAAGACGGTCGATGGCAAGAAGGGCGCCGGGGCGATCATGGTCCGCTATCAATTCGCGGGCCTCGAATTCCCCGTCATGTACACCAGCGACGCGCTTACCCCGGCGACTGGCAACCACTTCGGCCTTTCCCTCGCGTGCGGCGACTTCAACGGCGATGGCTACACCGACCTGGCCGTCGGCGCCCCCGGCTATGACCACGATGCGGGCGCCGTCGTTGTTTTCTACTCCGACGGGACCGCCCTTGGGCCATCCACGGCCTTCACTCAGGACACTTCCCGGGGCGGCTACAACGTCCCCGGCGTGAAAGAAGCCGGCGACCTCTTCGGCTGGAGCCTCGCTGCCGGCGACTTCAACAACGACGGCGAAGACGACCTCGCCATCGGCGCACCGCACGAAGCCGTCAAACTCGGCAAC
The DNA here is from genome assembly GCA_039933735.1 of bacterium. Classification (GTDB taxonomy): domain Bacteria; phylum Chloroflexota; class Dehalococcoidia; order Tepidiformales; family Tepidiformaceae; genus Amarobacter. The sequence continues at coordinate 6,166 of JBDTNM010000121.1, read as the reverse complement.
AAAACGTACGACCTTTCCGGGGCCGTCGTCGTACTCAACGGCGCGGGCGCCAACGGCCTCACCGCTAACGGAAAGCTTTTCGATCTCAGCAGTATCAATAGCGAATGGGTGCTCAAGAACGACGGCACGCGGTACGGCTGGTCTCTCGCATCCGGAGACTTCGACGGCGACACCATAGAAGACCTCGTCGTTGGCGTTCCCGGGGCCGGAGTCCAGGATTTTCATTCGAAAGACAAGTTCCGGGGAGTCGGTCTGGTACACGAACTTCGCGGCCATCATCACTCTGGCCTCGCCAGCCATCAGTATTTCTGGGAAGGACTCTTCCTCGGCAACGACACTCCCCGGGCGGGCGATGACTTTGGCTTCGCTGTCGCCGTCGGCGACCTCGATGGCAACGGCCGCGACGACATCGTTGTCGGCGCCCCGGGCGACTGGGCTGGCCTCGACCTCTCCTGCGGCGACGTTTGCGAATGGGATGGCGACGGCGCCGGAATGGTCTTCGCCATCAAGCACACCAACGCCGATAGCTACGCCTACAACTGGTATCTCCAGGGCGTGAACGGCGTCGCGGGTGTCGCCGAAGATGGAGACCACTTCGGATTCTCCGTCGCTGTTGGCGATTTCGACAGCGAACACGGAGCCGATATCGCAGTCGGCGTGCCGGGCGAAAATGGAACCGGTGCCGTCACACTGATTTACTCCGGCGGCGGCAGTTCGAATCTCATCCAGGGCGCAGGCGGACTGCCCGGTGTCGCCGAAACCGGCGACTACTTCGGCTTCGCCCTTGCCATCACCGACCAGGACCATGATGGCGTCGTCGACCTGCTCATCGGCGCACCGTCCGAAGACCTCAAAGACATCGAGAACACCGGCACGAGCATGACCGTGTTTGGCAATGCAGGTTCTGGTCTCAGCGGCGGCTCGCTCTTCGACCAGTCAGCTCCGAACGGCTACCAGGATTGGGTGCCCGGAGAAACGAACCACACATGGAGCAGTCAGCTCTGGGAGATAGCGACCGACTACCGCGGCGAGGCATTCGGCTTCTCAGTGGTCGGATAGCCCGCAACCCCAGCAACAGAAAGGCCCCTCGATTTGAGGGGCCTTTTGCGTGACAGCCAGGTTCTCCGCTCAGGCGCGGGGAAGCCCCAGGCCGCGGGTGGCAATGATGTTGCGCTGAATTTCGCTCGTTCCGCCCTCGATCGTGTTCGCGATGGCGCGGAGGTACTGGTACTTGTAACGGCCGTAACCTGATGCATCGACGCCGTCGGTCTTCGAATCCAGCTGCCCGTAGAGGCCGAGCACCTTTAGTGCCGTGCGCGAGATGCGCTGGTTCAGCTCTGTCCCGTACATCTTCGCGACGCTGGCTTCGTGTCCGGGCGCGACGCCCTCCTTCGCCTGGATCGAAATAATCTTCAGGCTCATCTGGGTGGCGACCCCCGCCTCGATCATGCGGTCGATCAGTTCGTGCCGAAGGCTGTGGTTGGCTTTGAGTGTGCTCACGTCGCTTGTGCGGGCGAACTTCACAAGGTCCTCGACACCCTGGCGGGCGCCAACCGCTCCACCGATGTTCGAGCGCTCGAAGCTCAACGTCGTCTGCGCCAGGTACCACCCTCGGTTCTCTTCGCCGATGATGTTTTGCTTCGGGATGCGCACGTCTTCGAAGAACACCTCGTTGAATTCGTGCGTCCCCGCCATGTTGATCAGCGGCCGCACCGTCACTCCCGGCGCCTTCATATCAGCGATGAAATAGGTGATACCGCGGTGCTTCGGTGCTTCCGGGTCGGTCCGCGCCAGCAGGATCATCCACTTCGCCATGTGGCCGCCGGAGGTCCAGATCTTCTGACCATTGACCACGTAGTCGTCGCCATCGCGGATCGCGCGAGTCTGCAGGCTGGCCAGGTCACTGCCCGATCCCGGCTCACTGTAGCCCTGGCACCACACGGTCTCGCCGTCGAGGATTTCGGGCAGGTACTTCTTCTTCTGCTCGTCGGTCCCGTGGACGATTAACGTCGGCCCGGCAAAGCCGGTAGCAATTCCACCCGGCCGTGGGGCGCGGGCCTCCGCCATTTCCCAGTTGAAGATGAATTGCTCCATCACACTCATGCCCGCTCCGCCGTATTCCTCAGGCCAGGCCGGTGCAATCCAGTGGCGGTCGGCCAACTTCTTCACCCACGTCTTCCAGCCTTCGCCAACGCCGCCGAAGCCCTCGCCCCGAGCCATATTCTTGGGCGATTCGTTCTGGATGAAGGTGCGGACTTCCTCCCGGAATGCCGCCTCATCGGGGGTATCTCGATAGTCCATGATGAATCCTCGGATCTGTTTCTATGTGGGCTGAGTGTAGCGCGGACCCGGCCGTTTCGCGATTGAGTCGCGGGCGCCCACGGGATACTGTCGTAAGGATCGTAGGACGAAACGCGACAGTACCTGTCGTGCCCTCGGTTCACATTCGCCGCCGGCATCCCGGAGGAGGAATCTCTATGGCCTCGTGGGCAGAATTCGAAAAGCAGGCTCCCGCGCTCTCCGCGCTCGTCTATCAGCGCTTCAAAGCCACTGACCTCTTGATGCTTGGCACGCTCCGCAAAAACGGGTTCCCGCGCATCTCGCCGATCGAGTGGATCATCTTCGAGGGCGAACTCGCCCTCGGCGGCATCTGGCATGCGAAAAAAGCGCTCGATCTGCTCCGCGATCCGCGCTGCACCATGCACAGCACCACCACGAACAAGGACGGCCAGGAAGGCGACGCGAAGCTCTGGGGCCGCGCCAAACCGCTCGCGGAAGAGCGCCTTGAGACCTACTGGCAAAAGGTCTTCGACGAAACAGGATGGAGGGCCGACGGTCCCGCCCACGTCTTCACGGTCGACCTGGAATCAGCAGCCTACGTGGTCTTCACCGGCGACGGCACGATGAAGCGCCTCCAATGGCCCGGCGATGGGACGTGGAAGGCGACCAAGCACTGAGTCTCAGGGATCGAGCCAGTAGCGGCGGCATCAGTCGTCGAAGATGAACTTCATCGCGTCATCCCAGTCCATCTCGTCGGCTTCGCCGCGATCCAGCTCGGCCACGCGCGTTTTGATTTCGGCGGACCAGTGGGCGTCATAGCCCGGGTCTTTCGTTTCGTCCAGGCTCATCTCGAGGCGCATTGCCAGAAGCTGACGCTCGTCTTCGTCCAACTCCAGCGCCTGCGTCAGCACCGATTCGAACTTCGTCACGCCCAGAGGGTACCAAACGGATCGGACGCTATTTCGGGTCCCGCCACATGAGCCAGATCTTCGGGCCGCCGTTCGGCACCACCATCTCCTCGGTGACCTTGAAGCCGTTCCGTTCGTACAGCGGCACATTCCGCTCCTTCGAACTCTCGAGGTAGGCCGGTACGCGTTCCCGGTCGCAGCGCTCGAGTACGGGCGCCATGAGCTTCGTGCCCAGCCCTCGGCCCTGCAGGTCCGGCTCCACGCCCAGGGCAAGTAAGTAGTAATGCGGCTCGCTGGGGTGCTTTCGTTCGATCGCGTTCAGGCCCGCAACAATCCCGGGCAATCGTCGCAGTGTTGCCGTACGAATCATGGCCGGGACCAGTTTCGCCTGGTGCCACGGCCCCATGTACCACTTCCCCGGCGGCGCCCAATAAGCCCCGCCCTGAAGGTCGTCGGTGGTGTAAATCTCGTCGTGCACCGCCACGATTTTGTACGCGACGTCCATGAAGTCGTAGATCCGTCGCGCACGCCGCCGGTCTTGCGCGGCGAACCAGTTCGCTATCGGGTCATCATCGAATGCCCGTGCCATCGCCGCCGTCAATTTCGCCCGGTCCGCGGCCACAGCTTTGCGAACCGTTGCTTCAATCGGCTCTCGGCTTCGCGCCGGGGTGTCTGCCTGCGTCATCGCTTTCTCCTCTTCGACGAAAGACTACGACCTCGACGCAAGTGTCCGGTCACGCCAGGCACTCGTTCAGCACGTTGGCAACGATAGTTTGCAGGTTCCCGTCGTCAACGAGGCTCCCACCGAAGCTGATCGAGCCCACCGAGAACACCACGCCCCCGGCCGGAGTGTCGTAGGCCGTCATGTCGGCGCCGAAGCCGCCGGCATTGGCCCCCCGCGCCAGCAGCACCAGGTTCGAAGGCGGCGCGCCCCGGTCGTCGTTCCCGTTCGCACTCACAACAGCCGTCGCCAGGGCTTGCCCGGGGAGTGAGGTGTCCATCTCCCAGCCGCTCGCGCCCCCGCCGTTGCGCCCTGCCTCCCCAATGATGTCGCCATCGTCGAGCGTCGTACCCGTGAAGAACCGGTGCCCCGAGTTCTCAATGCGGTATCCGGCGTAGGTCATGTAGTTGTCGTAGCGGTAGCCAACCCCAAGGATCTCGCGTTCGCTTCGTGGCGGCGCAAGGTTGCGGAAGTAGAAGCCGTCGCGCAGCCGCGTCTCGTCGCCGCCCATCACCGTGATGTTCTTCTTCCCGGTGTCCAGCTCCACCTGTTCGAACACACCGTTGCCGCCGAGGTACAACACGCTGCCGCCCTGCTCGATGTACGTCTCCAGGCGCGTCAGCATCTTCCCCGTCCAGTACTCCGGGTGCGTGCTCAGCACAATCGCCCTGTAGTCGTTGAATCCCGTGCCCTGGTGGAAGTCGATGTCCGTGTACACATCGAACTCGAACCCCGCGTCGGCCATCCAACCCATGATCCAGAGTTCGGCTCGCACCAGGTGGTCGATTTGCCCGGTCTCCACCGGCGTTATCGCCGGGTTCGGACGCTCGAAACTCAGCTGCGGCCCGACTGGCACCGTGTACTTCGAACGCCCGCCCCAGTCGTTGTAACAGTTCCACGTGAGCGCGTTCGCGAGCACCGCGATCTTCTTCCGGTCCGCGATCTTCGGCTTCACAGCGAACACCATGAAGGCGTCATCCCCCAGCGCCGAACTACAGCGAGCCGCATACAGCCCCGAAGTCCAGTTCGCGGGCACCGTCAGCGAAAACGACGGCGCCCAGCCGCAGCCCGTGCGCCACGCCTCGACCGGGACTGGCTGAAGCCCGCCCGGCTGCCCCTGCAACGGCGTCAGCTGCGTGCCGAACCCACCATTCGCTGCGGGCTTCAGCCGGTAGTACGAGACATCGTAGTTCGCCATCGAACTGACCATGAACTTCACCGAACCGCCCGGCCGCGCCGAAAGTGGCCACGCATACCCCTCGATCGTGAGCGGCGTTTCCGGCCCCGGAAGCCAGCCCGCCCCCAGCGTCCGGGCGCTACCGTTGAACGCCCAGTGAGCCGTGCCATCCCGCGCCAGGTCCTGGTAGAACAGCAAGAACCCGTCCGGCGTCAGCGCGTAGAGGATCCCGTCTCCGCCCGAGAACACCGCGACGAAGTTCCCCCAGCCGTCGCCAATAACCTGGCCCTGGCCGTTGTTCGCCCACTGCTGCGTGCCGTCCCGCGCGAGGTCCTTGAAGAACAGGATCTCGCCGCCCTCATTGATCGCGTAGATCACCCCGTCGCCGCCGCCGATCACCTGTCGGTATTCGCCCCAGCCCTCGCCGATCTTCTGCTTTGCCCCGTTGTTCGCCCAGCTTTCGGTACCGTCGCGGGCAAGGTCGCGGAAGAAATACAGGTCCCCGAGTCCGTCGATCGCGTACAACCGCCCATCCCCGCCGCCGAAAACATCGACGAACCCGTCCCAGCCCGTCCCGATGCCCTGCCCGACGCCGCCATTCGCCCAGTTCTCCGTGCCATCGCGAGAAAGGTCCCGGAAGAAGCTCAGGTTTCCCGCGGCATCGAACGCGTAAATCACCCCGCCGGCGTCCGCCACCATCCGCTGATATTCGAACCCCGAGCCGATCTGCTGCGCCACCCCGCCGTTTCCCCAACGAGGCGTCCCGTTCCGCGCATCATCGAAATAGAACAGCACCTCATCCGCATCGGTGAGCGCGTAGATGCAGCCGCTCGAATCAGCCGTAATCAGTCGAAATCCCATGAAATCGACTCCTTTGGGGGCCGCACCATTCTAGCCACTCCCGCACCGAATTCGTGCATCGGAATTCCGCCCGCCAACCGCTACACTCCGCCCGTGACCATGAAGCTCCACTGGTTCCTCCCCACCAGCGGCGATAGCCGTACCGTCATCCCCATGGGCGAGAACGGCCACCAGCGCCCGCCCACCCTCGAATACATGACCCAGGTCGCCCAGGTCGCC
>JBDTNM010000120.1:0-9231 GCA_039933735.1 bacterium | reverse complement strand
CAACTGCTTCATGCTTACAGGGGTAACCAGGGAGTCCTCCAACGTGCGGCGTCATAGATTTGATCCTTCCATGGAAGAACCCGGGCGCCGCCTGAGAAACACAACCGTTTCAGGATACGGGACGGAAGGCGAAAGGTAAAAGGTAAAAGGCGAAAGTGGCGCGGTGCCGTCTCGCGGCGAACTCGACCGTGCCCGGCAACTCGCCCAAACCTGCTGCATCGTCGCGTTGGCCAGTGCGTTCTCCTTTCGCCTTTTACCTTCTGACGTTCGCCTCGGCTATATGGATCACGCTCGTAACCTTTTCCCTCTTGACAGCCCTTTTCGGCGGTACGAAAATTTGGCGCAGGAAAGGAGGTGATGTGCATGGACTATCACAGTCGTAGTTACGACCGGATTCTGGCACTGGAGGTGACCTCCTCCTAGGGACCACGGTCCTTAGCAGGACTCATCCACCCTCCTAAGACTCCTGTCTTAGCTACGCAGGGCCCCGGGATATTTACCGGGGCCCTTTTATTTGTCCCGCGCTTGTCCCCCAAAAGTGTGAGGCGGAACACATTGGCAGGCCCGTAGAGTTGAGGGCCAGCGATGACAACGGAAGCGCCCGCCCTCGACATTCAGGCCCTGCAAGCGGCGCTCAAGACGCGCGAGATTGGGCGCAACGTCGTCTATAACGCGTCTATTCCTTCCACCATGGACGTTGCCAGGGAGGAAGCCTCCAAGGGAGCGCCCCACGGGACGCTCGTGTTCGCGGAAGAGCAGACAGCCGGCCGAGGGCGGCGCGGGCGTAGCTTTTACAGCCCGGCCAGCCAGAACCTCTACTTCACGTTCGTCTTGCGGCTTCCCCTGGCCATCCATCGACGGCTTCCGGTGATCCTCCCCCTCGCGGTTGCTCGAGCGATCCGGGGAACCGGGGCGACGGCAGAAATCAAGTGGCCCAACGACATCTGGATAGATGGCAAGAAGGTCTGCGGAATGCTGATCGATGGCGAACTGACCTACAACGGGGGCCTCGCGTTCCCCGGCATCGGGATCAACGTAAATGGCGACCCGGCGGAGAATCCCGACCTGGCCGGCGTCGCTACCAGCCTTGCCAACGAGACCGGCGGGGACCTGGCGCGTGAGCCGCTGTTGGCGGCCGTCTGCAATGAGCTTGAGGCGCTCCTTTCGGTGCCTCAGCCGGACCTTGTCTCGGAGTATCGCGAACTGAGTTGCACACTCGGGCGCGATGTCCTCGTTACGCCTTCTGGGGCGGAACCGTTTGAGGCGCGAGCGATGTCCATTAGCGACGACGGCGAGCTGATGGTCCGTCGTCCGAACGGTCTGGTCGTGGCGGTGAACGCAGCGGATGTCAGCATTCGCCCGAGCTAGTCGGCTGTTCATGTATCGCTGCTGAAATCTCCGCTATCTTCGTTGGGTGACGTTCGAAGAGATGTTGACGCTTGCCCTCAGCCGGAAAGCCGAAATGCCCGACGGTTCTTCGACTACGGCACTGTTCAAGGGCGGAGCGCACGCGATCGGAAAGAAGCTGGTGGAAGAGGCGGCCGAGAGCTGGATGGCCGCGCGCTACGAGAGCGCCGATGACCTGGCCGGAGAGCTTGCCCAGGTCCTCTACTACGTCGCAGTGATGATGGCGGAGAAAGAGATCGCGATTGAAGATGTGTACCGCCACCTATGATTAAAGTCGCCCTGCCGAACAAAGGAGCGCTTTTCGAGCCGACGATCGAGATGATCTCTTCGTGTGGGTATCGCGTGTCCAAGGTCGGGAGTTCGCTGTCGTCGATCGACAACGAGAACAACGTCGAGTTCTATTTCCTCCGCCCGGGCGATATCCCGGTCTATGTAGCGACAGGGATCCTGGACGCCGGGATCACGGGCAAGGACTTCGCCGCCGAAAAGGGCGTGCACCAAAAGCCCGTGATCGAACTCAACTACGGGCATTCGCAGCTGCGGGCGGCCGTGCCTGCGGATTCGCCGATAACGACGCTCGAAGAGTTCGCGAAGCTGAAGATAGCGACTTCATTGCCGGAGATCGTGCGGGCGTACTTCGCGCCGAGGGAACTTGAGATTGTTCAGCTCGAAGGAGCGGTCGAGATCTCTGTCCAACTGGGCATCGCCGAGGGCGTGGTCGATGTCGTAGACACGGGGACAACGCTTCGGCAAGCGGGTATGCGGGTCGTAGGCGAGGCCCTGTTCGCTTCGAATGCGGGCTTGTTCGCCCATCCTGGACACGGCGAAGCGCCGGAGATGACGATTCTGAGGCACCGGCTCGAAGGCAAATTGGTCGCGTACGAGTACATGATGGTCGAGTACGACGTGCCCGGGGACATCCTCCAGCAGGCCTGCGACATCACGCCGGGACTGGAATCACCGACGATTACCAAGCTGCAACGCGAAGGCTGGTACGCGGTCAAGGCGATGGTGAAGAAGCGCCAGGCGAACCGGATCATGGATGAGCTTTCGGGAATCGGTTGCCGTGGGATCCTGCTGACTGGCATAGAGAGCGCGCGGATTTAGATTCTCAGTCGTCTCATCGCAAAAGTATTTCAACTGCTGTTCGTGTATGTACTACTCCCGTGTTGGGGACTACGTTCGGGTAAAGCTACCGCAGTTGTTGCGCTGTACTCGTCAGGAAACGACATGACCTATCCCTTGCTCGAAACCTCGACGGACGACGTCGTGAGCCAGGCAGAACGCACGGCGCTGACCCTGGCCGCGATTGTCGAATTCTCGGACGATGCGATTGTCACCAAGGACCTGAATGGCGTCATCACCTCTTGGAATCCGGCGGCACAGAAGATGTTCGGATACACGCCCGACGAAGCCATCGGCAGGTCGATCAAGATGATCATTCCTACCGATCGGCAGAGCGAGGAGGACGAAGTCCTTCGACGAGTTCGCGTCGGCGAGCGCGTGGACCACTTCGAAACTATCCGCCAGCGCAAGGACGGGTCGCTGGTTGAAATTTCGCTTTCTGTTTCTCCGCTCAAGGACAGTACCGGGCGAATCATCGGCGCCTCGAAAATCGCCCGGGATATTTCTGAGCGACGGGCTGCGGAGGAAGCGATTCAGCAGTCGGCCGAAATCAAGGACCAGTTCCTGACCCTCGTGTCTCACGAACTGCGGACGCCGATAGCGATCATCGTCGGGAATGGCCACCTGCTTTCACGCCGCTACACGACGCTCGAGACGCCCGATATCGAACAGGCGCTGGCAGACATCACGACCGAAGGTGAGCGGCTCCAGCGGATCATCGAGAACGTCCTCATGCTGACGCGAGTCGAGGGCGGCGAGAAGATCACTCGCGAGCATGTCCAGGTCGAGCGGTTGGTCGCGCAGGTGATCAGGACCCTCGAACGGCGGCGTCCCGAACGACAGTTCGAGTCGCAGGAATCGGCGGGCTTGCCGCCAGCTGTCGGCGAGCCGGGCCTGGTCGTGTCAGTGCTTGAGAACTTGATCGGAAATGCCGACAAGTACAGCCCAGCGGGCGAGGCGATTACCGTCCGCACGGCTCTGAATGAGCGCCGAGAAGTCGAAGTTCACGTGTTAGACCGAGGAATTGGCTTCAGTGGCGACGAGGCTCGAGACCTGTTTACGCCGTTCTTCCGGAGCACGACGGCCAAAGAAAAGGCATCCGGCATGGGGCTTGGCCTGGCGGTCTGCAAACGTGCCGTCGAGGAACTCGGCGGAAGCCTCGGCGCGGAGATGCGGGTTGGTGGCGGCGCCGACTTCTGGTTCAGCCTGCCAGCGGAAGTGGACACTCCGATCGTCTAGGCCTGGCGCTCACCTGAAAGCGTGCCCCGACTACAATATGAGCGTGCCACCGATCACCCTTCACATGGTGCTTGCTCGCCAGATAGCGCTTGACCTCGGCCATGCCGATGCGCCAGCCGATTCGGGCGCCTATCTGCTTGGGGCGACCTCTCCCGACATACGCGTGATCACCAAGCAGGACCGACTGAGCACCCACTTCTTCGACCTGAATGAGCGCGATCACCAGGATTCGGTTTCATCGTTTTTGCTCACCTACGGACATCTCGCCTTGCCGGAAAACCTGAACGCTGACACTCGTGCGTGGGCTACGGGCTATGTGACGCATCTGGTGATGGACGAGCAGTACATAACGGGCATCTACCGGCCGTTCTTCGCCGAGCACGAAGCACTCGGGGGTGCGATGCGGGCCAATGTCATGGACCGCTTGCTCCAGTTCGACCTGGACAGGACATACGGAACTGACCCGGAGCTGAAGCGCGACATTTGCGGGGCGCTGGCCTGCACCGTGGAAGGCATCGAGGCAGGTTTTCTCGACGCGCCAACGCTCGAACGATGGCGCCAGGTTTCGGCCGATATGGCCGGACGAGTAATGGACTGGGAGCGGATGCGCGGCATGATTTCGAACCATTTACGACACGCGGGGTTGGAAGAGGGCGAGACCCTCGGCGGGTTCCTCGATTCGCTCCCGGACCTGCTCGATGAGACAATCGCGCACATAACCAGCGCTGAGATAGACGCATTCGTACGGCGCGCCAGCGATGCGGCGCGGTCGGCAGTTGAGAGGTACCTGGGATGCGGATAATCCGCAACGCCCAAGAGGGCAAAGAACTCCTGTTGTCTCGCCGTCCACTGGAAACAGAAGAGCTCCCAATGGACATGCGCGAGACGACGTTCCGAACGTTCGGTGCTGAACTCAGCCCCGACGAAGTGGTTCGGCGCATTATTCGCGACGTCCGCGAGGATGGCGATAACGCCGTGCGCTACTACAACTCGAAAATCGACGGTGCTACGGTCGGCGACCTGAAGGTTAGCCGCGACGAAGTAGCAGAGGCGTATCACAAACTCGACGCCGAGCTGATCGAGGCGCTGAAATTCGCGGCCGAGCGAGTTCGGCGCTATCACGAGACGCAGCTCCGCGGCGCAATGTTCGACTTCCAGCAGAACGGTCTCGGGCAAATGACCCGCGCGATCCAGAAGGCGGCGATCTACGTGCCTGGAACGAAGGCCCCGCTCCCAAGCACGGTACTGATGTGCGCAATTCCGGCCCGCGTGGCTGGCGTCGACGAGGTGTATCTCGCGAGCCCGGTGATGCCGGATGGAACGGTGCCACCCGTAAAGCTCGTGGCAGCGGACATCGCCGGCGTGGACGGGATCTACAAGTGCGGCGGCGCCCAGGGCATTGCGGCGTTCGCCTACGGCACGGAGAGCATCCCGAAGGTCGATAAGATCGCCGGGCCGGGCGGTCTGTTCGTGACAATCGCCAAGCGCCAGGTGTTCGGCGACGTCGGCATCGACAGCATCTACGGCCCCACGGAGACGGTGATCATCGCCGACGAGAGCGCCAACCCGGAGTTCGTGGCGGCGGATCTGATCGCCCAGGCGGAGCACGATGCGCTCGCAAGCCCAATCCTGCTGACGCCTTCCCACTACCTTGCGGACAACGTGAATGCCGCGATTGAACGGCAACTGCCAAAGATCGAACGCCAGAAAATCGCCCGAGCGGCAATCGACGGACGGGGCGGATGCATCCTCGTCAACGACATCGACCATGCCATCGAACTGGCGAATTACTACGCACCCGAGCACCTCTGTCTCTGCGTCGAGAATCCTTCAGCGTATGTGCAAAAGGTTCGAAATTGCGGCGGATTGTTCCTCGGTGAAGCGTCTCCGGAAGCCGTTGGCGATTACACCGCTGGACCGAGCCACACGATGCCGACCGGGGGCAGCGCGCGCTGGAGCGGACCATTGGGCGTTCACGACTTCCTGAAGAAGATGGCGATCATCAACCTCCCGGAAGACGACATGGAACAGCTCAACCACTATGCGGCGATCATTGCCCGTTCCGAAGGGCTCACGGGTCACGCCCACGCTGTCGAAAAACGCCTCCAGGGGCGCTAGGGACTCACGATTCACGATTCACGATTTGGCTCTTCGGCCCGTGAGTCGGGGGAGAACAGCCAGATGGACATACGACCACTCCTTCGCCCGGACCTCGAAGAACTCGAGGAATACGTCCCCGTAAAACCACTCGATGTGCTGGCGGCCGAGATTGGGCTGCCGATCGAACGCCTGGTGAAGCTCGATGCGAATGAGAACCTGTACGGCCCGCACCCGGACGTGCTGGACGCCATCCGCGAGGCAACGTTCCACATCTATCCGGATCCAGGCCAGGAAGCGCTCCGCGCAGCGATCGGCGAATTCGTTGGCGTCGAAGCGGACCAGGTGGTTGCCGGCACGGGCGCCGACGACCTGATCGACATCCTGATCCGCCTCGTCATGCCGTCGGCGGTAGTTATCCCCACCCCGGCGTTCGGGATGTACCGTTTCCTCGCGAAGATTTCGCGCGCCAAGCCAGTAGAAGTTCCGCGGCGGCCGAACTTTGACCTCGATGTGGTTGGTATTCGCCACGCGGTCCACGCCGGGGCAGGCATCGTGTTCCTGACGTCGCCGAACAACCCCACCGGGAACTCGGTGAATCGAGCAGAGCTGGAGGCAATCTGCGAGCTCGAAGCGCTCATAGTGGTCGACGAGGCCTACGTGGAATTCGGCGGCCAGTCGGTCGTCCCGCTCATCGCGACCTATCCGAACCTGGTGGTCCTGCGCACGTTCAGCAAGTGGGCGGGGTTGGCAGGCCTCCGCGTTGGTTATTCGGTGAGCCACCCGGAACTGGCGGCACGGATGATGTCGCTCAAGCAGCCGTACAACGTAAACGTCGCCGCCGACGCTGGCGCGCGCGCGGCGATCGCTCACTACGCGGAGATCCGCGAGACCATCGCCTCCATCGTGGCTGAACGAGAACGCATGATCGGCCTGGCGGAAGGACTCGGCTGGCTTAAAGCGTGTCCGTCTCAGGCGAACTTCGTGCTCTTCCACGTCGAAGGACGCTCCGCGAAAGATGTCGCAGCGGGACTGCGCCGGCGAGGGGTCCTGGTCCGCTACTACGACCGCGAAGACCTCCAGAACTACGTGCGCATCAGCGCCGGCCGGCCGGAGGACACAGACGCCCTGATGTCAGCACTTTCGGAGCTCTAAGGCCGATTGACGTGCCTCCGGGGACGATGCCAAGGTGTCTGCTCCTGAACTTAGTCCGAGGCAGTACCAATGAAGAACTTGAAAATCGGTGTCCACGTCTCGTCGGCCACCGCCCAGAAGACCGTTGACGCAATCATCGCGGCGGAAAAGGCGGGAGTTGAGTGCGCGTGGCTGACCGTCGGCGGGCTCGCCCCCGACCCGTTCGCCATCTTCGGTGCCGCGGCGCAGCACACCGACAAGATCCTCTTCGGGACTTCCATTGTGCCGACGTTTCCGCGGCACCCGATGTCGATGGCCCAGGGCGCGATTGCGGTTGATTCGCTGGCGCCGGGCCGGCTCCGGCTGGGCGTCGGGCCGAGCCACAAGCCCGCAATCGAAGGTACGTGGGGCATTCCATTCGAACGCCCGCTGGAACACCTGCGGGAGTACCTGACCATCCTTCGCGGGGTGCTCGAAACTGGCTCCATCGACTTCACCGGGAAGCGACTGACGGCCCGCGCTCAATCTGGCGGGGGCGCGACGGGCGTGACGCTGATGGCTTCGGCGCTTCGCACGAACGGCTTCCGGCTCTGTGGTGAACTGGCAGATGGGGCGATTTCGTGGGTTTGCCCGTTGCCTTACCTACGCGACGTTGCTGTGCCCGCGCTGAAGGAAGGTGCCGCGAAGGGAAACCGGCCGGTGCCGCCGCTCATCGCGCACGTGCCAGTTGTGGTTTCGGAAGACCTGGATGCGGTCCGGGATGGCGCGCGACGCCAGATTGGCTTCTACCCGCGCGTGCCGTTCTATTCGCAGATGTTCCAGGATGCAGGCTTCCCCGAGGCCGCCAACGGCGAACTCAGCGACCGCATGATCGACGCGCTCGTGATTCATGGAACGGCTGAGCAGGTAAAAGAACGCTTGCGGACGCTCCCCGAGTACGGCGCCGGTGAGCTTCTCGGCATGGTGATCATCCCGCCGGGCGACAACGACGCGATGGCGCGGACTGTCGGCGTTCTGGGTGAACTTGCAGCCGAATAGGCGGGCAATTCGACACTAGCGAGGAAGGCCGCGATAACCGTCGTATGAGTGCACGTATCGCCACTGTTTCGCGCCGCACCGCTGAGACCAGCATCGACATCACGCTGAACCTCGACGGCACCGGCAAGTTTGTGACTGAGACCGGGGTCGGGTTTTTCGACCACATGCTCAGCCACATCGCCAAGCATGGCGTGTTCGACCTTGAGATCCGGTGCAAGGGCGATCTCTGGATCGACCAGCACCACTCGATCGAGGATTGCGGGATCGGATTGGGCGAGGCGCTTGTACATGCGCTCGGGGATAAGGCCGGGCTTGTGCGTGCTGGTTCGGCGTACATGCCGTTGGACGAAACGTTGGCGTTCGCCGCGGTTGACCTCAGCGGTCGCCCGTACGCGCAGCTGGACCTCAGGCTACTGGGGCGGGAGGTTGGCGGATTGCCGCCGGACCTGTTCGACCACTTCCTGGAATCGTTTGCGTTTGCGGCGAAGCTGAACTTGCACATCAAGGTGCTCGAAGGCGTGAACGACCATCACAAGATCGAGGCCTCTTTCAAGGCGATGGCGCGGGCGCTCGATGCGGCCTGTCGGATCGATCCACGGCGAGGCGGCGACATTCCGAGCACGAAGGGCACGATTTAGTCAGAGGGTGGCTGCCCGACTGCTACAAGTTTGACGCCACGTTAACGGCGCGACACGATTCGGCGCGCTATGGAAGACCGGCTCGCGAAGTACATCGAAGCACACCTCCCCGCGACCACGGTGCGGATTGAGAACCTCAGCCGCATTCCCGGCGGCGCTTCACGCGAGACCTGGATGTTCGATGCGTTGTGGGAATCCGAGAGCGGGCCGGAATCGCAGGCTTTCATCGTGCGGAAAGACCCGCCCGCGAGCCTGCTCGATACGGACCGGGAAGTCGAGTACGCATTCTACTCAACCTTTTGGGGCACGGATGTACCGGTCCCGCGCATGCGCTGGCTTGAACAAGACGGCGCAGTCCTTGGGGGACCGTTCTTCATCATGGACCGGATCCTCGATTGCGAGGTCGCTACTCGCCTGCCGCAGACGCCACCACTGCTGGCGTTGCAGCCAGTTTTGGCCGCGGAGATGTACCGAATCCTCGGTTCGATCGCTACGCACGATTGGACCACCGGGCCGGTCGCGAAGGTGATGGACGCGCCGACAGTGGAGACGG
>JBDTNM010000119.1:0-9291 GCA_039933735.1 bacterium | reverse complement strand
TGGGCGTCACGATGTGGCGGTCGCTGCTTGCCGGCTTCGTCATCTGGGTGGTCGCGAAGCCGCCAATGCACTCCCCCTGGCGTACGAATCGCCTCACCTGGGGAATTGCGATCACCTACGCCCTGACACTCGTCATGTTCGTCAGCGCAACGAAACTCACGACTGCGGCGAGCGCAATCTTCCTCCAGTACACCGCCCCCTTGTACCTGCTGTTCACCGGCGCGCTGTTCCTCAAAGAACGCGCCACCCGGCTCGATTTCGGAACGGTGGCTGTGGCCTTCTGCGGCATGGCACTCTTCTTCGTCGGCAAACTCGACACTCAGGCGGTGACTGGGAACCTCCTGGCCGCGGCGTCGGGCGTCACCCTGGCCGCGATGTTCACCCTCTTGCGAGCGCCCGGCTGCACGAATGCCACTCGCCCCGAAGCGATGGTCTGGGGGAACATTCTGCTTGTCGTCGGACTCCTCGCGGTGAACCTTGCCCGTCGCACGAGCGAGCCGTTTACCCCGGACGCCGGCGATCTCGCCGGCCTCGCCTTCCTTGGGATCGTCCAGATCGGCTTCGCCTACCTGCTCTTTGGCTTCGGTGTCGCCCACGTCCAGGCGCTGGAGGCCTCGCTGATCGGCATGCTCGAGCCGGTGCTGAACCCGGTCTGGGTCTTCCTCTTCCTTGGTGAGACGCCGGGCTGGTGGGCAGTCCTTGGGGGCGCGATCATCGTCGCCGCCGTTGCCGCCCGCACCGTCGCCACCGAAAAGGGCCGGGCGAACGCCAATCGGGCCCTCATCCCGGCCGATATATGACGCTCGCCGCCGACCAGGAATCGCTCGTCGCGGTCTACCGCGAGCTAGAGAAAATGCATGAATGGCGCGGCTGGCATTGGTGGCCAGATGCCGACCCATTCGAAGTCTGCGTCGGTTGCATCCTCGTCCAGAACACCATGTGGTCGAACGTTGAGCGCGCGATCGACCGGCTGAAAGCCGCAAATGCACTCACGTCGTCCGCGATGTCCGCTCTCCCGCACCATGAGCTCGAAGAACTCATCCGGCCGAGCGGACAATACCGGCAGAAGGCGCTGAAACTGCGCGCCTTCCTCGCCCTCGCGACCGAACACGGCGGCTTCGAAGCCCTCCTTCGGATCGAACCAGAACGGCTCCGCACCGTGCTCCTAGGCTGCTTCGGCATCGGACCCGAAACAGCGGACGCGATGATCTGCTACGCGGCGCGGCAACCGGCCTTCGCCGCGGATGCCTACTCGATGCGACTCTTCAGCCGACTTGGGCTCGGGCCGATCGCATCAAAGGACTACCACGTCTGGCAACGGTGGGTGCTCGCCGGCCTCGCCGCGGCGCGTCCAGACAATTGGTCCGAACGCGACCTGCTTGCGCGCTACCATGCACTCATCGTGATGCACTGCAAGCATCTCTGCCTGAAGAACCGCCCTAAGTGCGGCGAGTGCTCGTTGCTAAACCGCTGCCCCCACGGCCAGGCGCTGAACTCGCTGTGATGAGCCGGGCGGTCACGGCCGTTGGGACGCCGATCCGGAAGCTCGCCTGGTACGGAGAGCGCCTGCGCTGGCGCATCTTCCACCCGATAACGCTCGGCGCGCGGGTGATATTGATTCGCGAAAACCAGGTCCTTCTCATCCGCCACACCTACCGCCAGGGCTGGTACTTTCCCGGCGGCGGCGTCGAAAAGGGCGAATCACTAGATACCGCTGCTCGCCGGGAAACTGAAGAAGAGGCGAGCGCGACCGTCGGTGAACTTATCCTCCTGGGCGTCTACAGCACCTTCGCCGAAGGTAAGACCGACCACCTCGCCATGTTTTATTCGCGCGACTTCACCCTCCGCGAATTCACGCCGAACAACGAGATCGAAGCTCGTGAGTGGTTCGACGTCGATGAACTGCCTGCAGATGTATCCGCGGCGACACGTCGCAGAGTGCACGAACTGATCGAAGGCGGCCCGCCTCGCGCCGGTGCCTGGTAGTGCAACCTGGGATCGAGGCTGCTCTCACTGCATTCGGACTCGTTGCGTCCGCCGAGCCCGCACCGGTCGACAACTCCATCCTGAATCAGAACTACCGCGTCGATACGTCCGAAGGGAGCTACTTCCTCAGGGCCTACCGACGAGGCCGCACGCTCGAACGACTGCAGCGCGAACAGGCGGCGGCCGCCTGGGTCTCCGAACGTGGTCTCCCAACCCCAGTCGCCATCGCCTCCCCGGGCGCGGAGACGCTCATCGAAGTCGAGGGCCAATTCTGGTCGCTCTACCGCTGGATCGACGGCGGCACCTACCGTCGCGGTGAGATCACCCCTCCCGAGGCAGAGCGGTTAGGAATGGTCCATGGCCAGTGCATGGCCATCCTCCGAAACTATCCATCTCTCGACCTACCTCCGAATTCGGAGCTTACGTGGTCAACAGAAAAGACCATTGAAGCGCTGGAAGCCGTCGCGTCCGAAGTCGACCGCCGGGGCAACGACCAGGAGCGGCGCTGGCACGCCAAACAACTCGCCATCATCAGTTCCGGTGTGGCCCGCCCGTCGACGGCATTTGCCCAGCTCGCGACGCAGGCTACTCACGGCGACTACCACGAACGAAACGTGATGTTCCGCCACGATGACACGCTCGCGGCCGTGGTCGACTGGGAGCGGTTTTGCGTTCAGCCGCCCGCGTTTGAAGTGTTGCGTGCCGTCAGTTTCATGCTCCTGCTCGACGCAGAACCGCTCCGAGCATTCCTGGAAGGCTTCCGTCGCAACAACTCGTTGGATGCCAACGCCGTCAGACCGGCAGTCGACGCCTGGTGGCAGTCATCGCTCCACAACACCTGGGTGTTCCGCGACTATTTCCTCGCCGGAAACGAAGAAGCGCGCCGCTTCCTCCCTGAGGAGGAGGGAAGATCGTCCCGCTTCAACGACTCGGCATTCCGAAGTTGGCTCGCGGAGACGATCGTCCGGTACGCCTGCTGAGTCTCAGCGCTTTTCGGCGCTGCTGCTATGCGAATCTTCCTCGGGTTCAATCACGCGGACATCGGACTGGTGCGGGTCCAGGATTTCGGCCGCCGTCTCCATGAACTCTTTGACCTCTTCGACCGGGTCCAGTTCTTTGATGTAGCGGATAGCACCCTTGATGTCCTCGATCGGATTCAAGTCTTTGCGTGCTTGCTCTCGTGCCTTCTCGTCCGTCATTCGTCCGACCTCGCCTTCTTTCCGCCCACCATCCAGTGTCCGCGAAGGGTCAACGCGGACACAAGGGCGCTTCTCTTGACGGTTCATCACCCGTCCTGTCGCTAGCTCCACAACCCAGTTGGAACCCGTAGTCGCGTCCCGCGTTGGCATTATTGTTTCTCCTTCCGCCACCCATTCTCTCGCCACCGGCCGCAGGCTGGTGATGTACGAAAGGGCCGCATTCCGGGTACCGAAGGCCGCTGTACAAACATCGCAACCTGGTGGCCGAAGCCGACCGTGCCCAGACAGTCCCACGCTTTTGCAAGGTGCCGAACGGACGTGCTTGTGCATTCGCAACGGCGCCAGAGCGAGCGTGGTTGGGAAACCAGTGACCGTGGAGGTCATCTACATGCGTACCACGTGGAAACCGCACACCCGCCACGGCGAGCTTGCCGCAAAAGAGCGCGACGCTCTTCCGAAGTCCACCTTCGCCTTCCCGGCCCAGCGCAAGGAACCACTGACCGACGCCTCGCACGTTCGCAACGCCCTCGCCCGGTTCGATCAGGTGGTAGATGTCAGCGATGCCGACCGAGATCTCGCCTTCGCGAACATTCGCAAGGCTGCCGAACACTACGGCGTCGAAGTCTCGGAAAGCAGTTGGAAAGACCTGGGAAAGCCGGGCTGAGACCGGGCTTACTCCGCGCTGGCGCCACTCAGCGTTTGCTCGACCAAGGAAAGGAACTGGTCGGCCGCGAACGGCTTCTGCACGAACATCGTGTTGGCCGTGCGCGCCGCGAACTCGGCAGGGCCTTCGGCACTGTATCCCGAGATGAGAATCACAGGGATATCCGGCCACCGTTCGAGGATGCTGCGGCGCAGTTCGATTCCGGATTCGCCCGGCATCACGATGTCACTGATCACCAGGTCCGGTCGGTGGGTATCCAGGAGTGCTCGCGCTTCGTTCGCGTGCGCGGCCTGGAGAACTGAGTAGCCCTGGGTCCGCAAGAGTCGAGCCAACATGACCCGTACCGGATCGTCGTCATCGACAACCAGGATCGTGGCCGAGGGCACGTTATCGTGCGCAGCCGGAGATGCTCCCGCCGACGCTCGTGTCACCTCTTGGGTTCCACCAATTGCGCGCACACTGCTCCCCGGCTCTTCGCCACTCGAATGCATCAATTCTCACCGAACTCGAGGTCTTGCGGTCATTGGGGAGAACCCTGATAGGCGGGGCGCAATCCCGACAGCACAGCGGATGATAACGATCCGCCCCTCCCTGCTGTCCAGTTTAATTCGGGTTTCATGTGATATCTCGTTCACACTGAATCGGCGCTATGATGCGCGCCCATATGGATCTCCTCGCCAAATCTCGATTCATCGTTCGCTCACACGGCATCGCGGCCGCCTATTGCGGGTGGTTGCTCCGCTCGCTCGGCGCTGAAGTCGAGCACGAAACCTTGCTCGATCCCGAAGGACTTGGCGCTTTTCTCGGCCAGGGAGCGAAATTCAGCGCGACCTTGTCGCAAGCCGCTGCGGGCGACGCGACGCTGATCACCGACGCGCCGGTTTCAATCGAGCGCATTGCCAGCCTTCGAGAAGTCGCCAGCACTCGCCGTGTTATCTGGATAACACCATGGGGCCTCGAAAA
Source organism: bacterium (assembly GCA_039933735.1). GTDB lineage: Bacteria > Chloroflexota > Dehalococcoidia > Tepidiformales > Tepidiformaceae > Amarobacter. The sequence continues at coordinate 4,479 of JBDTNM010000119.1, read as the reverse complement.
CGATTCGTCCCTCGAACCCGATAGCGACCTCGCGCTCTACGCCGCCAGCGGCTGGATGGCTTCAGTCGGCGACCCCGACGGCGAACCGCTGGCGCCACCAGACAGCCAATGCCGGTTCATCGCCGGGCTTTTCGCCGCGATTGCCGCCCTTGAGCCAATCGCGAACCCCGCGGCCGCCGCACCGGGCCTCGTCGATGTGCCTGTCATTGAAGCACTGGTGGCGACACTCATTTATGACCCCGTTTCGTTCCAGTACTACGGCATGATTCGCGGAAGAGCCGGCAACCGCTTCAGCCGCGCCCAGCCGCTCTTGGCCACGCTCGCCTGCGCCGACGGCTTCATCGGTCTGCATTCAGCCCTGCACAATCAGTGGGTCGCGCTCGCGGAACTCATGGGACACCCGGAAATCGTCGAGGACCCGCGCTTTGCGAAACTCGCGGACAGGGCTGCGAACGTCGCCCAACTCGACGATGAGTTCCTGCTGCCGTGGCTTTCCCGGCGCAGCCGCTGGCAGGCGTATCACGATTTCGAAGCCGCCCGAATCCCTGCCTCCGGCCACCCGACGATGCCCGAACTCCTTGCATCACCCCAGCTCAACGCCCGCGAGAGCTTCGATGAAGTAACCACTCCGGCGGGCGCGACGCTTCGCGTGCCGGGCGGCCCGGTGCGAGTGCGCTCCGAATCTGGCCCGGCGGCCCCGCCCCCGTCCGGCGGCCCATGGCGCCCCGGGGCGGTCCGAGTCGTCGACCTTTCGATGGGCTGGGCCGGCCCGATGGCCACGTTCAACCTCGCCTGCATGGGCGCCGACGTCATCAAGATCGAGAGTCACACGCATTTCGATTGGTGGCGCGGGTCCCGCCCGCCCGGAGATGGCGACGGCATGGGCTTGCATGAGCGCAGCCACGTCTTCAACACCACGAACCGCGGTAAGCGGGGCATCGCCCTCGACCTCACGACGGAGGGCGGCCGGCAGATTGCTCTCGACCTCATCGCTACCGCGGATGTCCTGGTCGAGAACTACGCCGCCGGCGTCATCGAAAAGTTGGGCCTCACCTATGACGTGGTATCGAAGCGGAACCCTTCCTTAATCATGTTGCGTCAGCCGGGATTCGGTTCCGACGGCCCGGAAGGTCACTACGTCGTGTTCGGCAACACCATCGAGGGAATGTCGGGACTCACCTCGCTGGTGGGCTACGAGGGCGGCGCGCCGACGATGCTGAGCAACGCCTTCGGCGACCCCATTAGCGGGCTCGGCGGCACCGCCGCCGTGCTCGCGGCGCTCGCCGGGCGGGCGAACGACGGCAAGGGCCGCCAACTCGAATGCGCCCAACTCGAAGGCTTCCTGCCTATGGTGTCTGAAGCGCTGGTTCGCTACCAGCAGACCGGAGTCGTGCCCGAGCGTCGCGGGAATCGCCGCCTTGGGCACGAGCCGTCCGGAGTCTTCGCCCTCGGAGGCGACCGCTGGTTGGCCATTGACGTCCAGTCGGATGAGCAGTGGGCGCGGTTGGCTGAGGAGATCGACACGCCCGCCAATCAGGTCCGATTCGCAACAACCGAAGCGCGTGCCAACGACCGCGCCACCATTCGCTACATCGTCAGCGGGTGGATAGAGGCAGTCGGCGAAAACACGGCTATTGCGGCCTGTCGCGCGGCCCGAGTGCCCTGCGGCCTCGTCCTCAACGAAGCCGAAGTCTTGGGCCTCGAACCACTGCTCGCGAGCAATTTTTGGCAGGGAATGGAACGGGAGCCTGTCGGATTTCACCTCTACCCGACCGTTGCCTATTCGCGCGCTGGCGAACGGCCGATCACCGAGACACCAGCCCCGCACCTCGGCGAGCACACAGAAGAAGTGCTTTTTGCGCTCGGGCACTCCCGCCAGGATCTCGATCGGCTGGTCGCGCAGGGCGTTACCGGCCGCATCCTCGTCCGAGCCTAACGCAGCGCCTGGATCAACTCTGCCTTCGACATCCGGGCGCGCCCTTTCACGTGACGCTCTTTCGCCCGGTTGTAAAGTTCATCGCGTTTGAGTTCGCCGAGCGCCAAATTCGGGTTGCCGGTGCCCTGCGTCCGCTTGTTCGGCGTACGGCCCTCTTCCCGGCGTTGTTTGTTCACCGTCCGGCCGGCGATCTCGGCCGCCTCGGCGGGCGGCAATCCGCGGTCAAGTTCGCTCTGCTTTACGTGGTCGAACTGCTTTTCATCTTTCTTCGACCAGGCTTTCGGCATTTCTAGCTCCTTACCACTCCAGGACCCACTCGCGCCGACCCGCGACCCAGCGGGTGCCGAGTTGAGCCGTGACACCCTCATCGGCCCCGTGGCGGACCATCACATGACGCCGGCCCTTGCCGAAGTAATACGTCAGCAAGATGCCATTGCCGCGGATGCAGGCGAAGCAATGGCCGGTCGTGTCGGCTTCCGATAGCTCCATGCCAGTGGCCAGCAAACTCGCCGAATCCGGGTCGTACAACATCAGTTCCGGGCCAGGGTCATGCGGCGACATACTGGGCTCGTTGCAGTATTTCTTCGTTCGGCCAGTTGCGGAAGGTCCGTTGCGCGCCGCAACCCTGGCACTGCCCTTCGCTCGTCGGCCCTTCCACTTCGTCGATGATCCAGTGGTGGGTGTGGCTACGGGGCTTGGTCAGTTCGGCGGTGGTGTTCAGCATCTCTCGCTCCTCTTTAATAAGGGTGCGAGGAGAATGCCCGAAAAGCGCTTGCAGCCGCCTAACCACCATCCAGCCGGGGATTACAGAATCGCAACAGGGAACAAAAATTCCCGGGCCGTTACCTTCGCCGAAGGTATTCGACCTCGAGTGAAAGCGTCCGGTCGATAATCCAGCGGAAGACGAACCGCGCGAGTTCGCCATCGAGGCCGTACCGTTCCGCCGCGATTGCCGCGTCAGCGATGACGGCCTCTTCCCGGACGCGGTCTGTCAGCCGCTCGCTCAGCCGCGCTTCATCGGCGAGGAGTTCGAGCAGGTCCGGCTCGCGTTGCACCTTCGCCAGGGCAATGTCGCGCCCCACATTGATCCGTTCGTTCAACAGTTCGAGCAGGTCCGCATCGACGTAGGCCGTTTCGCCGAAGCAGCCCGCGTCGACTTCGTCGCTGCACAGCCGCGGCAGCACCTGGCCTGTATAAAAGGAAGCAAGGTCCTCACGGAGCGCGATCTCGACTTTTTCCGCGGTGCGCTGTTCGGCTTCGGAACGGGGCTTGCCCGCGGCGCTCAGGGCGAACTGGTCCGCGTGTTCGTAACGGCCGAGCGAAGCGTGATACGTCTCGAGTCCTTCGATGGCGAAATCAAACAGCGAGACGCCGTTGCGCCCGGGGATAGCGATCGCCCCAGCCTCGTAGACCGGCCGGTTCAGCGGAAACCCGGCGCGGTCGTGCAGCCGCATCAGGATGCGATCCGTCATCTTCGTCAACTTGAGCCGGACCACGGTGAGGTCGAGGGAGCTGGAAGTCATTGGCACTCCACGAGAGCGGACCCTTCCGAAGAAGGGCCCGAAGTGTGTTGGTTAGCGCTTCGAAATCACGTCGATTTCGGCGAGCTCTTCAGCGTTGAGGCGCCAGTTTCCGGCGGCGACGTTTTGCGTGACCTGCTCCGGCTTCGTGGCGCCGGCGATGACGCTACCGACGTGCGAAAGGCTCGCGAGCCAGCCGATCGCGAGGTCGACCATGGTCTTGCCGCGCTGTTCCGCGAAGTTCTCAAGCTTGCCCAGCATCTCGTAGTTCTTATCGGTCAGGATGCGGGCGGCCATGGGGCCGGCGTTCGCCAGGCGAGTGCCGCCGGGCAGGTCCTCGCCCTGCTTGTACTTGCCGGTGAGGAAGCCGCTGGCGAGGGGAAAGAACGGCAGCACCCCGACGCCGTACTGGTTGCAGGCCGGCACCAGTTCGTTCTCGATGCGGCGTTCGAGCAGGCTGTACTCGTTTTGCGCACTAATAAAGGGAGTGTATCCGCCCCTCTGGGCAATGTAGTGGGCCTCGGCCGCCTGCCACCCGGCGTAGTTCGAATGGCCGATGTAGCGCACCTTCCCGGCACGGACCAGGTCATCCAGAGCACGCAGCGTCTCTTCCATCGGCACCGTCGGGTCCGGGCGGTGCATCTGGTAGAGGTCGATGTAATCGGTATCGAGGCGCCGTAGCGAGTCTTCGACCGCCGACATGATGTACTTGCGGGAGCCGCCGCTCTTCATCGGCCCTTCGCCCATCTTCATCGCGAACTTGGTCGCGATGACGACATCGTTGCGCTTGCCCTTGAGGATCTTGCCGAGGAACTCCTCGCTCTTGCCTGCCCCGCCGTAGACGTCGGCCGTGTCGAACAGGTTGATGCCCTCATCCAGCGCCTTGTGGACCACGGTCTGGGAGGTGTCGTAATCGCAGCGCATGCCGAAGTTGTTGCAGCCCAGGCCGACGACCGAGACCTGGAGGCCGGAGCGGCCGAGATTCTTGAATTCCATAGGAGTGCTCCCGAGCGAAAGTGAGTG